>DAHVRJ010000084.1:0-2599 GCA_027322505.1 Demequinaceae bacterium
GTGGAAGACTCCGAGAACTTCCTCGCCCTCCTGCAGTTCATTGACTGGCTCTACTACTCCGATGAGGGGCTGGAGTTCGCGAAGTGGGGCGTGGAAGGCGTCACCTACACCAAGGATGACGACGGCACGCGCCAGTTGGCCGATGACATCGACATCAACGACCTCAATCCGGGAGCGCCGAAAGCACTGAACGTGGACTATGGATTCCACAACGGGGTTTGGATGTTGGAACACGGTTCAACTGAAGAGCTGGACCGCTCGATGCTGCGCGATGAGGTAATCGACTTCGTGGAGACCATGTCCACTAAGGAAGAACTCCCGCTGCCGCCGCCCTGGCCACTAGAGGAACTGGAGCGCGAACAGGTTTCCCTGTGGCAAACCGCGCTAAAGGACCACGTGTGGCAAAACACCGCGCGATTCATTTTGGGCCAGCGCTCCCTGGATGAGTGGGATGACTACGTCAGCGAACTCGAGGGCATGAACATGAACTCCTACCTCGATGTCGTCAATGAAGCCCAGCAGCGCTTCGCCGAAAGCCAGGCTGAGTAAACAGCCTCGCGTAAAAACGCGGCTTTATGACGACAAAGCCCATTGCGGGGTCGGCGCAGCACTACCGCGCCGGCCCCGCACGCTGGCGCTCACCGCGTGTCAAACACTTTGAAGGAGAGATGGGTGCATACCGTTCCAATTGATCCGATTGGAGAACTAACGCCAGCTTGGCGGCGCTGCATCGGAACCGGTCGCATGAACCTGTCCCTGCGCCAGGATCATGCGGCAGCTTTGCGCCTGGCCCAGCAAGAAATCGGGTTCGAAATGATCCGCGGGCACGGCATGTTCCACGACGACATGGGCATCTACCGGCCCTACCAGTGGGAAGGCAGCCACCGCACCGGCTACATCTTCACGTATTTGGATCAGGTGATCGATAGCTATCTCGACCTTGGTGTTCGCCCATTTTTAGAACTGGGTTTCATGCCGGCCGAGCTCGCCTCGGGGCAGCAAACCGTTTTTTGGTGGCAGGGCAATGTGACACCGCCGCGCTCCTATGCAAAGTGGAAGGAGCTGGTGCAGGCCACCGTCCGCCATTTGATTAACCGGCACGGCATTGACGAGGTCGCGCGGTGGCCGATTGAAGTATGGAATGAGCCGAACCTGCCACATTTTTGGGAAAACGCCGACCAAAGGGCCTATTTTCAGCTCTATGAAGCCACCGCAGCCGCGGTCAAAGAGGTCGATGCTCGCCTGCAGGTGGGCGGGCCGGTGCTCTCCCCCGGGGCGGAGGACTGGTGGGAGCCCTTCGCCGACTTTATTGCTGAGCGCTCGGTGCCCATCGACTTCATCAGTCACCACGCCTATACCTCCAGCCCGGCGGAACATGTGCCCTTCGGGGTCTATCAAAATCTGCGCCCCGCCCAGGATCTGCTCAATCAGTTTGCCGCCACGCGCCAGCTGTTGGCCGGCTCGGTTCTTGCTGAACTTCCGGTGCATATTAGCGAATTCAACACCTCTTATCGGCCCGATAATCCGGTCCATGACACCGCTTATAACGCGGCCTATCTCGCGCCGGTTCTCGCGGCTGGTGGCGATCATGTTGATTCCTTTGCCTACTGGACGCTCAGCGATGTTTTCGAAGAAGAAGGCGTTCCCGCCAGTATCTTCCACGGCGGCTTCGGACTGCTAGCGCACGGCCAGATTCGCAAACCGACCTATCACCTTTACGCGTTTATGGCCCGGATGGGCAGCGCCGTTTTAGCCCGCGGTACCGATCACTTGGTGACGCGCAAGCCCGGCGGTACGGTTGCCGTCCTTACTTGGAATCCGGTCCCAAGCGCGTGCGCAGACGCGCGCCGCCAGCTCCGGTTTTCCCTCCCCATGGCGGCGGAAGCGGCAACTTCTACTCCCCGCCGCGCCTTCACCTTCCGGCGCCGAGTCAGTGAATCCGATGGCAACGCCTGGTCCACCTGGCGGGATTTGGGCCGACCTGCCTCCCCCACGCGGCAGCAACTGGACCTACTGCACGCGGCGGCGGTGCCCGCAGTTGAACACGGGAGCGTGGAAATCGTGGCGGGCCGGTGCGAACTGAACCTTTCGCTGGCCCGAAACGAAATTAGCTTGATTGAGGTCACGCCCGTCCGCGATGAGACGCCGCCGTGGCTTGATGACACCCGCATACCCGGATATGGAGCGATGAAATGACCAGCCCGAAGCTTTCCAAAATTGCCTACGGCGGGGACTATGCGCCCGAACAGTGGCCCGCCAAGATCTGGGACGCCGACTATGCAGCGTTTGACCAGGCCCATATCGACACCCTCACGGTGGGGGTCTTCATGTGGTCGCTGCTGCAACCGGATGCCCAGACCTACAACCTGGCCCCGCTGGAAGAAATTTTGGATCGCGCACACGCCGAGGGCCGTCAAATTTGCTTGGGAACGGCAACTGCCGCCCTGCCCCCGTGGTTAGGAACGGAGCACCCGGAGGTAAACCGCACCGATTTTCAGGGCCGTGTCCACGGCTATGGTCAGCGCCATAATGCGTGCCACAGTTCAAAAATTTACCGCCAATACGCCGCGGCGCTGGCCGGGAAAATTGCCGAACGGTT
>DAHVRJ010000144.1:0-36524 GCA_027322505.1 Demequinaceae bacterium
TGATGTTTCCACGCAAAGTGTCATCGAAGAGGAACGTTTCCTGCGAAACCAGCGCTATTTGTTCTGCCCGCGCGGCGGCTGACCACTCCGAGAGCGAAGTGCCGTCAATGAGCACGTCCCCCGATGTGGGCGCTTCCAGGCGCACGAGCAGGTTGGCGAGGGTGGACTTACCCGAGCCGGTTGCACCCACCAGTGCCACCGTCTTGCCCGGCGTGACGTCTAAGTCCAGTTTGTCGAGCACGGTGGTTTCGGCTCCCGTGGCCGGATCGCGATGGGAATAACTTAAGCCCTGTACCGTGACGTGAGCTGGCCCCTGGCCCGTGATGTCCGCGGTACCAGCAGGCAGCCGGTCTTGCGCGTCGATCACGCGGGAAATACGCTCCCACCCCACCAGGGCACGCGGCAATTCGCCCAGTACGAAACCAATTGAGCGCACCGGGTGCGTCATTAGCGTGAGGAGGAATGAGGCCATTACGACATCGCCGGTCGCCGCGGCGCCGATGGAAATCCGCACCGTTCCAACGGCTAATACGAGCAAGGTGGCCAAAGTGGGAAGCGCATCCATCACCGGGTCAAACACCGCGCGGGTGCGCCCGACAGCGATATTTGCATCTCGCAGCCGCATCGTAGATTTTTCAAACCGGTCGGATTCGCGGTTTTCCAATCCCAGCGACTTCACAACCAGTGCGCCATCGAAGCTCTCGTGGGCCACGTCGGCCACTTCCGCGCGCAGCTGTTGGGCGCGAGTAACCAGTGGCGACATGTACCGGCGATAAATCGCGTTGGCCACCAAAATACCGGGCAAGATGATCATGCCCGCAATTCCTAGGACGTAATCGGCAGCCAGCATCGCCCAGCCGGCTATGAACAGCATGAGGATGACGCCCAGCGCAAAGGGCAGCGGGTTAAATACCTGCGTTGCGGCTTCCACGTCGGCCGACGCGTTGGAAAGTAATTGCCCCGTGGGGTGTCGACGGTGCCAGGAAAGCGGCAATTTGACGTATTGATGCGTAACTTCGCGGCGCTTATGCGCCTGGAGGTGGAAGACTGCCGCCCCGGTTATGGCGCGGCGTCCCACAACTCCTATGGCAGTCATGAGCGCGATTAGCGCCAGGACCCCGCCGGCCATCCAGACGTGCCGCGCGGTTACTTCGGCCGCCCCACGAATCGCGGGTGTCGCTACCTCGTCGGTTAATCGCCCCACCATCCAACCCGAAGCCACGGTGGAGGCTCCGTAAACGGCGCTACCGAAAATACCGAGAGCGAAAAGACGCGGTTTGGCGCGCAGTCCGCGCCAAAAGAGCTGGAAACTGCGGCGAATAGTTCCACCAGTTAATCCCGACCGGGCGGCCAAGCCACGCACCTCATGAAATCTATGAACTTAAAGACGCTGCGGTTGTTCGCGACGCCGCAGACTACTTGAAGAAAAAATCCTTATGCCACCTTAAAGCCCGCCGCTGACAGTGCGGACTTCACCTCGGCGATCTTAAGTACCCCGAAGTGGAAAACGCTGGCGGCTAGCACGCCATCTGCCCCGGCCTGCGCCGCAGCAACGAAGTCTTGTGCCGATCCCGCTCCGCCCGATGCGATCAACGGGGCGTTGGTTACCTCGCGCGCCGCTGCCAGCATTTCCAAGTCAAAGCCGCGGTTGGTGCCATCGAAATCCACTGAATTTAACAGGACTTCACCGGCGCCCAAATCCACGGCCTGTGTAATCCATTCTAGTGCGTCGCGGCCGGTACCTTGGGAGCCGCCGTGCGTTGTTACTTCATACCCGGATTTCGTGTGGCCCGGCTCACAGCGCCGGGCATCAACCGAAAGGACTGTAAGACCCCGCCCGCACTGGTCTGCAATTTCGCTAAGCAACTCGGGGCGGGCCACGGCCGCGGTTGCGATACCCACTTTTTTGGCGCCGGAGGCCAGTAAGCGTTGCACGTCGGCCACCGACCGCACGCCGCCGCCGACGGTAATGGGTATCGATAGTTCTTGGGCGCTGACCTCTAAAACTGTAAGCGTGGTGGCACGGTCTTCGTTCGATGCGGTGATATCGAGAAACGTGATTTCATCGGCGCCCTCGGCTTGATAGCGCTGCGCCAGCTCAATGGGATCACCAGCATCGGAGAGGTTGGTGAATTGCACGCCCTTTACGACGCGGCCGGACTTGATGTCTAGACAGGGAATTACGCGCACGACTTTGCTCACTGTAAAACCCTATCTGTTTCATCTTGGTCCCGCGCGATAAGAAGGCCTTAAGCGATAGCGTAAAAGCGTGAAATCCGAATCGGAGCTGCAAGCCATCTCACTGGATGGCGCTGCAACTGTTGTAGAAGAACTCTTTGCACATCCTCCGCGCCAAAGCAGCATTAGTGGCGCCACGATTGTGGCAATTGATGGCCGGTCCGGTTCGGGGAAAACAAGCCTGAGTGCCGCCGTTGCCCGGCAAAATCCCGATATTAGGGTTTTGGCCATTGAGAATTTTTATGCCGGGTGGGCTGGGCTACACGCCGGGCCGGGCCACCTAACTGAACAAGTGCTAATCCCTTGGTCCAGCGGTAGGCCAGCTCGTGCGCGATATTGGGATTGGGAGAAGCAGAGTTTCAGTTCGCGCGAGCTAGAGATCGCACTGCCAACTAGTGGCCGGGTACTCATTGAGGGGTGCGGGGCCGGCGCACGGGAAATCGCGCGTTTTACCTCCGCACTTATTTGGCTCGATGCTGATACCAACGTGCGCTATGAGCGGGCAATGGCGCGTGAGCGGGACGTGTTCGAGCCGTATTGGCACATGTGGTCACAACAAGAAGCCCAGATGCTGCAACGAGAAAAGACCCCACAGCGGGCGGATCTGCGACTCAGGCTGTTATAGCTGCGTTTCGCGCTGCCATAAAAACGCGGGCCTGGTCTGCGAAAACCGAGCGCACGCGCAATTAGTCTTCGAGGCTGTCCAATTCGATCGGTTCTCCAGTCACGGCCAAAAGTTCGACGATAAAGACGGTGACGCCCTCTTCTGGGTATCCCTCTTCGGGCGGCAACACCAGCATTAGGCGCGAACCGATGCGCTGTTCGAGAAGTCCGGTGTCAAACCCGGAGGGTAGATCGCCCACGCCAATTTGATAGGAGCGCGGCAGCTGTTCTTCCGTCCAGGTCGTGTCCACAACTTCGCCATCTTCCCACCGCACGCCGTAATAATTCATGGTCACGGTCTGGCCCGCGCGAACCTGCTTGCCCTCGCCCTTAACTAAAGACTGAGAAACAAGTTCGCTGGGGACTTCTAAGTCCTCATCGATCGTGATTGATGGTGCGCCGTTGGCAGTAAAAGACACGGACGGTAAGTCGTCACTGGGCTCAATCTCTTCACCGGCCACTTTCGAAGGCAGGACATCAAGGACGGCGACCCTTCCGGTGGTCACTTCATCGGCCTCGGGTGGTTCCTTCAGTAAAATCCGGTCCCCGGGTTGGGCGCCCACGAGTGCGGTATACAGGCCTTGGCCGGCAGAGGTGACAGTTAAATGCATCGCCCGCGGTTCGGAAGACCAGGTATTAATGTGCTCCTCTTGAGATTGCGCGTCGACTAATACCGCTTGAATTAGCGCCAGATCCCCCTCCGCGAGTTCGGGGCCGTCCCCTTCCACCACGGTGGTCACCTCGAGTTGTTCAATGTCGAGCGGCGCAGTGAAATCAATCTCCGGCTCAGCAGAAGTGTCTTCGGATACCGTGACGTCAGTGACGTCGGGCACCTCTTCCTCTTCTTCTTCCGCGCTGCAGCCGGCTGCCAGGAGGGTCGCTGAAACTGCGAGCAGACCAATTAACCGCCCGGCTTTCCTGCGCGTAGTTGTGTGCACAATTACCTTTCTTTTCAAATATCGTCGCGCCGCGGCTGCGCAAACCGTGCCACGCAGCAAATACCCGCCCGCCGCATCTAAGCAAAGAGTGTCGCGAGGCGCTCATCTTGGGCTGCAAACGGGTCGCGACAAGCCACCGTGCGCGTGGGCGGTGAATTGAGGCGCAAATGCACCCAGTCCACCGTATATTCCACACCGTGTTCTTGGGCTTGGCGAATAAAATCCCCCCGCAGCTTCGCGCGCGTGGTCTGCGGCGGGTGAGCCATCGCTTCCAACACCTGCGCTTCAGTGGTCAAACGACGCACGGCGCCATTTTGTTCCAGACGCTCAAAAATTCCGCGCTCCTGCGATAGATCGTGATATGTCAGATCAAGGCGAGCCAAACGCGGGTCACTCCACTGGCAGCCACTGCGCTGGCGATACCTCTCAAACAGCCGATACTTAATCACCCAGTCCAACTCGGTGCTCACCCCCGACATATCGTCGGCTTCGAGCGCCGCCACACTGCGCTGCCACAGATCAAGGACCTGCTTATCTTCGGGCCGATTCGCACCGGTGTGGGCCAAAAACTCGGTGGCCTTCTTTAAAAACCACTGCTGGAGTTCCAACGCGCTCGTCTGTTTGCCAGAGGCCAGCGCGATGGGTTCCCGCCCGCTGAAATCGCCACTGATAGTGCGCAGCGCCCGAATCGGTTTGTCGAGACGAATATCACCAAATGAAACCCCGGCCTCCACCATCCGCAGCATCAAATCCATCGTGCCCATTTTCAAGAACACGGTGGGTTCTGCCCGGGAGGAGTCCCCCACTATCACGTGGAGGCGGCGATAGAGTTCCGGATCCGCATGCGGTTCATCACGGGAGTTGATCATGGGCCGCGAGCGCGTCGTGGAAGACGAAACTGCCTCCCAAATATGAAACGCGCGGGGCGAAAGCACAAAACGGGCCCCTTCAGTTCCCGTAACGATACCGCCTGCGCCGGTCAGCAGGGTGCGGGAAACTAAAAAGGGCACCAAGGCGTCCGTATAGCGCTCCAGCGGGATTTTCCGTCGGATCAGGTAATTTTCATGGCAGCCAAATGAGTTCCCGGCCGAGTCAAGATTATTTTTAAACAGGTGGATTCTCACCTGCTTATCCGGCTGACTTAGGGCGTCTTCGGCCTTTTCGGCCATCCCCTGCAAGACGCGATCCCCCGCGCGATCGTGCGTCACTATTTGATGCAGCGAGTCGCATTCGCCGGTAGCGTACTCCGGATGGGAGCCAACGTCTAAGTACAGCCGCGCTCCATTGGGTAAAAAGACATTTGAAGACCGCCCCCAGGTCACCACGGGCTGAAACATAGCCCGGGCCACTTCTTCCGGGCCCAGGTTTAAACCGGGATCGGCTTCAACGGCAATACCAACCTCAGTTTCGATGCCGTAGATCCGGCGGACA
Organism: Demequinaceae bacterium; assembly: GCA_027322505.1. Taxonomy (GTDB): domain Bacteria; phylum Actinomycetota; class Actinomycetes; order Actinomycetales; family JAJYRW01; genus JAJYRW01. Next base: position 5,271 of record DAHVRJ010000144.1, read on the forward strand.
TCCGAAGCCGGGGCCGCACCGGGCATGGGACTTGCGCTGGAGGGGTCCGGCGCGGCAGTCGCACTCACGGTCAGTTGTTCTCCTGGCGTAACTGGGCACAACGCGCAGCTGTCAAACGCTCAAAGGTCCGCCGCGGTTTCTTCCGGTTTAAGATCGCCACTTCCAACTGTTCTAAATCCAGTTCTCGCTGCGGTTCATCGGCCTGGGCCAGCACATCAATTGCCAGGTTGAGGCCCTTGCCAAGGGGCATTTGCGGGCTCCACTGCTTTTCCATCTGCGTGGATAAGTGATCGGCGCGTCCACCCACCACTACCCAGCCGCGCTCTTCCACCACGGCGCCGTCATAGCTGATGCGATAGATCTGATCCGATTCAGCGCTAATTCCTACTTCGGCCACCACGATCTCCACTTCGAGCGGTTTTGCTTCCGTGGTAAATACGGTCCCCAGCGTTTGGGCATAGGCGTTGGCCAGCGCGCGAGCAGTTACATCAGACCTGTCGTAGGCGTATCCGCGCAGATCGGCGTATCGCACGCCGGCCACTCGCAGATTTTCAAACTCGTTATATTTTCCGACCGCCGCGAATCCGACGCGGTCGTAGATCTCGCTAATTTTGTGCAGTGCCCGCGAGGGGTTTTCGGTGGCGAAAAGAATCCCCTGGTCATATTCAAGGACTACTACCGACCGGCCCCGGGCAATCCCCTTACGCGCGTAGTCTGCGCGGTCCTTCATTAACTGTTCGGGGGATACATATATCGGCATGGTCATGGCTGTTCATCGCCTTCCACGTCTGAAGCCATCCCGCCATCTGAAGCGACCCCGCTCCGGTGCTGGTTGGCAGTTTCTTGGCGCTGCTGCAGTACGCCGTGGACCCGCTCACCGACTTCAGCGTCTGCAATTTCGCCGTAGCCATCGGCCGTGACAGTCGCGATTAGCGGCCAGATTCCCCGGATTGGGTCGGGGCCGGCAGTCGCGGTGTCCTCTTCTGCCACATCTACCATCGCGCGAACTGCTAGATCTACCGCCGCATCTTGGCTTAACCCGGGTTCCCAGCGACCCTTTAATGTGCCGCGGGCATACAGCGCGCCCGAACCAATCGAGTGGTGGTCGCGTTCTTCATAACAGCCACCGGTGACGTCATAGGAATAGATGCGGCCCCGGTCGAGTTTGTCATCCCATCCGGCAAAGAGCGGCATCACGGCTAGACCCTGCATGGCCAGGCCTAACTTTCCCCGAATCATGGTGGAAAGGCGATTTGCTTTGCCCTCCAGGCTCAGGAGCGAGCCCTCGATCTTTTCGAAATGCTCCAGTTCCAGTTGGAATAAGCGCACTAACTCCAACGCGAGCCCGGCCGTACCGGCGATTCCAATCGCGGAAAGCGAGTCGGCTTCGAAAATTTTTCGCATGTGCGCTGAGGCGATCACGTTTCCCGCAGTCGCTCGCCGGTCCCCGGCCATGAGAATTCCGTCGCGGTAGCGCAGCGCCAAAATGGTGGTGCCATGCGGCGCCGGATTTTGCGGGTTATCGCTGGTCGTTTGCGGCAAAAGCTCGGGAGCGTGGCCGGATAAAAAATCCACAAAGGACGGTAGTCCCAGTCCGGTAAAAGCCGGCGGTAAACCAACGGGGTGTGATGCCGAACTCACTGGCCACCCTTTTGTACGAAACCGCGCACAAACGACTCGGCGTTTAGTTCCAAGACCTCATCGATCTCATCCAAAACCGCATCGACTTGGGCTACCTGTGCGGAAGGAACCTTGAGGGGCTCGGGTGGTGTTTCCGGCTCGGGGGTGTCCTGCCGGTCCTTCCGAATAAACTCTTGCCCCATACTTTCTCCTCTTAACTAGCAACTGCCCATTGATTCTACGCCGCCAACAAGTGTGATTCACCTGCCAACTACGGAACGGTCAATTTAGTGATTAGTTCACTTGTAGAACCAGATTCGGTCAGTATTTGTTCCGTGATTACTCGAGTCCCGCGCAGCGGCTCCACCATAGGGATGCGGTGTAGGTGATCTTCGCCGCGCAGAATAATCGTTCCCCAGCTGGCGGCCGGCACGTCCGCACCAAATTTAGCGATTGCGCTGCCCCGAAACCAGGCGCGCGTATCGGCAGGTGGTTCTTCTACGGCGGCTGCCGCGGCGTCGTCCGAAATTAACGTTTCGAATAACCCGCCGGCGCGCAGTTTTTGCGCGATTCCACTAAGCCGCAAATCAGACCAGTGAATATTTGCCGCGGCTATGCGCGGGGCGTCCCATTCCAGGCCGTGTCGGGCCCGCAGTCCCTCCAGTACGGCGCGTTTGCCCACCCATTCGACCTGTTCAGTCATGGTCGCTGGATTGGCTGCCAGCCCGGTGAGCACTTCTTCCCACTTAGCTAAGACCGCTGCTGTTTCCGCGTCCCTACCCGCCACCTGGCGCGCCAGTGCAAAATAGCGCTGCTGGATTTCTAGCGCCGTCGCGCTTTCGCCATTTTCCAGGCGCAGCCGGTGGGTAAGCGTTAAGTCCCGGCTCACATTTCGCACTTCTGCCACCGCGTCTTTCAGCACTAGGGAGCGCAATTTCGCGTCCAGCTCGGGCTTGGGAGCCAGGTAGATTCGCTCAATCAGGTGCAGAATAGCCGCGGTGGTGCCCAGCTTTAGCCAAGTCGCTACATCGAAGGTGTTGGCGTCCCCGATGATGAGGTGGAGGCGGCGGTACTTGCGGCTGTCGGCATGGGGCTCATCGCGCGTGTTGACGATGGGGCGGCGCGCCGTGGTGTCTAAACCAACGAGGCGCTCCATATGGTCGGCGCGCTGCGACATCTGAAACCCGGGCGCCTCACTGGCCGCGCCAATCCCGACTTGGCCAGCGCCACAAAATATTTGGCGCGTGACTAAAAAGGGAATTAAACCCGCCACTAGGTCTTCAAATGGCACTTGGCGATCCACCAGGTAGTTCTCGTGGGTGCCGTAGGAGGCACCCTTGCCATCGGCGTTATTTTTATACAGCAGCGGGTGGGGTCCCGCCTCGCGCCCGGCTAGTTCGGCAACCGCCCGCCGCGCCACAATTTCGCCGGCTCGGTCCCACCGCACGCCCGCGGTGGGAGTGGTGAACTCCGGTGAGGAGTACTCCGGGTGGGCATGGTCTACATATAAGCGCCCGCCGTTTCGTAAAACTAAATTTGGGACGGCGTGTGAAATCTCATGCGTTAATTGTTCGGGCCGCGCTAACTTCTTTGGCACGTCATAACCCCGGGCATCACGCAGCGGATCTTCGCCGGAGTAATCCCACGCCGTTTTTAAGGGGCGGCCATCTGCCGCACTGGCTGCGGCGAAGGCTTCCACCACCAGGTGCGAAAGAGCCCCCGGATCAGCCTCGGGGTCATCGGGAGCAAAGACGCCAAATTCCGTTTCAATGCCCATTACCCGGTGGACGCTCATGCCGCTCTCACAGGTATTGCCCGGTACTTTCCGAAGTTTGAATCGCCTGGGGTGCCTCACGCTGTTTTTGCGAAAAGATCGTGCGAATGAACACGATTCGCTCGCCTTTTTTGCCTGACACCCGCGCCCAGTCGTCCGGATTCGTCGTGTTGGGCAGGTCTTCATTTTCGGTGAATTCCTGCAAATAAGCATTCAGCAGGTGCTCATAGCGCAGGCCGCGCGAATTATTCGACAGGAACTCTTTAATGGCCGTCTTTTTAGCGCGGTCAACAATGTTTTGGATCATCGCGCCGGAGGCAAAGTCTTTAAAGTACAGGATCTCTTTATCACCGGAGGCATAGGTGACTTCGAGGAACTGGTTACTCTCATCGACGGCGTACATGCGTTCCACTACGCGCCGGCGCATTGCGTCTAACGCGGCCGCAACTGAGCCGTGTTCGGCAATTTCGGTCTCATGCACGGGAAGATCAGGGGTGAGATATTTGCCAAATATTTCATAGGCTGATTGGGCGTCGGGACGCTCAATTTTGATTTTCACATCGAGGCGACCGGGCCGCAAAATGGCCGGGTCGATCATATCTTCACGGTTCGAGGCGCCAATGACGATGACATCATCAAGTTTCTCGACGCCGTCAATTTCACTCAGCAACTGCGGCACGATCGTGGTTTCAACATCGGAAGATACGCCGGTGCCTCGGGTGCGAAATAGTGACTCCATCTCGTCGAAGAACACGACCACGGGGTAGCCCTCAGCGGCCTTTTCCCGGGCGCGGGAAAAGATGGTCCGAATGTGGCGCTCAGTTTCGCCCACGAACTTATTTAACAGCTCCGGGCCCTTAATGTTCAGAAAATATGACCGCGCTTCGCTGGCTGCGACCTCACCATCTTGGGCGCTATCGGCCAGCGCTGCCTGGCGACTTTCCGCATAGGAACGCGCCAGTGATGAAGCCACAGCCTTAGCAACGAGCGTCTTGCCGCAACCGGGCGGACCATAAAGCAACACACCCTTTGGCGCCTTCAGGCCGTGCTCGCGATACAGGTCGGGGTGCAAGAAGGGCAATTCGACCGCATCGCGGATCTGATCAATTTGCGCGCTGAGCCCGCCAATGTCGTCATAGGTGACGTTGGGGACCTCTTCCAAAACGAGGTCTTGCACATCGGCCCGCTCAAGGCGCTCATATGCGAAGTCGCTGCGCCCGTCTACGAGCAGCGGATCACCAACGCGCAGCGTAATTTGCGCCAGCGGTTCAGCCAGATTTACCACGCGCTCATTTTCGGCGCTGGTGAGCACCACAGCGCGGTCACGGTCCAGGCGCTCTTTATACGTGACTACCTCGCCGGTATCGGTGAAGTCTTCAGCGGCAACTACCTGCAGGGCCTCATTTAAAAGGAGTGATTGTCCTCTTTGGAAACTTGTTGCATCCATACCGGGGCCCATCGCCACCCGAATTTTTCGCCCGCTTTGCAACACGTCGGCAGTTTGCTTATCTACCGAGTTGACGAAGACAGCGAAGGTGGCTGGCGGCTCACCCAGTTCATCAATTGAGGCTTGCAGTTCCACAATTTTTTCTCGGGCGGTGGCCAGCGCCTGGGCCAAACGTTCATTCCGGGCAGTAAGACGCAGGAGTTCATTATGGCGGTCATCATTGCCGCTACTTTGCGATGGCTGCGTCACTGGTCTTCGCCTCCTGCATCGCTGGCTGTGTCGTTGTCAGCGTCGGTTTGCGCCTCGTACTCGTCTGGGCTGTCGCGTTGAATTTCTCGCAGCGTGCGACGAATTTTCTTATCAGATACTGGTCTTTCACCCAGATCCTCTGGACTCCACGCTAAACCCTCGGGGTCGTGGGCGCCTTTGGCTGGGCGTCGGCGCCGCTCCACTGCGAGGTGGCCAGTTGCCATCCGCCGGGCGGTTAACAAAAATCCGGTGTGACCAATCATGCGGTGTTGGGGCCGGACGCTTAGGCCATCCAGATGCCAGCCGCGTATCAGGGATTCCCAGGCGTCGGGTTCGGTAAAACGGCCATCGGCGCGTAGCTCTTCTGCCATGCGGGAAAGCTGGGTGGCAGTAGCGACGTAGGCAATCAGCACACCACCGGGAATTAGAGCATCGGCGCTTACTTCAATGTTCTCCCACGGGGCGAGCATGTCCAACACGATGCGGTCAATCGTTCCGGCTTCCACCGCGGTGGGCAGCACATCAGCCAGGTCGCCTACTGCGGTGCGCCATGCCGGGTGGGGGCCGCCGAAGAAATTTTCTACGTTGCCCCGGGCGATCTGTTCGAAATCCGCGCGCCGCTCAACTGACAGCAGCCAGCCGTGGTCACCAATAGCGCGCAGTAATGACATTGTCAGGGCACCCGAACCCACTCCTGCTTCTACCACGCGCGCGCCGGGAAAAATATCGGCCGAGGCCACGATTTGCGCCGCGTCCTTGGGGTAGACGACTGCGGCGCCGCGCGGCATGGATAAAACATAGTCAGATAGCAACGGGCGAAAGGCCGTATAGGGCACGCCCGATTCCGTTTTAACCACGGACCCCTCGGGCGCTCCGATTAACTGGTCATGGCGTAAAAATCCGCGATGGGTGTGAAATTCCTTACCGGGCCGCAACACAATTGTGTTGTGGCGACCGCGCGCGTCAGTGAGCTGAACGCGATCACCCGCCTCAAAGGGGCCGGTCTTTGTTCGCACCGGCTGCGCGGAAGGAGTATCGTCGCCTGTTTGAAAATCACTCACGTTTGGCGAGCCTATCGCTGGCTAGCAACGAGTGCAGCCACCAGGCGCTCCATGCTCACCGCCGCGCGAACGCGCACCGGCACACCGGGCCCGGCGTGATCGACGATGACCAGACCGGGCACTTCATAGGGAAGCTGACGAATAATTGAAAGCCAGTATTCGGAATTGCCCTGGCCGCCGGTGATAATCGCCTGCGCCGGCAGTGATTGACTCACGGCCGAAAGGGGCGTGCTCACAGCCAAATTCGATGGGACCTGGCTGGCTACCTGCGGGTCCACCCAGCCGGTGACCGTCCCATCAGTGGCCTGCAGTACGCCAATTACTGCATCGGGCCGCGCGGGGCCGGCGGTGGTGCGCAGTGAACCCAAATGTGGGGGCAGGCTGGCAACGGGCTGGTCCGCGCTAAGCCCAATGGCCGGCATGAAAATCTCTTGCGGTACCGCGCTGGGGCGGGGGCGCTGGCGAACAGCCGCCCCGGTGCTCCACATGGTCGCACCCAAAATGACGCACCAAATCAAAATCAAGTAATCAAGCATTTCGCCGGCTACAGCCATCCACAGGAACGGCGCTACCGCCAGCGCTACCCCCATAATCTGTGAAATGCGACCGGTGAGGCGGTTGGCGGTGTACTGATCCTTCGTTATGGCCCAAATAAGTGCCTCTACCAGCCCGCCACCGTCCAATGGCAGCGCCGGGAAGAGATTGAGCAGCCCCACGAACAGGTTCACGAACGTCAAAACGGCCAGCAGCGCCCACAAGATTGACCATTCTTCGGGGATTTGCCACAGCAGGTAGCTAATTGCGGCCAGTACAAGGTTGCTTACGGGCCCGGCCCCGGAAATGAGGGCGCGGGTGCGCGGTGTGGGGCTGGACGAAGCCAGATGGGTCGCCCCGCCCCAAAACGTCACGTTGATTGCCGTGATGCGCAAACCGGAGCGGTGGGCCACCACCGCGTGCGCCATTTCATGAACGAGCGTCGAAAGACCAAGGATCGCAACAAGGAGGCCCGCAACTGCGTATGACCATGCCCCAAGATCGGGCCAGTTTCGCCGCGCAATCGGCGCAAACAGCATGATGAGCAAGCCGCCTAAGATGATCCACGAAGATGTGAAAACAATCGGCGCTCCCGCATAGGTTCCTACCCGCGCGCCGCGGGCTTGACCGCTGAAGCGGCCGTGATGTCGCCGACGTTTTTCCACAGTCCCCACACTAGTGTGCCGATTATTTCGCTTCCCCTCTTATGATCGATTAATGACCACCGCCCCAAACTCGCGCAGCCTTTCGCTGTCTCCATCTCGGGCGCGGGACTTTATGCAGTGCCCCCTGCTTTATCGCTTCCGCTCCATCGATGAACTACCGGAACCACCCAGTTCCGCCGCGCTGCGCGGCACGCTGGTGCACAGCGTTTTAGAAGAAATTTTTGACCTTCCCGCGGCCGTGCGTACCGTCAATCAGGCCCAAGAAATGGTGGGACCGGCTTGGAAGGAGCTGCTGGCAAAGGAGCCGGAAGCCGCGGGCCTGTTTGAATCGAGCGAAGAGCTAGAAAAGTGGCTCAAAAGCGCCGAAAAACTGGTAGCGACCTGGTTCGACTTAGAAGATCCGCAGCGGTTGGAGCCCCAAGAGCGCGAGGCCTTCGTGCAAACCACCGTCGGTTCGGGTTTAAAAATTCGCGGAATTGTTGACCGAATGGATGTGGCTGGCAATGGGGCGATCCGAGTTGTGGATTATAAAACCGGCCGCTCCCCCGCTCCCCGGTTTGAATCGGAAACCATTTTCCAAATGCGCTTTTACGCGCTGGTAATTTGGCGCACCCGCGGAGTAATTCCCGCCATGTTGCAACTGGTGTTCCTCGGTGATGGCAAGGTCTTGCGACTCGAGCCCACTAAGCAGCAATTACTGGCTACGGAGCGAAAAATCTTGGCGCTGTGGGAGGCAATCGAAAGAGCTGCACGCAGCGGCGATTGGCGGCCCACCCCCTCTCGTCTTTGTGACTGGTGTCATCACAAACCGCTGTGCCCCGCATTTGGTGGTACCCCGCCGCCAATGCCTAAAGACGCCAAAGCACGGGTGCTGGGAGAGAACTAAAGCCGGCAGGGCGCCGTCCAAAATCAACCCCTTAAGCCAGGTGATCGATCACTTCCCCGCGGGCGATGCGCTGTAGATCTGCCAGCGAAATCCGCTCCAGGGAGTCGGTGCGACTGCGCGTGGGACTGGCCGCGATTTCCACAAAGTGCTACACGGCTAGCACGCGGGCACCGGAGGCTTCAGCCGATGCAACACCGGGAAGTGAATCTTCCACCGCGACGCAGGCTGCGGGATCAAGCCCCAGCGCCTGGGCCGCGCGCACATACGGCTCGGGATCAGGTTTCCCGGCCTCGACCTCGTCCCCGGTCACAACCGCTTTGAAAGCACCGTTGGGCGCGTGGGGTACGACCTGATTGGCTAGGCGGCGATACGACATCGTCACCAGTGCGCAGGGAATCCCAGCTTGGGCGAGCTCGGTAAGAATCTCGTAGGCACCGGGCAGCCAGGGCACCGATTCTTTTAGGGCTGCTTCCACCCGCGAGATGATGTATTCCAAAATCTCGGCAATGGACAAGCGCACCTCGCCGCGTTCCTGCAGGATTTCTGCCACGCGCGGTAGCGCCTGCCCCACCAGGAGTAAGCCGTCTTCTTTGCCCCAGTGGCCGCGCCCGTGCACTTTGACTAGCTCCCCCTCGGCGGCGATCCAGGCCGGTTCGGTATCGACGAGCGTTCCGTCCATATCCCACAGGACTGCTGCTGGAACTGATGTCACGAATTCTCCTTGATAAATGGTTGCCGCAATATGTGGTTGCCGCGCGGGCATATCTCATAGCGGAGTCTAGGCTGGACCGTATGGCAAATGAGCATGAGGAAATCTTTGACTCATTAATCGGTGGGCAAGCTTTGGGCTCCCAACCGGTGATGCTGGCTGCGTTTGAGGGTTGGAATGATGCGGGCGAGGCGGCCTCCGACGTGATGAAACACCTCATGTCCGAGTGGGACGCTGAGCTGGTTCACGAAATCGATCCCGAGGACTTCCACGATTTTCAGGTAAATCGCCCCACGCTTACCACCAACGGTTCGGGCGAGCGGGAACTAACCTGGCCCACCACTTCCGTATGGAAGGCCACCAGCCCGGATAGCGAGCGCACCGTTTTGCTGGTGCGCGGCATTGAACCGTCATTTCGGTGGCGCACCTACTGCGAAGAACTGCTCAGCATTGCGGCGATGTATGAAGTCCATACCCTCGTAACCGTGGGTGCGCTGCTCGCTGATGTGCCCCACACGCGCCCGGTGCCGATTTCAACGACCTCTGATGATCCGGCCGTGCGGGAATTGCTCGGCGCGGATCGGTCGCGGTACGAGGGGCCGGTTGGGATCGTGGGGGTATTGCAGCACATTGCCGCTGCCGAGGGGCTCGATGCAATTTCCGTGTGGGCAGCTGTTCCGCACTATGTGGCCCACCCGCCCGCGCCCAAGGCGATGCTCGCGCTGCTGGGGCGGTTAGAAGAATTGTTGGGGGAAACTATCGCGCTGGCAGACCTGCCCGAAAACGCCGAGGCCTGGGAAAACGGCGTGAACGAGCTCGCCGCAGAGGACCCTGAAATCGCGGAATATGTCAGCCAATTAGAAGAGGCTAAAGACACCGTAGATTTGCCCGAGGCAACCGGGGATGCGATCGCTAAAGAGTTCGAGCGCTACCTGCGGCGCCGGGATAACGGCGGCTAAAGCTCAACCCCCAGGAGGGCGTCGACGGCTTGGCGCATTAATTGGGGCGCGGCTGCGCCGGCTTCAGCGCCCGGATTTTGGGCAGCGGGAGCGTTGGCCGCGGAACCGTTCAATGCGGGAGCGTTGTACTCCTCCAGCGCGCTTTTTACCCACGCGTCAACTGCAATAAGGGCCTGTGGCGAATTCAGGTCATCGGCTAGGGCGGCCCGGACTTGATCGATCATCGGTTCAACGGCCGGCCCGGCGGGCAAGTCAGCTGCCCGGCGCCAGCGGGCCAGGCGCTCTTGTGCCTCGCTGAGCAACTGCGGGGTCCATTCCCGATCAAACCGGTAGTGCCCGGCCAGCAGTGCGAGCCGGATCGCCATGGGGTCCACCCCCTCGGCGCGCAGATTCGAAACGAGCACTAAATTACCCAAAGACTTCGACATTTTTTCACCGTCGAAGGCCATCATTCCGCCGTGGGCGTGTACGCGCGGGGCGGCGGCTTCGCCGTGCAAGAGCCGGATGTGATCAGTCGACATTTCATGGTGCGGGAACAGTAGGTCCGATCCCCCACCCTGCACGTCAAAGGGCGCATCCAGATTGTGGTGCGCGATAACGGCGCATTCGATGTGCCAGCCGGGACGTCCGCTGCCCAAACTTGCGCCATCCCAGGCCGGTTCGCCCGCCCGCTCGCGGCGCCACAGCAGTGGGTCGAGTCGGTTCCGCTTGCCCACTCGATCTGGGTCTCCCCCGCGCTCAGCGAAATACTCGAGCATTTCATCGCGCGTGTAATTGGATACGGTCCCAAATTTCGGGTCCGTGCTTAGGTCCAGGTATACATCGCCGAGTTCGGAGTTCGGCACTTCTTCATCGGCTCCAACGGGAACGCGATACGCCTTCCCCTCGGCCAGCAACTGCTCCACCGCGGTAACAACCAGGGGAATTGATTCCACGGCCGAGACGTAGTGGTCGGGCGCCAAAACGCGCAGTGCGACCATATCGGTGAAAAACAGTTCGGTTTGTTCCCGGGCCAGGTCCTGCCAGTTCACACCGGTAGCAGCGGCGCGCTCCAAGAGTGGGTCATCAATATCGGTGACGTTTTGCACATAGTGCAGGTCAATCCCGGCATCGCGCGCAGCTCGCACCAACAGGTCGAATGCCACATAAGTAGCAGCGTGCCCGATGTGCGTGGCGTCATAGGGCGTAATTCCGCACACGTATAGGCCCGCGCGCGCATCGCTGGCAGCGGACAGTTGGGTTTGGGAACTGGAATCAAAAAGAGACGGTGTTTTGCCCTTACCAGGCAGAGCAGGAACCTGCGGTGAAATCCAAGGAAGCACGTACTAAGCCTAACTTTTAAGAATTTACTGGCGGCACCGCGCCGTCTTTGATCATTAAAAACTCTAGGTCATCGGTTAGACGAAACCGGATTCGCGATAGCCTGCCCGGTATGGAAGAGCGGGTAATGGGCGGCACCGGCATGCGCGTTTCCGCAACCGGTTTGGGAACCCTCACCTGGGGGCGCGATACCGATGAACATGAAGCGCGCGAGCAACTAGAGGTCTTTTTAGATGCGGGCGGTACCGTCATCGATACGGCCGCCACCTATGGGGACGGCGCGGCGGAAGAACTACTTGGCGATTTTATTAGGAACGTCGTCCCGCGCCCAGAACTGGTAATCGTCACCAAGGCTGGGGTGCGGTCTCGTCCTGATGGAGCGGTCGTCGATAACTCGCGCGGCGCAATTTTGAACAGTTTGGATGCCTCGCTGCAACGGTTGGGCACCGACTATGTGGACCTACTACTGGTGCAGGGCCCGGACGCGAAGACCCCCATCGACGAAACACTCGGTGCGTTAGAACTTGCGGTGCGCTCCGGTAAGGCGCGCTATGTGGGGCTGGCTAATCACTCCGGCTGGCAAGTTGCTCAGGCCGCCACGCTGCTGCGCGATAGTGTGCGCTTGGCCGGCGCGCAGGTGGAATATTCGCTGGTTAACCGTGACGCAGAACGAGAGTTATTTCCCGCTGCCCAAGCCTTGGGCGTTGGTGTCATGGCCTGGTCGCCCCTGGGACGCGGAGTATTAACGGGCAAATACCGGCGCGGGACTCCCGCGGATTCACGTGCCGCATCGGCGCACTTGGCCGGATTTGTTCAGCCCTACCTTTCAAGCAGCGCGCGCACCATCGTGGAGGCGTTGGTGACCGCGGCCGATGGTTTGGGTAAGCACCCCGCCGAGGTAGCCCTTGCCTGGGCCCGCGATAGGGGCGAGATTGCCTGCGCCATTGTTGGTGCTCGCACCGCCCAGCAGTTGCGGGGATCCCTGGGCGAAGCTGCGGTCGAATTACCGAAAGAAGTTCGGCTCGCGCTCGACGATATTTCCGCTTAATTACTCAGCGGTATTTCCGCCTAATTATCGGTATCGTCATCGACCAGAACGATGTCGTCATCATCGTCATCGCTGTCGTCATCGTCACCGTAGTCGTCATCATCGAGATACAGCGGCGTGCTTTCGTCAAATGTCTCGCCCAGCGCCTCGTCATAAGCCTCATAAGCATCGGCGAGGATGTCATAGGCGCGCTCAACTACGGAATCATCGTCTTCGCCCTGGGTCGCCTCCAGGGCGCGCAGATGTCCTTCAAATGCGGCGATGAGGCGATCGAGCGCGGCGCGTGGGTCTACGGTCATATATCGACATTAGCGCGTTACGATATGAAATGGCACAGGCATTCGGTCACAGTTTGGAAGGTTTTGCGTGTTCAATACTGCACCCGCAGCCGTCAAGCGATCGCGGAAGTTCATCAACGGCAAAGAGTATGAGCTACGCGTAGTCACCATCGACCCGAATATCACGCGCCAGGAAACCAAGGAACTCCTGACGGACGAGGCTGAGTATGGCCGCTGGGAGTTGGATCGCACCCGCCTCTACATAGGCGGAAGGCGTAAAATCTGGCTGCGTAGGCGCATCATGCGCATTCACCGCACGACGCTTTGACTATTTTCCCGCCTCTGCTTCGCAGTAGTCACTAGTGCAGAAGTAATCGGTCATATCCAAGACCGTCACACTGGTCGGCAGTGCCAGTGCCTTATGCGCGCTTCAAGAAGTGTCCCAGCACGCGGGTGCCAAATTTCAGCGATGCCACCGGGACCCGTTCATCGATTCCGTGGAACATGGCGGCAAAGTCCATATCCCCCGGCAACTGGAGCGGGGCGAAACCGTAACCAGTGATTCCGAGACGTGACAGGGCTTTGTTATCGGTGCCGCCGGACAGAGCATAGGGCAAAACGTGCGCGTCTGGGTCTTCGCGCTGCAGGGAGGCGACCATCATGTCGACGAGGTGCCCGCTAAAAGGCGCTTCCAGTGGAACGTCCTCTTGGACGTATTCCCAGCGCACGCCCGGGTCGAGGAGCGATTCGATGGTCTTGATCGATTCGCCCTCATCACCGGGCAGGACCCGCATGTCAATTACGGCTTCGGCGCTGCCGGGAATGACGTTGGCTTTATAGCCGGCCTGCAGCATCGTGGGGTTGGTGGTGGTTTGCACGGTCGCGCCGACGAAGCGGGCGGTTGTGCCCAGCTGTGCGATCAGACCGTCCACAACCTCGGGATCTTCCGGGTCATAGGGTTTATCAACCAGATCCGCTACCCCGCGCAGCAGTTCGTCCACCGCCGGAATGATGCGTCGGGGCCATTTGTACTGGCCGATGCGCGCGATGGAGTGTGCCAGGCGGGCCACCGCGTTTTCGGTGTTGACCTGGGAGCCGTGCCCGGTGCGCCCCTCCGCAATGAGGCGCAACCAGGCAATTCCTTTTTCCGCCGTTTGGAGCAGGTAGGTGCGCTGGCCGGCAATGTCAACGGAGTAGCCGCCCACCTCGCTGATGGCCTCGGTTGCACCCGCGAACAGTTCGGGCCGATTTTCCACCGCCCAGTGGGAACCGTACCGCCCGCCGTGCTCTTCATCAGCAAAAAACGCGATGATCAGATCGCGCTCGGGTCGGGTCTCGGTGCGCAGCATGTCGCGGATCGTGGCCAGGATCATCGCGTCCATGTTTTTCATGTCCACCGCGCCCCGGCCCCAAATGCAGCCGTCTTTTTCCACGGCGGCGAAGGGGTCAACGCTCCAGTCGTCCGCCTCGGCTGGGACGACGTCGGTGTGGCCGTGCACGACTAGCGCGGGCCGGTCCGGGTTCTTTCCTTCCAGCCGCGCAACAACTGAGGTGCGGCGCGGAGCGGATTCAAAAATTTCCGGCTCAAGGCCCACTTCGCTGAGCAGTTCGGCGACGTACTCGGCCGCTTCGCGCTCCCCCGGCCCGGAGTTGTCTCCGTAGTTGGAGGTGTCCATCCGGATGAGATTGCGGCAGATTTCTACCGTTTCTTCTTGGGCGGCGCTTGAGATTGGCGGCGGAGTCGTCGTCATATCTGCGAGGCTACCCAGTCAGACCCCGGCGTGTCAGAAGCGGCTCAAGGATCGCATCGCGGCCGCGGAGGTCCCGGTACAGATCCAGCATGTCGGCGCTGCCACCTCGGCCGAGCAAAGCCTCGCGGAAGCGCTGCCCGTTTGCGCGCGTGAGGCCGCCGTTTTCTTCGAACCACTTCACGGCGTCGGCGTCAAAGACTTCGGCCCAAATATAGGAGTAGTAGCCCGCGTCGTAACCGCCAGCGAAGGTGTGGGCGAAATAACTTGTGCGGTAGCGCGGCTGCAGTTCATCCATCGCGACGCCAGCTTCTTCCAGTGCGCGCTTTTCGAACGCCATGACTTGCTCGCGCGTGGTGATTTCGGCGGCTTCGGCGGCGGAAATGCGGTGCCAAGCCTGGTCGAGTAGGGCGGCGGCCAAGTACTCGGTCGTGGCAAAACCCTGACCGTAGATTTGCGCTTCGCGCAATTTGTTGGCGATCTCGGCCGGCAAGACTTCGCCGGTTTCGACGTGGCGGGCGTAGTTTGGTAGCACTTCGGGGTGCAAAATCCACATCTCGTTTACCTGTGATGGGAACTCGACCACATCGCGGGGAACCGAGGTTCCCGTAAATGACGGATAGTTCACGTCCGATAGCAGCCCGTGCAGCGCGTGGCCAAACTCGTGGAACAGTGTCCTTACCTCGTCGATCGTTAGCAGTGTGGGCTCGCCGGCGGTCGGTTTAGCGATATTGAGGTTGTTAACGATGATTGCTTTTTCATCAAGCAGCCGGTTTTGCCCCACCTGGTCGTTCATCCACGCACCGCCGTATTTTGTGTCGCGGGTGTATGGGTCGAACAGGAAGAGGCCGAGCTTGGAACCGTCCTCCTCGAACACTTCATAAATGTCGACGTCTTCGTGGTAGCCGACCAAGTCGGGGCGCTTTTGGAACGTTATGCCGTAGAGGCGATTAGCGGCGAAGAAGACACCGTCGTTGAGGGTCTTGGTGAGTTCGAAATAGGGCTTGACCGTCGCGTCGTCGACCGCGTAACGCTGCGCTCGAACTTTTTCTTCGTAAAATGCCCAGTCCCAGGGTTGCAGTTTTTCACCGGGATGGTCTTTTTCGAGCGCCGCTTGCAGGTCGGCGGCTTCCTTTTTCGCATTTTGGACGGCAACCGGCGCCAAAGCGTCCATGAGTTCACTAATCGCGGTGGTTGTTTTGGCGGTGCCCTCATCCGCTACCAGCGCGGCGTGATTGGGATGTCCGAGTAATTCGGCTCGCTCGGCCCGCAGGCGAACTATCTGGGCCACGAGGTCGCGCGTATCGGTGTCCCCGCCGTTGGCGCCCCGGTTGATGGAGGCGGTGTAGATGCGCTCACGTAGTTCCCGGTTTTCTGCTGCGGCCAAAACTGGCTGCATCGTCGGCAAGCCCAGTTCAATGGCGTAAGTTCCTTCGGGTAAGTCGCGGCGCTGCGCGGCCTGTGCATAACCCGCTACGGTGCTCGGCGCGATACCGGCCAGGTGCGAGACGTCGTCCACAATCACCGCGGTGGCGTTGGTGTCGTCTAAAAGTCGCTGCGGGAATGCGGTAGTTAGGCGCGAGAGCTGCGAGTTGTATTCAGCGAGTTTGGCCCGGGCCGCGTCGTCGAGAGCGGCGCCTTCGCGGCGCAGGTCCCGCCACTTCTCCTCCAGGAGGTGCTTCGTTTCGGAATCCAGGTCAAGTTCATCGCGCTGCTGATACAGGGCATCGATGCGCTGCCACAGGCGCGGGTCCAAACTGATCGCGTCCTGATGCGCGGTGAGCTTGGGGGCGATTTCCTCTTCGATCGCCTTTATGGGCTCGGTCGCGTGCGCGCTTGTCTGGTTGAAGAAGATGCGGGCGACGCGCTCCAACTTTTGGCCCGTGCGCTCGAGGGCGACCAGCGTGTTTTCAATACTGGCGGGGGCGTCGTTGCTTAAAATTTCTTCAATTTCGGCGCGGTGTTCTTCCATCGCGGTTTCGAACGCCGGAATAAAATGCTCATCTTTGATGGCGGCGTAGTCGGGCAGGGCATATGGAAGGTGCGCGGGGGCAAGCAGCGGGTTTGTCATGTGTCCCATGCTCTCGAAGTTTCTTTGCTGTTTCCAACTCGGGCTTCAGTTTCGGCGCGGGCGGGCGCGCAGATCTGAGCGAGCCCGGCGTGCGGGTCTGGCCGCGCTCCTAATTCTCTACGGTTGGTTATGATGTTGCCTGAAGGCTGTGATAGATTCTTCTGCGGTTCCCAGGAATAAATACCCAAGAAAATTCTTTGGAAAACCAGCATGTCCGGGTGGCGGAATTGGTAGACGCGCTAGCTTGAGGTGCTAGTGCCCGGTATAGGGCATGGGGGTTCGAGTCCCCCCTCGGACACAGTTATTTTCGTTGGTATTACGCGGTAAACAAGAGGTAAGAAAAACCATTTACCTCAACGCATTACCCGAAGGAACAATCCAGAACATATCTCGCGCAATTTAGAGCACGCAATAGCGCCCCGATCCACATGGGCTAGGGCACTTATGGCACCACGCTTCGGTTATGCGCCGGGCGCTTCGCTCGAAGTTTTAAACTTCCCAGTCTGATTTATAGGAACGGCCCCGCAGCAAACTGGCTAGTTCTTGATGCACTGTCAGTGTTTTATGTAGGTGCGCTTCCCGCTCGGGTAGAAGAATGCCTTGCTCTTCGCTTTGCCAGTCTTCACTGGCGAAATAGCCCGTGTACGGGTTGATGACACATTTGAAGTCGAGCATCAAAGACTGCGCGATCCCGCCGGTGGCCATATAGCTGTGCGCAAGGCCCGCCGCGCAGATGAAAGTCACGAGCTTGTCGAACCAGGCAGAGGTGTTCACGCCGTCGCCGGTGGCTCCTGTGGCCTCAATTACCGACTTTAACTGCGCGGGCGGTGCCCAGTTGTAGATCGGGAGCGCGAGCACGATGCCGTCTGATTCGTTGATCACATCATGGATCTGCTTAAATTCTGGTGCGTTGAATACCTGGCGGTTGTCAAAAGGTGGAAACGCTAGTTCCGCCAAATCAACGAGCGGAGCATAGTGACCGTGCGCATGCAAATATTTTGCGGCTTTATCTGCCAGGATGCGGCTTTTACTGTTTACATCAAGGCTCGCCGAAATTATCGGCAGGTTCAAGCCTTCTTTCGGCCCTTCCATCGGAAAAGTGTGTTCATTCATCCGATGTTTTGCACCCCTAGCGATAAATTCGGCTCATTGGGACAGTTTCGCCGCGTTTAAACGACCACGCGGATAAACGTGCAGCCTTTTGCCGCTGTCAGCGGTAGAAGGCTGCACGAATCCTTATCACAAATCTCTATAACGCTGCACAAATCCTTGCGCATGTGGCCCGATATTTCATCACAGCCTCTTGCGCAAAAATTCATAGGCCAGCGCGGCCATATGCGCAGCTTGTTCGTTATTGGCCGCGCCACCGTGCCCGCCCTCGATGTTCTCGTAGTACGTCACGTCGCAGCCGGCTTCCAGCATCTGCGCCGCCATTTTGCGGGCGTGACCGGGATGGACGCGGTCATCGCGCGATGAGGTTGTAAACAGCACGGGCGGGTATTCGCGCTTCGGATCAAATAGGTGGTAGGGCGAGAATCCAGAAATAAACTCCCACTGATCCGGATCATCCGGATCGCCATACTCGGCCATCCACGAAGCGCCCGCCAGCAACTTGTTGTACCGCTTCATATCTAGCAGCGGAACCTGAATCACGATCGCGCCGAAAAGCTCGGGATACTGGGTAAGCATGTTGCCCGTGAGCAGCCCGCCATTTGAGCCGCCCTGAGTTCCTAGATGTTCGGGCGAGGTGATGTTACGGGCCACGAGATCGCGGGCGACAGCAGCGAAATCCTCATAGGCTCGATGCCGGTTTTCTTTCAGCGCTGCCTTGTGCCAGGCAGGGCCATACTCCCCGCCGCCGCGAATATTTGCCAATACATAGACGCCGCCACGCTCGAGCCAACCCGCGCCCAGGGCCCCGGAATAAATCGGCGTGCGGGCGATTTCAAAGCCGCCGTATCCCGATAGCAAAGTCGGCGCGGTGCCATCAAAAGCGAGGTCCTGAGGCCGCACCACAAAATACGGAATGGAAGTGCCGTCGTTAGAAATCGCGAAAAACTGTTCCGAAACCAGCCCGGAAGTGTCAAAGAAATCGGGCATGGATTTCAATTTTTCTTGCGACGATACGGCCCCGGCCTCATCCAATTGCACCAGTGACAGCGTGGTGGGTGTCAGAAAATCAGTCACGGTCAACCACAGGTCATCGCTGTCGATCGCATCCACGGCGCTGACGCCAATCGACCCGGTCGCCGGCAAATCTGGGAACGGTCGGCGTGCAAATCCGCTTTCCTCGGGCGTGAGCACTTCTAAATGGCTCACCACATCGACCAGCGTGTTCAAAATCAGATGATGGCGAGTCCAGCAGTAGCCAACGAGGGAGGACGCCTCGCTGGGCTGGTACACCACCTCTAGGTTGCGCTCGCCTGCTAAAAAAGCCGCAAAGTCAGTGGCCAGCAGCGATCCGGCCTCGTAAGTGGTCTCCCCCACCGTCCAATCATCGCGCAGTTCGATCGTGAGCCACTGCCGGTGAACGGCGATCTCGGCCGAGTCGGGTACATCAATTTTTTGCATCTGACCGGAAGGCTCGAGCAGGAAATCCTCACCCGAATAAAACGTGAGCGCCCGCGAGACGAAGCTGCGTTCAAAACCGGGAGTGGAATCGTAATAGGCACCAATGAACATATCGGTGCTTGCACCGTCATAAATCATTTCCGCGGCCGCCAGATCCGTACCCCGCTTCCAGCGCTTCACCTGGCGGGGATAGCCCGATGTGGTCATCGTGTCGGGCCCAAAGTCGGTGTAAACAAACAGTGTGTCGCGATCAATCCACGACACGCCGCCCTTGGATTCGGCCAGTTCAAAGCCGCCTTCTACCCAGTCTTTATCAACCAGGTCGAACTCGCGGGTTACGGTCGCATCGGCTCCCCCGCGCGATAGGTGCACCAAAGCGCGCCGGCGCACTGGTTCACCGGTGGCTGGATCTATCTCGCGCAAAATACGGGCGCCGCCCCACACCCAGTTTTCCTCTTCTTGCACATTCAGCGCGTCGATATCAAGGACGGTTTCCCACTCGGGTTCGGCCGTGCGGTAGGAATCCAACGTCGTACGGCGCCAAATTCCTCGCTCATGGGTTTCATCGCGCCAAAAGTTGTAGTAGAAGTCGCCAATTTTCGCGACCGCGGGAATTTTCTCATCCGAGTCCAAAACGGAGCGGATGCGCTGCTTGGTTGTCTGAAATTCCGGAGCCTGGGCCAGCTGTGCGGCTTTCTCGTAATTTCGGGACCGCACCCAATCCAGTGCTTCTTTCCCCTCAACTTCTTCCAGCCACAGATACGGGTCAGCGGGCATGGGAACTCCTTATCAAAACGACGCCACGGCCGAGCTTCATTATGCCTGGGCAAAAAAGTTGCCGGAGCCCTATGGTGAACCTGTGAGCGAAATTCATGAACTTTCAGTTTTGGAACTTGCCCAGTCAATCCGCGATGGCGAGGTTTCGCCAACCGAAGTCGCCCAGCACACTGCCGAACGCGCTGCGGAAATCGGCCCCCAGGTGGGCGCGTTCATTACGCTGACGCCCGACCTGGCGCTTGAGCAGGCGCAGCAGGCGGAAGAATTATTAAGGACGGCGTCTCGCACCGATACTCCCCTGCCACCTTTGCTTGGTGTTCCGTGCCCAATTAAAGACCTCACTCCCGTTGCCGGAGTGCGCTACACCGCCGGCAGCGCGGCGCTATCGGAGTATGTGGCGGAAGAAGACGATGGCATTGTGACGCTGCTGCGCCAGGCGGGCACGCTCATGGTGGGTAAGACTAATACTCCCGAATTTGGCTTACCGCCTTACACCGAACCGGCTATTGCTCCACCGGCTCGCACCCCCTGGGATTTAGAGCGCAGTGCGGGCGGCTCGAGCGGTGGCGCGGCGGCTGCGGTTGCCGCCAAAATCGTTCCCGCGGCCCACGCCAGTGACGGGGGCGGGTCCATTCGGATTCCCGCTGCGGCTTGCGGGCTTGTCGGACTCAAGCCGAGCCGGGGCCTGGTTTCCAAAGGACCCCTCAATGGTGATGGCCTTGGGCTATCAACGGACGGTGTCGTCACCCGCACCGTGCGCGATACGGCGGCAATGTTGGACGTTATCTCTAAGCCGTGGCCCGGTGAGGTTTATCACCTGCCTCGGCCCGTGACTTCCTATCTCGAGGGTTGTGAACTGGAATTACAGCCCCTGCGGATCGGGGTAGTTACTGACCCCATCGTCTCCCCCGACGCCCCCGTGCATCCCGAAGCGATTCGGGCCGTGGAGACGACGGTCGCCGTCCTAAATGAGCTGGGGCACCACACCGAAGAGGCCGGCGCGCCATTCGCGGCTGAAGAGTGGGAGGCCTTTGTTCCGCTGTGGGCGACCATGGCGCTGGCGGCGCCGCTGCCAGAAGAGGCAGAAAGCATGCTTTTGCCGTTGACGCGCTCGATGCGGGCGCAGGGGCGTGATGTCAGCGGTCTGCAATTGTTAGAGGCGATCAATTCGGTCCAGCGCCTTACCCGCGTTACGGCGCAGCGCTGGGCGGAATACGACCTGATCGTTTGCCCCTCACTGGCGCAGCCGCCGGCTGAGGTGGGATCGATCCGCAATGACGAGGATCCCGCCGCCGATTTTGAGGCCCAAAAAGCGTTTACGCCCTGGTCGAGTTTGTGGAATCTAACGGGCGCTCCGGCTATCTCGCTGCCATTGCACTGGGCCAGCGTTGAAGACGGCGGACCGGAATTGCCGTTCGGCGTGTTGATCGGTGCGGGCGTGGGGCAAGAAAAGACTCTGCTCTCCCTCGCTTCCACTCTCGAAGACGCACTGCCGTGGCATACTCGACAAAATCAATTCAGCTAGGAGCCCCGGTGCGCAGCATGCGGTTAGTTGCGGCGCTTATCGGGGTGACGGCGCTTTCATTACCGGAAGCGCTGGAGATGAAAGCCGCAGCTAGATCACCCATAAGGATTAACCGTTTATGAGTTCGAAAATGCCACCCGCGGCGCGGCCAAATGGCACCCGGCTAGTTCAGCGCCGCGTTGCCGGAATGGCCGCACGCAAAAATGATTCTCATGGCGGAAATGACAACTCGCCCCAGTGGTTAAAAACCGCTGCCGGCTATTCCTGGCGCATCCTGGTGGTGGGCACCATCGTTTACGTTTTAGCGGTCGTTGCCGGCATGCTGCAGTTTGTTTTTGTAGCGCTGTTCGGCTCCATCGTCATGACGGCGGTTTTACGTCCGATGGTCGATGTTTTACGTAAAATTATGCCACGCTGGTTGGCGGTAATGATTTCGCTGATCACCGCCACCGTGGTGGTTTTGGGCCTCTTGGTTTTTATTGGTGTTTCTATTGCCTCTCAAGCCCAAGAGCTGGGGGAAAAGTTTTCCGAAGGTATTTCAGAGATTGGCTCCTGGCTGGAGCGCGGCCCGATTCCCATCAGCGGCGATGACATCACCGACGCCTTAAAATCGGCGCGGGACTGGGTCTTTGACAATCGCGGAAACATTTTGAGCCAGGCCCTTAACAGCGCCGGCGCGGTGGGGCAAACCTTTGTGGGGCTGGCACTGGCCGTGTTCTGTGCCATCTTCTTCATGCACTCCGGGCGCAGCATGTGGACGTGGTTTTTGCAGCAATTACCACGCCGCCTGCGGGACCGCTGGGAAGTTGGTGGAGAAGCAGCCTGGGATACGTTCGCCGGATATACCCGCGGCATATTTATTGTCTCGGCCTCCAACGGTCTATTAGCGTCTATCGCGCTGTGGCTATTACAAGTTCCCCTCGCGCTACCGCTGGGCTTGTTGGTCTTTATCGGTACTTTCATTCCGCTAATTGGTTCGCCCATCGCCATGGCGATCGCCACCGTGGTGGCTCTGGCCGCGCGCGGGCCCATCATTGCCCTGGTGAGCATGGGCCTGATCGTTCTGATTGGGCAGTTTGAAGGAAATGTGCTCCAGCCACTGGTCATGGGCAAGCAGGTCAGTCTGCACCCGGTGGTGGTAGCCGTCGTTGTTGCCGCTGGAACGATCCTGGCCGGTGTGGTCGGTGCGATTGTTGCCGTGCCGATCGTGGCTGTGGTGTGGGCGGTCTATTCCCGCTTACGAACGCGCGAAGAAGAATATGACCCGGTATAGATCCGGCCTTTACCCAAGTCTGGTTTGGAACTAGTGGAAATCACGGGAGCGTCCAGCCCCTTGAATTTTCAGCGGGGATAAATGGTCGGCTACTAAATTTATGGCGCCATCGCCCTCTTCGATAAGCCCGCGCACTATCAGGGCCCGGCTACTTTGAGCAACGGTGCGAAAGCGCGCCCACAGTCCGGCGGAGCACACCACGTTTAATAGTCCGGTTTCGTCTTCTAAAGATAAAAATGTGACCCCCGCCGCGGTGGCAGGCCGTTGCCGGTGCGTGACTACCCCGCCCACGCGCACTCGTTTGCCGGGTTCAGTTTCAATGGCTTTTTGTACTGATAGCACGCCGC
This sequence comes from Demequinaceae bacterium, assembly GCA_027322505.1. Lineage (GTDB taxonomy): Bacteria > Actinomycetota > Actinomycetes > Actinomycetales > JAJYRW01 > JAJYRW01. The sequence continues at coordinate 28,133 of DAHVRJ010000144.1, forward strand.
GCTGCGTTAATTCTTGGCGCCGATGCTGGGTGGGATAAGAATCGGGGGAAATTCCCGTAGCCCACATATCGGCCATATCTAATTCAAAATCATCCATCCCGGGCAGCATTGGCGCTTCCACCCCCACCGCGGTGCCAGGAAGACGGTCGGCCCGCTCAGTGGCCACCGCCCCCGACTGCCACAGTGCTGCGCGCCGATCTAGACCAAAAGTTTCTAGTGCCCCGGCAGTGGCTAATGCCTCAAGTTGCGCCACACTTAAACCCACGCGGCGCACCAGGTCGGCCGTATCGCGAAACTTGCCAACTTTTCGGGCATTAACAATGCGCTGCGCCGCCTCCCCCACGCCGCGCACCGAGGTGAGGCCCAACCGGATTTGCAGTTGGCCGCTGCGCGTATCGCTTTCAACAGTGGCTTCTACCTCACTGTGGTGCACGCAGGGACGCAGTGCGGTAATTCCGCGCCGGCGCGCATCAGCGACCAGAGTTTGTGGGGAGTAAAACCCCATGGGCTGGGCGGCCAATAGGGCGGCGTAGAAAATTGCTGGGTAATGCACTTTGACCCAGGCGGAGGCATACACCAGGTAGGCGAAGCTATAGGCGTGTGATTCAGGAAAACCAAAGTCGGCAAATCCCTGTAATTTGGTGTAAATATCTTCCGCTACTTCTCCCGTTATGCCTCGCTCTGCCATGCCCGAAAAGAGCCGCTCGCGCAGGACCTGCATGCGTTCAATTGAGCGTTTTGAACTCATCGCCCGGCGTAGTTGGTCAGATTCTGCCGGCGTGAAACCGGCAGCATCAACCGCAATTTGCATGAGTTGTTCTTGAAAGAGTGGAATGCCCTTAGTTTTTTCTAAGGCAGGTTGAAGCAGCGGGTGGGGGTAGGTGACTTTCTCCTGACCCCGCACTCGGCGGATGTAGGGGTGAACCGAGCGCCCCTGGATGGGGCCGGGACGAATTAGCGCTACCTGGACCACGATGTCGTAAAAACAGCGCGGCTGCAGTCGGGGCAAAGTCGCCATTTGCGCTCGAGATTCCACTTGGAAAACTCCAACGGTGTCAGCGGCGCACAGCAGGTCATATACGGCCGGGTCTTCTTGTGGCAGGGTCGCTAGCTCTAATTGTTTTCCCGCATGATCCTTAATGAGGTCAAAGGCGATTTTTAAAGCTGAGAGCATGCCCAGTCCCAATAGGTCAAACTTCACCAGGCCCGCATCGGCGCAGTCATCCTTATCCCACTGCAAGACTGTGCGGCCGGGCATGCGCGCCCATTCCACTGGACAAACCTCAATAACTGGTCGATCACACATCACCATGCCGCCTGAGTGGATTCCAAGGTGGCGCGGCAGTTTTTCTAACTGGCGTGCAATATCAAGCACATCGGCCGGAATTTCCACGTCTTCGGGCTGCTGGCTAAGCGGGCTCCAGCGCTCCAGCGCCTTACTCCACGCATCTTGACGCCCCACATCGTGCCCCAGAGCCCGAGCAGCATCCCGCAAGGCTGAACGCGGACGATAGGTAATGACGTTGGCTACTTGTGCCGCGTGGGTGCGCCCGTAGCGCTCATAGACATATTGGATTATTTCTTCGCGCCGGTCAGCCGCAATGTCCACGTCAATATCGGGTGGCCCCTCCCGCTGGGGTGAAAGGAAACGCTCAAAAAGTAACCCGTGCTGCACCGCATCTACCGCGGTAATTCCCAGCGCAAAACACACGGCTGAATTCGCGGCTGAGCCCCGCCCCTGACACAGGATTCCGCGCTGGCGGCACTCTTGCACGATGTCGTGGACTATCAAAAAATATCCAGCAAAACCCAGCTGTTCGATGATGTCTAGCTCGTGAGCAATTTGTTGATATGCCCCCGGAATTAGTTCGTTTTCCTTCGGCCCGTAGCGGGCGCGGGCCTCACGGTGTACCAGTTCACGCAGCCACGACATTTCGCTGTGGCCGGGCGGGACGGGCCAGGGTGGTAATTGCGGGGCAACGAGCGAAAGGTCAAATGCGCTTTCCATTCCCAATTCATATGCCGTACGAACCGCCTGCGGATGGCGAAAAAATCGGCGACTCATTTCCGCTCCGGAGCGCAAGTGTCTACTGGCGGCAGGAAGGTATCCATCCATGTCATCTAGTGATCGACGGGCTCGAATCGCCGCCAGCGCCGAGGCCAATTGATGCTGCTGGGGCCGAGCGTGATGCACCGCGCCGGTTGCCACTACGGGCAGATTCAAATCAGTGCCCAATTGCGACAGGATTTCCCAGCGCGCACTGTCGAGGGGGTCACCACTATCAATGAGTTCTACCGCCACATTTTCTGGGCCGAAGGCGGCGCGCAGCGTGCGCAGTTCTGCTTTTGCCGCAGCGGGATCCCACTTCGTGGCCCCATCGCGCTCTAGCGCGGTGCGCACCGTTCCCTTGCGGCAGCCCGTCAACACCAGCCACTGGCCATCGGCTGCCGCGGCGAGTTCTTCTAATTGAAAAGCCACTCTTCCTTTTTCGCCCGTTGCCAAATGGGCCTGAGCGATCATGCGCGATAGCGATCGATAACCAGCAACGCCGCGCGCCAAGATCACTAGATGGTTGCCGGCCGGATCGGGGGATTCGGTCATAGTTTCTTGTTGGCCCAAGCTCACTTCCGCCCCAAAAACAGTGGGCATGCCCAGGCGTCTGCCCGCCTCGGCGAAGCGCACCACGCCATATAACCCATCGTGATCAGTTAGCGCCAGGGCATCTAATTCCAAGCGCGCTGCCTCGGCGACGAGCTCTTCCGGGTGCGAGGCGCCGTCCAAAAAGCTGTAAGCCGAATGGGTGTGCAGTTCGGCGTATGGCTTCTTAGTCATAGTTGGCCTCCACCACCCACTCATTTCCCTGGCACGCCACCAATACCGCCTGCTGGCTTTCCAGCAAAAATTGGAAACGCGCCCGCGGGGACTGCCCCTCCCACCAGCGCTCTGCGGCGAACCACGGCCCCGCCCAGCCCGTGATTTGTTGACGTTTTTCTGCCGGGGCCGCGGAGCGGGGCGCTAGCCAGCCGGGTTCAAAGTTAAGTTCACCCCGCTGCGAAATCTTTATCTGCTGCCCCTGCGCGCTGGTTACTAAAACCGGTATTGGTTTGGGGTGGACCAAGGTGGGAGCGGGGGCGGGAACGCGGCCTGGCCACGGCAAGTTAGGGTCCCGCAGCGGTGCCAGGTCATCCCCCCAGGCCACTAGGCGCACCTGCTGCTGGGGGCTGCGTCCACCTTCTAAAACTGGCCGAAACACTCCGGCGGGGCCTAAAAGGTGTTGGACGCGAGTTAGTGACCGGTGCGCATGCTGATCTTTTTTACTGGTCGTTCCCCACAGTTCCCCCTGCGCGTTACCCCCGGCCGAAACATCCAGTGCCGTGAGCACAATATGTTCTAATCCCGCATCCGGGGTTTGTCCGCTGCGCCCTGAAATCCAGCCCTCTAGTTGCCAGCGCACCCGGTCGGTGATCTCTCGAGCGGTCAGCTCCCCCTCATAGCGCCAGGTGCGCTGCAGTTCGTTACCCGATTCGCTGCGCACCGCAATTTGCAGTCGCGCGCAGGTCAAACCCGCCGCAACTAATTTTTCATGCAGTTCTGTGGCAACTTGGCGAGCTGCGAAAGCTGCTTGGTCAACGCGCTGGGCAGGTGGATCAATATCTAGATGAGCCGAGATTTCCTGCGCAATGGTGCCCGGCACTCCCCCGGTTGCCAACCTGTTTGTTACCAGCCGATGCGCCCACCGGCCCAGTGAGCCAAATCGTGCGTTCACATCCCCATCACTTAAGTGTCGAAACTGCCCCAGCGTGCGAATGCCCAGCCGTTGGAGCAGGTCGACAAGTTGTTCTAATTCGGCTCGCTGGTGGGCTGGAGTGATGCCGGCCACCACTAGTTCAGTAATGGGAAGCGGATCTAAAAATTGTCGAGTTTCTCCCTTTGCAATTAAGCGACTGCGCCGCGCGGCGCTAACGGCCCCTAGCAGCCCTTCCCCCAGCCCCACGGCACTTTCCCAGCCGGTGTGGTGAGCCACCGCCCAGATGAGTTGTTCAGCAAGTACCTCATCACCACCCCAGTGGCGCAGCGCCCCGGCAGCCGAAAACACCAGCAGGCCCGGGCGCACAATCTCCACTCCCGCCACCACGTCGTCAACTGCAATTAGGACGCGTTCAAAAATGCGGGCATCACGCAGCGGATCCTCTGAAATGAACACCACTTCGGGGGAAATTGCTCGCGCGGTACGCAGGCGCATCCCCCGCCGCACCCCCTGCCTGCGGGCCACTTCGGAAATAGCGGTTAATTGGCGAGAATTTACCGTGGCCACGGGGTGATGTGCCGCTAGTTTTTCCTGGCTCATAGCCGCTAAAACTGGCCAGTCAGGCACCCACAGGGCTGCCATTCGCTCATCTTGCATCTTTCACACCGCCGCCAAGGGAAGCGATACTTCGGCACTAATGTGGCGCTGGGCAGCTCCGCGCCCCCCGCGGCCCAAAATCAGATCCTGTTTCGTTAGATGCCCATACCCGCGGCCCATTCCTCGCCAACCTGCCACGTGCGCCTGCAGGGTGTATTCGGCCCCGGACCATTCCTGGAGTGATATGAGCACCACACCGCGCTCTTTGACACGCGCTGCAATTTGCCGCTGGACTGCGGGTCGCAATTGCCGCCGATCCAGTTGCGGGCCCACTACCACCACATCGAGCCCGTCAGTTAGTGCCGCTAATACTTGCCCCACCTGTTGGCCGGGATCGGGGATCAGTGCCAATCGGGAAAGATCTATTCCTGCCTCAGCAGCCGCCAGCGCCCCAATCTCGGGAAATCCCACCACTGCGCACCAGGAACCCTCCTGGGAAGCGCGGGATAACAACGTGAGTAAAAGGGCAGTAGAACCTTGTAAAACCGTTACTACCCCGCAGTGCAATCCGCCGTGTGGGAGCAGCGTTGCGATCTGGTCAGCGACCGGCAAAGTGGGAACTCCCAAGGCGTGCGTTGTGGTGCCGTGAGCAGATTCTGCCCGTGCTAAAACTGCGCGCGCCAGAGCAACTCGATCACTGGCATCTAGAGTTTTTATCTCGCGCAGCGCTCCCATTTTTCCCTCATTCACTACGTCTAACCAAAACCACCATCGAACATCTGTTCGAGAACAATTAGTACACGACCCCACTGACACCCTTGTCAAGTTGGACTAATTTTTTACAATGGCGGCATGGATATTTCACGCCCCGTCGCTCCCCGTCCCTATGACCTACTGCCCGCGGTGCCTTCTTTTACCGTCACCAGCAATGAAGTTGCTGACAACTCCCCGCTCCCTTTTGAACAAACTCAGGACGGCGGCAGTCACTCCCCGCAATTGCGCTGGGAAGGCTTCCCACAAGAAACGAAATCCTTCATGGTCAGTTGCTATGACCCCGATGCTCCCGGCCCGGCTGGGTGGTGGCACTGGACGGTAGTAAATATTCCGGTGACCGTAACTGAACTAGCCGCGGGCGCGGGAAATCCGGATTCTGATTCGCTTCCCGCCGGGGCTTTTCACCTGATGAATGACAGCGGAACACGCGGCTACGCCGGTTCCGCTCCGCCGCCAGGTGATCATGTCCACCGCTACTTCTTCGCGGTGCACGCTTTAAATGTGGAGAAGTTGGATCTTCCACCCGAAACACTGCCCGGCGCCGCAGGGTGCGCGGCAACCTTCAACACAATTGCTCGCGCGCTTATCGTTCCCACTGCGCAGCGCTAATTTTTGTAAGCATCAACCAAATGCATCGCTAGGCAGCGATTGAAGTTATAAGATCCATCTAATGAGTTAGGTGAGTGCCCACAGGGCAACAGCGCAGGCCGCGGCCACATTTAAAGAATCCACATCCGGACGCATTGGGATGCGTACCGCCACATCGCACTGCGCCAAAGTGCGTTTTTGCAAGCCGTCCCCCTCGGTGCCCAGTACGAGAGCTACACGCTCCGGATTCTGGGCAGCAAATTCGGTCAAGTTTAAGGATTCTTCACCTAAAGCCAGCGCGGCGGTGGTGTACCCCGCATCGCGCAGTTGCTCAATCCCGCTTGGCCACGACTCAATGCGGGTCCAGGGAATAGCAAAAACTGTTCCCATCGAGACGCGCACGCTGCGCCGATATAGCGGATCGGCGCACTGCGGCGTGATGAGCACCCCATCGGCGCCCAGCGCTGCCACTGAGCGAAAAATTGCGCCCACATTGGTGTGATCGACAATGTCTTCTAACACCACAATGCGTCGACGCGCATCCAAACCATTTCCGAGAATTTCCGCCACGCTGGGCAGGGCCGGGCGCTGCATTGCCGCTAGCGCTCCGCGATGCACTCGAAAGCCGGTGATTTGTTCTAAAACGGCGTCCGGGGCCACAAATACGGGAATTACCTCTGCCTGCCCGCCGGTAGATTCGGTAGGTAGCTGCGCCACGACGTCCTTAATTATGGGCAGGTGCTGCCACGAGGTGAGAAAAGAGCGCGGGACATGGCCCGCTGCCAAGGCGCGTTGAATTACATAGGTGGATTCGGCCATGTATAAGCCGCGTTCCGGTTCGATGCGGCGGCGCAGTGCAACGTCTTTTAAGTTCAGATAGTCGCCGATGCGCCCATCGGTGGGGCTGGTGACCTCACCTATTTGCAGCTCAAACAAGTTCTCCACCCGGATCGACCGGCGCTTCGGCCGCATCGGACATCGGGCGCGCGAACTGGGAGTTATACAGGTCCGCATAGGCGCCGCCGGCTTCTAGCAGCTGGGTGTGGCTGCCCTGTTCCACAATTGCGCCTGATTCCATAACCACGATCACGTCGGCATCGCGAATGGTGGAGAGTCGGTGGGCAATTACGAAACTGGTCCGGCCCACCCGCAGCGCATTCATGGCCTGTTGGACGAGAAGTTCGGTACGCGTGTCGACCGATGAAGTGGCCTCATCCAAAATCAAAATTGGTGCATTGGTCAAGAAGGCCCGGGCGATGGTGATGAGCTGCTTTTCGCCGGCAGAAACACTGCCACCCTCATCATCTAGGCGCGTCTCATATCCATCCGGAAGGCTGCGCACGAAGCGATCGACGTAGGTGGCCTTGGCGGCTTCGACCACTTCCTCATCGGTGGCATCCAGCCGGCCATAGCGGATGTTCTCCGCGATCGTGCCACCAAAGAGCCAGGTGTCTTGCAAGACCATGGCCATGTTGGAACGCAGCTCCGGCCGCGACATTTCAAAGGTGTCGATTCCATCGAGAGTGATACGCCCAGAATCGATGTCATAAAAGCGCATCAAAATGTTCACCAGCGTGGTCTTCCCCGCTCCGGTGTGCCCGACGATTGCCACGGTCTGGCCCGGCTCTGCCGCTAAGTCCAAGCCTTCAATGAGCGGTGTTTCGGGGTCGTATCTAAAGCTCACATCTTCAAAGGCCACGCGCCCGCGCACTTTGCCCACTTGGGCCGGACGCTGCGGCTCAGCGCTCTGCTCATCCGCATCCAAAAGTTCAAAAACGCGCTCAGCTGATGCAACACCGGACTGGAGTAGGTTCATCATCGAGGCCACCTGCGTTAGCGGCTGGGTGAACTGGCGTGAGTACTGAATAAATGCCTGCACATCACCCAGGGTCATGGTGCCCGAGGCCACGCGCAGCCCGCCCACCACCGCGACAAGCACGTAGTTCAGGTTAGAAATGAACATCATGGCCGGCTGAATCGTCCCGGAGATGAACTGGGCCTTGAAGCTGGCCTGAAATACCCCGTCATTTTCCACATCGAAGGCTTGGCGCGCCTGCTCTTCGCGCCCGAAGACTTTAACGAGCGAGTGCCCGGTAAACATCTCTTCAATGTGGGCATTTAACGTTCCGGTCTTCTGCCACTGCTGGGTAAAGTGCGGCTGTGATCGCTTCGCGATTTGCACGGTCACAAACACCGATAGCGGAATAGTCACTACCGCGATGAGCGCTAGCAGCGGCGAAATCCAAATCATCATTCCCAGCACGCCCAGCACGGTCAGCAGCGCATTAATGAGCTGACTCATCGTTTGCTGCAGCGTTTGAGAAATGTTGTCGATGTCATTGGTGACCCGTGAGAGCACGTCACCGCGTGATTGCCTATCGAAGTAACTCAGGGGCAGGCGAGACAGTTTTGTCTCAACGTCCTGACGCATGCGATACACGGTGCGCTGGACCACGCCGGTGGTGACCAATCCCTGGACCCACCCAAAGATCCAAGCGCCCACAAACAGCACCAGCACACCGCCCAAGACCGTGCCCAGCAGGGAGAAGTCAATACCCTCCCCCGGCGTGACATTCATGCCGGTGAGCATGTCGGCGACCTGGTCTTGCCCCTGGGCCCGTAGCCCCTCAATGGCTTGTTCTTGGGTAACGCCGGCGGGCAGATTCCGGCCGATAACGCCCTCA
>DAHVRJ010000149.1:0-18763 GCA_027322505.1 Demequinaceae bacterium
GGGTCGGATCGCCATGTCGCGTGAGCAGGCCGACGTCCGACATGCGCTTGAGCCTGCTCGCCAAAACGTTGGAGGCGATCCGCTCCTCTGAATGACGCAGCAGCTCGCGGAAACGCCGACGGTCGCCGAACATGATGTCGCACAGTACAACGAGACTCCAGCGGTCGCCCAGCCAGAGAGAACCCGACCATGGCGAGGGCGAGGAACGTGCCGTTCAGACCGAAGAGCGCCTCGTGGAGGTTCCAGAGAAGATCTGCCCCCGCGTGCTCTCCGGCACTCGACATCGCCAGTCGAAGACCGATCACGATGGTGAACGTGACGTTCTGCGCCAGAACTCCGCCAAATCCCACGAGCCCCAGGGCTGGCTCGCCCCACCACCAACGCGTTACAGCACTCCCGCAGCGAACAGCGTCGAGAGGACCCACGCCAGAGGGATGAACGATCCCGCCCACAGCATCAGTGAGGAACCCTCGTAGTAGTTCACCGCCTCGGCAGCGTCAGAGCCCGGGGTCGGCGCACCCGTCGGAACGAGGATGGCATTCAGCGCAGTGATCATGGCAGCAAAGCCGATGGCTGAGGCACCAGAAAACATCGAGAACGAACGATCCATGACGCCGCTCATCGGAGGAGTCACTCGAGCCGAACGGGCTTCGCCAGCAAGGGCAATGCCTGCATGTGGTGCGCGCGCAGGACTCTGCGGACGTAGGTGTGAAAACTAGGTCGGATGAGCATTCCGAGCAAGAATCTCCGGGGGCCGCTGGGCACACGGACATAGTTCACGAAGACGTACGGATCAGCCTCCCGGTCGTCGGGCTGAAGCAGTGTGGCGTTATCCACGCCGAGTTTGTCCGGGAACCATCCTGCGACCCGCTCGAAACCCGCCATCGCCGCATCGGACCGTTGCGCGACGAAGTGATTGAACAGGAAGGTCGCATGGCCAGTCCGGTCGGTGTCGCCGATGCGACGCGAATTCCAAGCCGGCATCATGAACTCCGGAGCGAGATCTCGCACCTCCGCAACCTCTCGCGCGAGTTCCTGCGGCGAGTTCACCCTCAGCAGCATCAGGACGTCGTAGCGGGGGGCACTAGGCAGTGGTGGCATCACCTCGGTCTCGAAGATGGTCGCGGATATCGTCCCCGTACGCCTTTGCGCGCCCCTAGCGTACTCGCAGCATCGTGCGATCATCCTGGCCCGCTTGTCGCTGTGCCGCACAAACGGAAGCCGCGCTGGAGGATCGACGGACCATCCGGCATACAGAAAGCGGTCCGCGCTCGGCTCGTCGAAGACGAATCGAGCACCGTTGCTCACTCCGGCCGATTGCATGACCACCTCCTCTTGTCCGACAGGACACTGCTCTGATGGCGCGCCTCACCTACAAAACTAATCGCTCGTTCTATTATGTGTCAACGGCATCCATCCCACCTGCAGAGGAGCCCCATCCCATGGACCGGACTGACCACGGCACACCCGCTCGACGTCGGCCTGGTCGCCCCCGGAAGGCTGAAGCCGGCGACACCAAAGAGGAGCTCACGCGGGCGGCAGTGCGACTCTTCTCGCAACACGGCTTCGAGGGCACGTCGATACGTGCAATCGCACGAGAGGTCCGGCTGAGCGAGAGCGTGCTCTACGCGCACTTCGCGAACAAGCAGGCCATCTTCGACGCAGTCATGGCCCGGTACGGGCCACAGGACTCAGCGCGAGCACTCGCAGGGGTCGACCACGAGCTGGTGAACACCGACCCACCGCAGTTCCTCATGCAGCTGGTCGGAGCCTTCCTCGAAGACTGGGACCGCGAAGATGCCCGAACGTTGATCAGTCTTATGAGTCGAGACGGACTTCTGCACAGCGAGTCGCTTCGCGCTGCGCTGTCAGGCCCCTCCGACTTTGCCACCAGGCTGTTCTCCGACTGGCTCGGGGAAGGATGGATCCCCCAGCACCTCGGTCCCGGTGATCGGTTGGCTTATTCGTTTACAGGGCCGATCGGTCTCGCTCGCTTGCTGCACATGCACGCGGATGCGGGCCCCGCCGAGAGGGCTCGAGCTCGTGCCGATGTTCTTCGCCACGTCGATCTCTTCGCGGCGGCCGTCTTCCGGAACGGCGGTAGCCGTCGGTGAAAGGACCAGCCAACTGGGTGGTGGCGGAACGGGACTGGCTCGACAAGCCGCGTCACCTGCTGGCGCTGACCAGTACTTCTTAGACGTTAAACCGGAACTCCACCACATCGCCGTCCTGCATCACATAATCCTTACCCTCCAGGCGCACCTTGCCACGCGCCCGGGCTTCCGCCATCGAACCGGCGTCATCGAGTTCTTCGAAAGAGACAACTTCTGCTCGAATGAAACCGCGTTCAAAATCAGTATGGATGACGCCAGCCGCCTGTGGGGCTAAGTCACCTTTGTGAATGGTCCAGGCGCGCGCTTCTTTTGGCCCGGCAGTCAGGTAGGTCTGCAGCCCAAGGGTTTCAAATCCAACGCGGGCAAGTGTGTCGAGGCCGGGTTCTTCTTGGCCGGATTCAGCCAGGAGTTCGGCGGCGTCTTCTTCGTCTAGTTCCGCTAGTTCGGATTCGAGTTGGGCATCAAGGAAGATCGCTTCGGCCGGAGCTACGAGGGAGCGCAACTCGTTCTTAATGCTGTCATCGTTGAGCGCTTCGTCGTCCATGTTGAACACGTAGATGTAGCGTTTTGCGGTCATCAACTGCAGCGGGCGGATCTCTTCCAAATCAAGTCCGGCAGCTTCAGCTCCAGCGGAAAGCAGCGTGCCGGCCTCGAGAATTTCCTGGGCCTTCTTCGCGGCCGCAAATAAGACGGGATCACCCTTCTTGATTCGGTTTTCTTTCTCCAGTCGCGGTAACGCGTTTTCTAGGGTCTGAAGATCGGCAAGGATGAGCTCGGTGTTTATCGTCTCCATATCGGAGGACGGATTTACTTCGCCTTCAACATGTGTGACATCCGGATTGGAAAACACCCGAATTACTTGACAGATCGCGTCGGCCTCCCGGATGTTGGCCAGGAACTGATTACCCAGGCCCTCCCCTTCGGACGCGCCGCGCACAATTCCCGCAATATCAACAAAGGAAACGGTTGCCGGCAGGAGTTTTTGGCTGCCAAAAATCTCCGCTAACCGCTTCAAGCGCGGGTCAGGTAGCGGCACCACACCAATATTTGGTTCGATCGTCGCGAACGGATAGTTAGCGGCGAGAACCTGGTTACGAGTAAGGGCGTTAAAGAGGGTGGACTTGCCCACATTGGGCAGCCCAACAATTCCGATAGTGAGCGACACGCGGCGATTCTACCCATCGCCGCGCACGAAAAATGTCAGACCTACCTGGCAGAGTCTCCATCATGGAATTAGTACTTGGCCTTGTCGGTGTGGCAGTGGGGTTTGTCATCGGCTGGCTGATTGCCCGCTTGCGATCGGATAAAGCGATGAAAGTTGCCATCGAGGCAACCGGAAGAGCGCAAGCAGCACAGTCCGCTGCTGAAGCCCGACTCGATGAGCAGTTACGCAGTTTTCAAAACCAACTTGCCTATGAACGCGAGCAGGCCGCGCTGCAGCTGGCAACAGCGCGGCGCGAGGCTGCCGAGCGGTTGGACGAGGTAAAGGAAGACCACAAGAAACTCTCAGACGATTTCGAGGCCCTTGCCTCCAAGGTCCTACAAAACACGAGCAAGTCTTTGCTCGCCCAAGCCGATGAGCGTTTCAAGCGCGCCCATGAGCGCTCCGACGCGGAATTGGCGAAGCGGGAAGAAGCAGTCAAGCAGCTAGTGGAACCACTGCGGCAATCGCTGGGCGAGGTTAAAAACGAGGTCACGAACGCGGAAAAGGCGCGCATTAAGGCGAACGCAGAGTTGGCGGAACAGATGACGCAGATGCGCACTGCTTCCGATTTGTTACGCACTGAGACAACACAGTTAGTGACGGCACTGCGGGCACCGCAGGTGCGTGGCCGCTGGGGTGAATTGCAGTTGCGCCGCGTTGTTGAGGCCGCCGGTATGCTCCACCGCGTCGACTTCGAAGAGCAAATGACCTTCGAAACCGATAGTGGTCAACTACGGCCCGACCTGGTGGTAAATCTTCCGGGGAATAAACACGTCATCGTCGACGCAAAAACTCCGTTTTCCGGCTACCTCGAAGCGATGGAAGCTGCCGACGATAAAAAACGTTCCGAGCGCTTAAAGGCCCATGCCCGCCACGTGGGTGACCACATTGATCAACTGGGCGCCAAGTCCTATTGGGAACAACTACCCAATACTCCCGAATTTGTTGTCATGTTCATTCCAGCGGAGACGTTTTTGCAAGCCGCTTTAGAAGAGGAGCCCGAGCTACTTGAGCGGGCGTTTGCCAACAATGTCGTATTGGCAACGCCCACCACTTTGGTGGCGCTGCTGCGCACCGTTGCCTATACGTGGCGACAGGAACAGTTGGCTGGTGAAGCACAGCAGGTGTTAACCGTCGGCCGCGAACTTCATAAGCGCTTGGGCACGCTGGGCGGGCACCTTAAGAAACTGAGCACCCGGATCAACAGCCTTGTCACCACGTTCAATGACTTCAATTCTTCGCTAGATCGAAATGTCGTCACGCAGGCGAAGCGGTTTAGCGAGCTGCAAGGCATAGAATCGCCCATTGAGGCACCGCCGCCGCTGGAGGTACTGGCCGTCCCCGCGCAAAAACCAGAGCTCTATGACGCCAGCGGAGTCGATGAAACAAACGACACACGCGAAGTAAGTAACACCGCGGACGCGTCCGACACAGCCGCTGCAGACGACGCACGCGAAGCGAATGGTCTTCTAGAAGCCGGCAGCGCAGACTCCATAACTACCGCTGCAGACAACCTGGAGTGAAAGGCACCTATGGCGTGCCATTCGCTCCATCCAGAGCAAGACCGCACTCGCCGCCACTCAAACCAGGGTCGCACTCGCTCCACTCAGACCACGGCCACACCTGCTCCCTAGAGCAATGCCACGCTTGCGCCGCCCAGACCAATAGCGCGGTCTTAGACGATCCGGTTCGCCATCTCGTGGGGCCGATTGGTGTTATCGCCGGCGGCCTTCAACGTCTTGCGAAGTTCGCGCGGCAGCGAGAAGAGCACGTCCTCGGTGGCGGTGGTGATTTCTTCCAGATCGTCAAAACCCCATTCGGCCAACTTTTTGATGACGTCCTGCACCAAAATCTCAGGAACCGAAGCGCCCGAAGATAGCCCCACTGACTCCACGCCTTCAAACCAGGCTGGGTCCAGCTCCTTGGCGTAGTCCACCAGGTAGCCCGCCTTAGCACCGTTGGCCTTGGCAACCTCAACCATGCGCACCGAATTTGAAGAGTTAGTCGAACCGACCACGAGCATGAGGTCGACCTGCGGCGCAATCTTCTTCACCGCAACCTGGCGGTTTTGCGTTGCATAGCAAATGTCATCGCTAGGCGGATCTTCCAGCGCGGGGAAGCGCTCACGCAGCAAACGCACAATTTCCATCGTCTCGTCAACTGACAGCGTGGTTTGCGACAACCAAATTAAATGGTTCGGGTCGCGAACCTCCACCTTTGCGACATCGTCTGCGTCTTCAATGAGGTGCACGTGCTCGGGCGCGTGCCCCATCGTGCCCTCAACTTCTTCGTGCCCATCGTGGCCGATGAGCAAAATGTCGTAGTCCTCCCGGGCGAAACGCTGGGCTTCCTTATGCACCTTGGTGACAAGGGGACACGTGGCGTCGATGGTTTCTAGGTTCCGCTCGGCAGCCTCGGCATGCACGGCCGGTGAAACGCCGTGGGCAGAAAACACCACGAGAGAGTCCTCGGGGACCTCATCGGTTTGGTCCACAAAAATCGCGCCACGCTCGGAGAGCGTTTCCACAACAAACTTGTTGTGCACGATTTCTTTGCGGACATATACCGGAGGGCCATAGTGTTCTAGCGCTTTTTCAACAGCGACAACCGCCCGGTCCACACCGGCACAATATCCGCGAGGTGAGGCGAGAAGTACACGCTTACGCACAGTATTGGTCACATCCTCATGCTACGTCGTACGTCTCTGGCACGCTAAGGGGTGTGAATGAACTTCCCAAGACTGCTGCTGAGACGACGGTGGAACGTCCCTGGCCCGTGCGCCTGTTGTCTAAGAACATTGCGCGCTATGTCTCGCGCATGTCGACGCTGTGGGTTGAGGGTCAAGTTGTACAACTCAATCGCCGACCCGGCGCCCGAGTTGCTTTCCTCACTCTACGAGATACCGAAGCAGATATGTCCCTTACGGTTACGCTGCGAGCAAACGTCCTAAATGACGTCGGCGCTGACCTGTCGCCCGGCGCGCGCGTGGTCGTGCGCGCTAAACCCACATTTTGGACTGGCCGCGGCTCCCTCCAAATGGAAGCCAGCGACATCCAAGCCGTCGGGGTCGGAGCCCTACTTGCACGCATTGAAGAACTCCGCCAAGTATTAGCCGCTGAGGGCCTCTTCCATCCCCAGCGCAAGCAGTCCCTGCCCTTCCTTCCCCAGCGTATTGGCTTAATTGTTGCCCGCGAAGGACAGGCGGAACACGATGTCGTGGTCAATGCCCGGGCCCGCTGGCCCCAGGTCCAATTCGAAATCCGCCAGGTGGCCGTCCAAGGTCAATACGCCGTTGGCCAGATCTGCCAAGCACTGGCCGAACTCGATGCACACCCCCAGGTCGAGGTCATCGTCATCGCCCGCGGCGGGGGCAGCGTTGAAGACCTGCTGCCCTTCAGTAATGAGACCCTAATTCGCGCCGTAGCCCAAGCTAATCGCCCCGTGGTCAGCGCAATTGGCCATGAACAAGACTCCCCGCTGCTGGATCACGTGGCTGATCTGCGCGCCTCAACTCCCACCGACGCAGCGCGCCACATCGTGCCCGACGTGGCCGAGGAGCGCCTCACTCTCTCCACCGGGCTCCAGCGCCTGCGCCGCGCCATCACCGCCCGCATTGCCACCGAGGAACAGCACCTAATTGCGCTACGCCAACGCCCCGCGCTGGCCAATCCGCTCACGCTATTTGATGAGCGCGAAGAACAGGTTCTGGCCTGCCGCGACCGCGCCCGGCGCGCATTTACTGGGCAACTGGAACGGGAAAAACTCCACATCTCCCATCTGCACACCCAGGCCCGGGCGCTGTCCCCGCAATCAACCCTCGACCGCGGTTACGCAATCGTGCAGGATCAGGCGGGAGACGTCGTCCTTAATTCAATTAACACTGCGAAAGGCGCCGAACTGGACCTGCGATTAGCGGCAGGTTCCCTGCGTGCCACTGTTAATGAGATTCACGCGCCGGCAAACCATGCGCCGGCAAACCACGCGCCCACCGACCCCGACTCCCCCGATCAGGCTGGTTAACTATCGTCATGGCATCTACGGAATTCCGCCCCCTGGCCGAACTTTCATTCGAAGAGGCCCGCGATGAACTAATCGAAATCGTCGGCAAACTCGAAGCCGGCGGCACCCCGCTGGAACATTCCCTGGCGCTGTGGGAACGCGGCGAAGCCCTGGCTGGCCGGTGTCAACAGTGGCTCGATGGGGCGCGCGAACGCATCGACGCGGCGGTTAACGAGCGGGAAATTAAGGACGGCGCCCCTCACCCTGGGAGCGAATCATGACTTTGCCAGTTCTCGTCATCGGTGAGGCACTAATTGATGTTGTCCACCCCCAAGATGGTCCAGTCGTTTCCTATCCGGGAGGCTCGCCGGCCAACGTTGCCATTACGCTGGCGCGGCTGGGGCACACCGCGCGCCTATTTGCCTGGTTTGGGTTGGATGCGCACGGTCAAATGCTGGCGGACCACCTGCACCAATCGGGCGTGGAACTGGTACCCGGCTCACAAGATGCACCGCGGACTTCTACCGCGCTGGCGCGCTTGGATGCCACCGGGGCGGCGGAATATGAGTTTGAGATCGAGTGGAAACTGCCCCACACCAAGGTGGAAGAGGAAATAGCCGCCCTGCACATTGGATCAATCGCGGCAGTGCTGGAGCCCGGCGCGACGGCAGTGGCGGAAATTGTGCGCGCCAAGCGCGAAGACGCGATCATCACCTATGACCCCAATATGCGCCCGCTCCTGATGGGCCAGCCCGAAGACGTGCGCGGCCGGGTGGAAGAACTCGTTGCGCTCAGCGATGTGGTGAAAGTCAGTGATGAGGATTTGGAATGGCTCTACCCCCACGAGAGCGTTGATGCTGTTGCGCGGCGGTGGCAGGCGCTGGGGCCGGCGGTCATAGTCATTACCCGCGGGGGTACCGGCGCTACCGCAATTACCGCAACTGAACACGTTGATGTCTCGGCGCCCGAGGTGGTGGTGGCTGACACGGTGGGAGCCGGCGATTCCTTTATGGGGGCGCTCATTGATTATTTAGCGCGCAGGGGGCTACTGGCGCGCGGGCGGCGCGGGGAGTTGGACGCGGATGGCGGGGAGCTGTGGGCCACCCGCAAAGCGCTGCGCGCGATGGACGCCGCAACGGTGCGCGAACTTTTGGAACACGCCGCTGGCGTGGCAGCAATTACGGTTTCGCGGCCCGGGGCGAATCCGCCCTGGCTACATGAGCTTTCCCTCTAACTCCAGCAGCGTCAGGAGGGTCAGGGCCGCGCTCCAGCCCAGCGGCGCAACATCGCCGGGGGTGCCGTCACTTTGGACTTTTTCCGGAATGGAACCCAGCGCCGTGCGGTGATCGTCCAACCAGGTCAGCCAGCGATGTGCCTCCTGTGTTTCCCCCCGGGCTGCGGCAACGAGGGCAGCCAGCGAAGTTTGTGGAGTCCAGGAGACACCGTCTTGAGGCCAGCTTTCCCCAGGCGCCACACCACCGGCCGGGCGCCGCATATTTTCTAGCGCCTCGCTCCAAGCTTCTACAGCCCGGTCCTCCGCCTGATCGGTAAAGGGCGGCATGAGGAAGGCCACAGCAGCATCGCGCGGGGGCGCGGTGAGGCGCCGCGGGAATCCGGCGCGCGCAAAATTGTTGTAGATGCCCCAGTCCAGGTGTCCGGCCACGGTCTGCGCCCGATGGATTTCTCGCTGGCGCCCCACGGGGTCTAGGTCGGTTAGGAACCGTGCCGTCTGCCGCGCACCCAGCAACAGTGCCGCAGTGGAACCAAGCGTGGCTTCGGTTTCAGCCACTTCCCAGTAGTCCGGTGACGGGTCAGGCAGGCCGGTGATCGTGTCAACGCGACTTTCCACGGCGGTCAGGCACCCCAGCACCATGGGCAAGAACTCTAAGGCCCCTTCATCACGGTCGTGGCTGGGCGCGCGGGAATACCACTCCGCCACGGCCCACGGCACCCATCCGCACCCATCGAATTGGAGGGGTCGATCATCGGGCACGCCCGAACCATCGGGCAGGTAGCGGGCCTCAAACAGTCCATCGGGGCGCTGGACGCGCGTGAAAAAGCGCAGAATTTCTTCCGCCTCTTCCAGGTGACCGGTTCGCGCAAGGGCAACGGCAATGAATGAGGCATCGCGGGGCCACACGTACTTCCAAATCCCGGTGGGCGCCGCGACGACCGCCCCGGGGAGGGCATCGGGCGCCCGCATCAGCATGTGCAAATCCAAAAGCGCCCGCTCGGCCATGTCGTGATACTTCGCCGGACCGGGAATGATCCCATTTTGCAGCCACTGCCGCTGTTGCGCCGCAATTTCCGGATCAGCCGCGTTGGTTCCGACGATGCGTGTAATCTTCTCTCCCGGCAACACCACCTGGAATGCGTCCTCGGGGCCGGCGATGACGCCGATACTTAAGACCTCGATCTCTTCGTAATCTTGCGCTGCCCCATCCGCCCCCGCTGCGGCGTCGGAATCTGGCGCGGCGTCGGAATCTGGCGCGGCCGGGGTGTTTGACTCTGTGTCGGCACCGGACGCAGTGCCGGTTGCGGCGCCGGCTTCTGTCGCAGCGTTTCGGTCCCCACCGGCGCCCGGCTGCGCAGGTGTCGCACTTTCCGGCGGGATGTTTTGGGCCCCACCACCAATCGGCGACATGGCGGTAACCACCAGCGCCGCGCACAACATCACCGCTCCCCCCGCGCGGGCCCAGGCCCGCGCCGACCACCGGTGTTGCATGGATCCAGCCTAGAGGTATCTGTCATTATTTTGCTGTGCCCCATTTAATGAGCCCAGCCGAAGCGTGGAAAGCGCTGCAAGAAGGCAATGAACGCTTCGTGCAAGGAAAACCCCTCCAACCCAACCAGGGCGCGGATCGCCGGGAACAAGTTTCGGCCGTTCAAAAACCCCACGCGGTACTGTTTGGCTGCTCTGACTCGCGGCTCGCCGCAGAGATCATCTTCGACCAGGGGCTGGGCGACATGTTCGTCGTGCGCACCGCGGGCCAGGTGGTGGACCCCACAGTCTTGGGCTCAATCGAGTACGCCGTAGATATTTTGGAAGTCCCGCTCATAGTAGTGCTCGTCCACTCCGATTGCGGGGCCATTGGCGCAACCGAAAAAGCCTGGCAAACCGGGGAACTTCCCGTCGGGTTCATTCGCACCGTGGTCGACCGGATCATGCCCACGATTGCGCGCGTCCACGTCAACAACAAACTCGAAGACGTCACCGATGAACTGCTGCGCCGCGAACACGTGTCTGCCACCGTGCAAACGCTGCAAAGCTATTCACGCGTTTTGGCCGAAGCGGCAGATGCGGGTCGCTGCGCGATAGTGGGTCTCGAGTATCACCTTTCGGATGGCCGTGCGAGCCTGGTAGAAGTTGTTGGCGATATTGGACAGGAGACCACGAACTAGTTGTGAATGAGGCCGGGGAAGAAACCGAGGGGCCGGAAGAACTTCGAGAGCCGGAAGAGCTCGCCGGCGATGCAGATGCGGCGGCCGATGCTGAGAATGATGCGGCGGTTAATGCTGGGGATACCGGGGATGCCGGCGCGGCCCAAAGCCACCCGCTGCTAGCTGAGCGCCTGCGCTCGGGGGGACTCTCGCTTGCCAAAACGCTCGGCGTCATCGCGGTAGCGGCAATCGGCGGATTCTTGGGCTGGATCCTGGCGCCACCCGCCACCGCCCAACTTGGTCCCCTAACGCTGGGCATCGAGCTGCGTCCCAGTTTCGAGAGCGGAACCGTGGTGGAATTACCGCCGGTGGGCTCCGTATCCTTCGATACCCACACCGCCCCCCTGCGCATTGAAGCCAGTGTTTTAGAAGTCGATGTGGATAGCGCCCAAGAGGTGATCTCCTCCCCGCAGGAACTGAAAAAACTGGAGGACGAGGCGCCGTCCATAATGATTCGTGCCCTAGCCCGCGCGGGACTAATCGGGGTGTCAATATCCCTGCTGGGCGCGGCCGGGGGCGGATATCTCGTCTACCGCACGCGGAAGCGGACGCTGGCGGCTTTCACCGCGGCGACGGTGGGAATTACGGGAATTGGCGTCACCGCGGCAGCCACCTTTGATAGTGACTCGCTTGCGCAGCCGCAGTTCGAGGGATTGTTGTCCCAGGCGCCATATATTTCCACCGCGGGCCTGGATGCGGTGGACCGGCTCGAGTCTTATCGCAGCGGTTTGTCAGATTTTGTGCAGTCGGTCACGGCGCTGTACACCACGGCGGAGAATTTGCCGGTGTTGCCGCAGGATGACGACATCACGGTCGTGTTGCACGTTTCTGATATTCACCTCAATCCGCTGGCTTATGACCTGATCGAACAGCTCGTGCCCCAGTTCAACGTCGACATGGTGTTAGACACCGGCGATGTGACGTCTTGGGGTACCGAGGTGGAAAGCGCGATACTGGCGCCCATTGGGCGATTGGACGTTCCCTATGTTTTTGTGGCTGGAAATCATGATTCAACTTTGACGGCGCAAACGGTTGCGAACTTCGACAACGCCGTGGTCCTCAACAACGAGGTCGAAACGGTCGCGGGGATCACGTGGGCGGGAATCGCCGACCCCCGGTTCTTACCGGACGATAATTCCGGTGACGGAGTGGGTTTGGCAGCCGGAAAGAAGATGGTCGCCCGCGCCACTGAAGAACTGGCAGACACCGTCGCGGCATATAACGAAGAACATCCCGATGCCCCGGTGGACGCGGCCCTAGTGCACGACCCCTCCGCGCTGGGCCCGCTATTTGGAGAGGTGCCCCTGGTGCTGGCCGGTCACTTCCACCGCCGCATCGACAAGTTGGATGCTTCCGGTACACGAGTTCGGGTGGAGGGAACCACCGGCGGGGCGGGAATTACTTCCCGAGGCCTGGAGCGGCTCTCGGAAGGCAACCCGGTCCCGATGGAGGCCTCGCTGCTGTACTTCGCCTCCTCCGGGGAGCGCGAGGGCGAGCTGCTGGCTTATGACGAGATCACCATGGGCGGTTTGGGGCTGGCCTCAGTGAATCTCTCGCGCACGATCATTGACCCGGAGCAAGAACCCGATGATGAAGAATCGGATGAGGCCATCATTTCCGAAGATGCCGGTGTGAACCTGCCCGATGTGGATGAGGCACCCAGTCCCGAAGACGGGGGCGCCGAGCCCCAGCCCTCCGAGACCGAGGGGAACGTCGGAACCCCGGCTCCACCGGAACCCACCGCGCCCGAAGACGACCAGCCCAGTTGGCCCCGTGTTCCAATTCAGCCTCGGCCCAAGTTCGAACTCCCGAACGAGTAGGGCGACTGCGCCGCCCAGCGCCAAGGTTGGCTCGGTCGCCGTGCGGCGCAGTCGCGCGCCCCTCGCTTAGGTGCCATGAGCCCCGCGGCTTGGCGGCTGAGCGATAAGGCAACATAGGAGTATGACCGAAGATGCTCCAAAATTCCGTATCGAACACGACACTATGGGAGAAGTACGCGTACCCGCGTCCGCCCTGTATCGCGCCCAAACCCAGCGCGCGGTAGAAAATTTCCCGATCAGCGGTACCCCGTTGGAATCGGGCCATATTCGAGCACTGGCGCAGGTCAAGCGCGCCGCTGCCCGAGCCAATGCCGAACTGGGCGTCATCGAACAGGACGTTGCCGACGCCATCGTGCACGCCGCCGATGAGGTGATCAGTGGCAAGCATGACGAACACTTCCCCATCGATGTATTCCAGACCGGTTCGGGCACCTCTTCAAACATGAACACCAATGAGGTCCTCGCCACGCTGGCGACACAGGAACTGGGGCGCGAAGTCCACCCCAATGATCACGTCAACGCCTCGCAATCATCGAACGATGTGTTCCCGACCTCGGTGCACGTGGCCGCCACCGAAGCGCTAATTGAAGATCTCAAACCAGCCCTTGATCATCTCGCCACTGCGCTCGAGGCCAAGGCCAAGGAATTTGCCCAGGTGGTGAAATCCGGTCGAACACACTTGATGGACGCCACCCCGGTGACGCTGGGCCAGGAGTTTTCCGGCTACGCCGCGGCGATCCGCTATGGCATTGAGCGCGTCGATGCTGCTTTGCCCCGCACGGCCGAGGTTCCCCAGGGCGGCACGGCCGTGGGCACGGGGATCAATACGCCGCTGGGCTTTTCCGAAAAGGTCATCGCCAACCTGGTGGAATCAACCGGTCTGCCCCTGACGGAGGCTCGTAACCACTTCGAGGCGCAGTCCGCCCGCGATGGCCTGGTCGAACTTTCCGGCGCGCTGCGCACCATTGCAGTGAGCTTTACAAAGATCGCCAATGACATTCGCTGGATGGGCTCTGGGCCCAACACGGGCCTAGGTGAGTTGCACTTACCTGATCTGCAGCCCGGTTCGTCAATCATGCCCGGGAAGGTCAACCCGGTAATCCCGGAGGCGGTTTTGATGGTCTGCGCGCAGATTGTCGGAAATGACGCGACCGTCGGTTGGGCCGGGGCGAGCGGTAATTTTGAACTCAACGTCCAGATTCCGGTGATCGCCCGCAACGTGCTTGAGTCGATTCGCCTGCTGGCTAATTCCGCGCGCGTCTTTGCCGATAAGACCGTTGAGGGCCTGATTGCTGATGCGGAACGCAACCGCGAGCTTGCCGAGTCGTCGCCCGCAATTGTTACGCCGCTAAACCGCATCATCGGCTATGAAACGGGCGCCGAGGTCGCGAAGTACGCCGTCGAGCACGGGGTCACAATTCGCGAGGCAATCACCGCGCTCGGTCTGGTGGAAAAGGGTGCGATCACTCAAGAGCAGGTTGATGAGGCACTGGACGTGATGGCCATGACCACGCCCGGGAACTGATGCCCCGGCTGCTACTCGCTTCGGCTTCTCCGGCCCGCCTGGCAACTTTGCAGCGGGCCGGAGTTGACCCGCTCGTATGCGTCTCCAATGTGGACGAGGAAGAAGAATTAAGGACGGCGTCCTGCCGGTTTGGTCCTTTAGGCGCAGCTGAAGAGGCGCTCGTCTTGGCGCGGGCGAAGGCTGAGGCGGTCGCGCAGCAGCGGAAGGCGGGTGGCCCGCCCGGTGCACCGGCCGGCGCGCACCGCAGCGCCGATTTCGATGGCGATGTGGTGATCTTGGGGTGCGATTCTATTTTGGAGTTCGCCGGCCACTCCTGGGGTAAACCCGCCGACGCCGCGCAGGCTCGTGCGCGGTGGCTCCAAATGGCGGGCAATAGCGGCGTCTTACACACCGGACACTGGCTCATTGATGAGGCAACTGGCCGCATGACGGGCGCCAGTACCGCCACGGAAGTGCACTTCACGGCGATGACCGAGGCCGAAATTGAAGCCTATCTAGAAACCGAAGAACCCCTCAACGTCGCGGGCGCCTTTACAATCGACGGCCACGGGGGCTGGTTCATCGAGCGCATTGTGGGCGATCACCACACTGTGGTGGGGGTGAGTCTGCCACTGCTGCGTAAATTGCTGGCAGATATTGGCATTTCGGTAGTCGACCTGTGGCGCTAAGTTGTCACCTATCCACTAAAGTTTTCGCCTCCGCAACCGTAGGTGCAAAATTCTTTGTAGGATTCCTCTAAAATGCTTGATCGGCCCTTGCCGGGAAGTCCAGAC
The DNA here is from genome assembly GCA_027322505.1 of Demequinaceae bacterium. Classification (GTDB taxonomy): domain Bacteria; phylum Actinomycetota; class Actinomycetes; order Actinomycetales; family JAJYRW01; genus JAJYRW01. The sequence goes on from DAHVRJ010000149.1 coordinate 14,877, forward strand.
TTGGGGACCGCCGGCCATTCGCGGCGACCCAAGCGCTAATTTTGCGTTAGCGTAGCCGGTCGAACCCAACGATTGCGCGCCGGTTAAACCAAAGGATTTCCGTGCCGGTCCGGCCGCAAGGTTTGCGTTGCCGATCGAACCTTAAAAAGGAGCGTGGTGTGGCAGCTTCCCCGCTTGCCAAAGTGCTAATCGCCAACCGTGGCGAGATTGCCGTCCGGATAATTCGTGCCTGTCAAGACGCAGGTATCGCTTCGGTGGCTGTGTATGCCGAACCGGACCGGGATGCTTTGCATGCCCGCCTGGCTGATGAGGCGTTTGCCCTGGGCGGCTCCACCGCGGCCGAGACCTACCTCGACATTAAAAAGCTGCTCGACGTGGCCCAGCGCGCCGGCGTCGATGCGGTACACCCCGGTTATGGATTCTTAGCCGAATCGGCCGTATTTGCCCAGGCAGTCATTGACGCCGGACTAAATTGGATTGGCCCACCTCCGGCAGCAATCGATGCGCTGGGCGACAAAGTTTCCGCCCGGCATATCGCCCAGCGGGCGGGCGCTCCCCTGGTTGCGGGCACCCCCGGACCGGTGAAAACGGTGCATGAAGTGCTAAGTTTCGCCGACGAGCACGGTCTGCCCATCGCCATCAAGGCGGCCTTCGGCGGCGGGGGCCGGGGCTTAAAGGTCGCCCGGACGCGCGAGGAGATCCCCGAGCTCTATGACTCGGCAGTGCGCGAGGCCACCGCTTCCTTCGGCCGCGGGGAATGTTTCGTTGAGCGCTATCTCGACTCTCCGCGCCACGTCGAGACACAGTGCCTCGCCGATAAGCACGGCAATGTGGTCGTCGTTTCCACTCGCGACTGCTCGCTGCAGCGCCGGCACCAAAAACTTGTTGAAGAGGCCCCAGCACCGTTCCTTTCAGATACGCAAAACGAACAGTTGGTCACCTCATCGATCGCGATCATGCAGGAGGCCGGATACATAGGCGCAGGAACCTGTGAGTTCCTCGTCGGGCTAGATGGCACCATCTCGTTCCTAGAGGTCAATACGCGCCTACAGGTGGAACACCCCGTTACCGAAGAAATCACCGGCGTCGACCTGGTTCGCGAGCAATTCCGGATCGCGGCCGGCGAAGAACTGGGCTATGACTCGGTCACCAGCCGCGGACACTCGTTCGAGTTCCGCATCAACGGCGAGGATCCGGCCGCGAACTTCCTACCCTCCCCCGGTTCGGTTTCCCGCTTCAAAATGCCCTCGGGCCCCGGCGTGCGCGTTGATACCGGCGTGGAGGACGGCGACGTCGTCTCTGGTGCTTTTGACTCCATGCTCGCCAAGCTCATCGTCACCGGCGCGACCCGGCAAGAAGCGCTCCAGCGTTCCCGGCGCGCTTTGGCTGAAATGGACATCGCCGGAATTGCCACGGTGGTTCCCTTCCACCGTGCCGTGGTGCAGGAACCGGATTTCACAGCGGAAAATGAAGACTTCCTTGTGCACACGCGCTGGATCGAGACTAAATTCGCCGACCGCCTCGGCACGCTCACGGCCCAACTGCCACCTGCCCCGGTCTCCGAACCGCAGGAGCAAGAAACTGAGCGAGTCGTCGTCGAAGTCGGCGGGAAGCGGCTTGAAGTCGTGCTGCCCGCCAGCCTCAACCTCGCCGGGCGCCGAAATAACGGCACCGCTAATCGCCGCCCCACCCGGCGCGCGACATCTGCCCGCTCAAATACCGCCACCGCCAGTGGGAACGCACTGGAATCTCCGATGCAGGGCACAATCGTCAAAATCGCCGTGAATGCCGGGGAAAAGGTTGCGGCCGGTGACCTGGTCGTAGTGCTAGAAGCAATGAAGATGGAACAGCCCCTCGTTGCCCACCGCGATGGGGTCATTGGTGATCTGGCCGCGGAAGTGGGGGCAACGGTAAGCGCTGGAACGGTGATTTGCCAGATTACGGATGCCTAAACACTTTGAGCACCGACATTTAAGCCGCCATTGGGCGCGGACGGCCCAGCAGTTTCCGTTCCCACCGCATATCCAACTACGGTGAGGCTAAGCACTTTTCAGTTACGTGTCCCTTTGAACAACCGGAACTTAAAAATGTCTCCACGCTCTTGGTTGGCACCCACGCTGCTAACCGTCATGACCCTGGCGGTCATAGATTCGATGCGATTTTCGGGCCCGCTGATTGACGCGGCCTTCACCGAAAGCACCGCATTAGCCGCAACGTTGGCACTGACGACATATGCGGCAGCGGTGGTTCCGGTGGCCATCTTGGCGCTCACCGGGCTTCGAGGCCGACTGCTGCGCGTGACGGGCATCTCGGTAATTTTGTACGTCATCGCCCGCGCGGCGATGCAGCTATTTGGCGATTCGCTCTACCCGGCGGCCCTGGGCGTGACGACGATCGCGCTGGCCTCTTGGGTTTTATGCTTAGCCACCGTGCGCTACGCGTTCTCCGCGCGTAAAACCGTCTCGGCGATCCTGGGCGGAATCGCACTGAGCATCACGAGCCAGCTCTTACTTGGCACGTGGGATCTGGCCTGGCGCAGTGACCTGCTCGGGCTCGTCCTGCTCACATTTGGGCTCATGGGGCTGTTCTTGCTGGGCAGTTTCGCCATCACAAAGCAAGCCGCCGGCCCCGACCTAACCCCCTCGCGGGTACGCATCAGCCAGTTATGGCCGCTGGGACCGTGGCTTGCGCTGGTGCTCATGGTGTTTGCCAATCCCGCGTTCTTGGCATCGCAGTCCGGATTCGCGCTGGGTTGGTCGGGCGCGTTCCTCATCGGGGCTTGCGCAATTGGAATATCACTCCTTAGCCCCGAGGAAACCCAGTCCGCCACTCCCCTAGCGCCCGTTGAAAGCGGGTGGCGCCGCACGGTAGCCGCGCTCATTGGGTTCGTCGGCGGCATCACCGCGGCATTCATTTTGGACGGCGTCACTAGCTTCATCGCGGTTCTCGTCGCCCTGCTTTCATCGATCCCCCTACTCTTGGACGTGCTGACCGATCAGCAATCCGCGGCGCCCGAACCGGGCGTAGGGTTCGGTGCGCAGGAGGCCCTTCCCCGACCCGGAATCGGTGTGCTTTCCAGCGCCGCACTGCTCATCGGCGTCTTCACCGTCGTGCCAGTACTCCTGTTCCAGTTGGACTACGACATTCCCCTGCCCGTGCCCAACTTTGTGGTAATTACGCTGACCGCAGCTGCCGTTGGGGTGGCAGCGCTGTGGGCGATCTACCGAAGCCCAGAAGGTCTGCCAGCAAGCTTGAGGAGCGAGGCCAACGACGATGCGCAGATTAGGGCCGCAGCGGGGGATGAGGCCGCAGCTGGGGATACTGCAGCCGAAACTTCCACTGTGGGAGCCGCGAAGCCCGAGAGTAAAAATAGCGGCGCGGTCATCAAAGACGCGAGCGCTGCCGGCACCTCAAACAGCGGCGCGGTCACTGCCGTTTCAGTCGAAAAGCTCGGAGGGGGAGCCCTGCTGCTAGTGGCTCTTTTAGCCGGGCTGATGGCGCCGTCGATTCCGAATAAATCACCGGACAACGCGGGGGGAGGCACCGCGGCCCCGGGCACAGATTCCGAAACTGCGGCGGCAGCGGCTGGCGCAGATATGCGGGTCCTGTCGTGGAACCTGCACTACGGCGTCAGCGCCAAGCCGCGGGTAGCGCTCGACAATATTTTGGACACGATCTCGGCCGAAGACCCAGACGTAGTCCTGTTGCAAGAGGTATCCCGCGGCTGGGTGCTGGCCGGTGGCTCGGACATGCTTACCTGGCTCGCATCGGGATTAGATATGACTGCGGCTTGGTCCCCGGCAGCCGATGGCCAGTTCGGCAATGTGGTGCTGTCGAAGTATCCGCTCGCGCAAGTCCGTGCCCAGCGCTTGCCGTATGGTGCCGGG
>DAHVRJ010000150.1:0-6099 GCA_027322505.1 Demequinaceae bacterium
CCGCGCTCGACGGTGCCCATGACGGGATGGTGCGTCATGTTGTCCCAGTGGTTGAGCATGCGGATGGGCTGGTCGGGTGCGTGGATTCCCAGGAGTCCGGGAACATTTTCGGGGGCGTCCGTCCAGGCGCGGTCGCCAAAACTGACAAGGTGGTGCAAACCGTAAAGGAGACCGATGGGGCTGGTGGCGCGCACGTGCAGGCCGGCGCTTCGCTCTGGAGCGGTGGCGGATGAGGTGCTGCCGCGGCCGGCGGGAGCAGCGTTACCTGGAGCGGTGACTTCGAAGGATTCGCGTGCCGCTGCCGAGTCGAGCTTCGTGTGTTCATCGGAGCCGCTGGCGGGTTTTGCACCGAGTTCAAAAATGATGTCGGCTCGGCCGGCTTCCCGGATGGTTCCGCCCCAGCGTTCCGTCGCATTAAGAAGCTCATGCTGGATGGTTTTTAAGACCGGATCTGACGTGGAATTGCTAATCAGCGTGATGCTGCGCCGGCCCAAGTGCTCCCAGACGCGCTCTGGTAACCACGCGGGGTGCGCGAGAGTTTCGAACGAGTTTTGTGACATTTGCCTTCACTATTCCGGGTGGAGCGACGTAACAGATCGGCCGCGTCGAAGGCGAAATCTGCGTCGATTTCTTCGGATTACTCTATTGCATTACGGCGAAATTTGCAGCAGCGAAACCTGTGAATTACAGCCTAAAGACTGCTCGCACCCCGGCTGCGCTTTCCGAAAGTTTCGAAAAGGCAGAGAAACTATCGACAAAGCACGTCAATGTAGCTAGGTTGAAAAATGAAGATTTCTTTTCCTGGTCATGGGCGAGCGCCGCCCATCCAGAATTGCGCAAAGGAGCGCCATGAGATTTCGAAATAAATTCTTCACTACCACATCAATAACCTCGGCAGCCGTACTAAGCGTCGCACTCTTCGCTCCGCCGGCACTCGCGGCGGAGACAACGGAAATAATTAATACCGACTTCCAAGACGATTCCTGGCAGGAAGCTTGGGAAAAAAGCGGTGAACCGGAGCTTTCCGTCGTTGAGCTAGACGGTTCGGACGTTCTGCGCGTGCAGGATCGAGCCCAGGACTTCGACGGCATCAAGTCAAAAGCCGGGCTATTTGCAGACGCGGATCCCGGGGATGAACTTGAACTATCGCTCCGGCTGCGCCTTACCGTTGGCGCTGACCCGGTTAATGCGCGCTTTGTCAGTGATGGGTATAGCGACCAAGAGTTAAATTATGACTGGATCGGTAACACCGAAGTGTCGGATTCATGGGCTGAAATCACCGGGACTTATCAGGTGCCTGCCGGCGCGGACGTCGGGCAGTTGCAGTTCTTCATCGGCACCTCGGCGACTGACCCAGATGAGCCCTACGACTACTACGTCGACGACATAGCGATCACGCTCACGGCGGGAGAGGATCCGGGCGATCCCGGCGAGCCCGGGGAACCAGGAGAGCCCGGTGAGCCGACCGAACCGATCGAGACGCTGAACTCTGATTTTGAGGACGATCTCAACGGTTGGGGGCCTCGCGATGATGCCGCGGGTGGTCCCGAGGTGGAACGGTCCGATATTAAAGCCCACGGCGGCAACTATTCAGCGCTTATAACCGACCGCTCTTCAGATGGCCACGGGCTAGGTCGCGACGTTACGGGCATCATGCAGGCGGGCGAGAACTACGAATTGACCGCCTGGGTCACTTTCGGCGATGGGCAAGCCACCGATGACGTGTGGTTATCGATGGAATCGAAAACCGGTGGCGAGTCGAATTTTTCTACCCTCGCGCAGTTCACAGGTATGTCGAATAGTGAATGGGTCGAAGTCAGTGCCAGTTTCCAAGTGCCGGCGGGTGAGGAGTTTTATCTATACTTCGAGACCGCATATCAGGGTGGCAACACCGCCGACTTCTTCGTAGACGATATTACGGTCACCGCAGCCGAACACGGTGAAGTTGAAGATCTGCCCTCGTTAGCCGACACGGTTGAGTTTCCAATGGGAGTGGCCGTCGATAGCCGCGAGTTGTCCGGCGGGCCGGCTGAGCTTTTAAATCTGCATTTCAATCAGGTCACTTCCGAGAACTACATGAAACCTGAGGCTTGGTATGACTCGAACGCAGACTTCCAGTTCCATTCCGAAGCCGAAGAACTGATGGATTTCGCGCAGCAGAATGATCTGGCCGTCTACGGTCACACGCTGGTATGGCATAGCCAAACACCTACCTGGTTCTTCGAAGATGATGCCGGTGAACCGTTGAGCGACAGCACGGCCGACCAGGCGACCTTGCGGGAGCGTATGCGCACGCACATCTTCGCGGTAGCCGAAACCCTCTCCGATGAATATGGCCTGTTTGGCAGTTCCGAAAATCCGCTGAACGCTTTCGACGTGGTAAACGAGGTGGTGAGCGATTCTGGCGCGAATGAGGACGGTCTGCGGCGCAGCGAATGGTTCCGAATTCTTGGTGAGGAGTATCTCGACCTTGCCTTTGAATACGCCGATGAAGCGTTTAATGATGTTTATGCGGAAGCCGGCGCCGGTCGGCCCGTAACGCTGTTCATAAATGACTACAACACCGAACAAAGCGGCAAGCAGCAGCGGCTGCGCGCCGTGGTGGAACGGCTCCTGAATCGCGGTGTTCCAGTCGATGGTGTCGGCCATCAGTTCCACTTAAACCTGTCGACGCCGGTGACCGCGCTTGAAGCCGCATTGAATCGGTTCTCCGACTTAGATGTCGTCCAAGCGGTCACAGAATTGGACGTCACCACCGGTACCCCGGTAACGCAGGCCAATCTCATCGAACAGGGCTATTACTACCGCGACGCCTTCGATATTTTCCGCACCCACACCCCCGAGTTGCACACAGTCACCGTATGGGGGTTGACGGATGGCCGCAGTTGGCGCAGCGATTCCGGAGCCCCACTGTTATTCGATGACGCGCTCCAGGCCAAACCGGCCTATTACGGGGCGGCCGGGGGCGAGGGATTGCCCCCGCATGTGCGCACGGCGAACGTCTTTAAACCAAGCCGCGTTCTGGATGTGACCAGCACGGATGATCCGGAATGGCAGCGGTTACCGCTCATCGAAATCGAAGACGCCGGGGCGTTCCAACTGCGGTGGAGTGAGGAGGGCTTGATCGCCTACGTGGAAGTATTCTCCGACGATCCGGCCGATTTCGATCAGGTGGAATTCACTTGGGGCGATTCCGAGGGTGAACTGACCCGCGATGGAAGCGGCAGCGTTGACGGTGTGGTGGCCGAGACGAACGCGGGTTTTGTGCTCGTCGCGCAGTTGCCCGATACCGAGGCGGGCGCTGATGGCGACGAAGTCGGATTAGCTGCTTTGGCTCCCAGCGACACGATGGAATTCGACGTACGAATCGTGGGCGGAAACACTTCGGCGGGCTGGAACACCGCCGGGCAGACCGGAACGCTCACGCTGGTCGAAGCGCTGTCCTACACGCCAGTACTGGAAGCCGAAACCACCCCGGTCATTGACGGCGAAATTGACGACGTGTGGGACTCCGCGAACCAGGTCAGCACGGATAAGGAGATCGAGGGCGAAGATGGCGCTTCCGCGCAAGTTCGCACCCTGTGGCAAGACGAGACCTTCTACGTCTTGTTAGAGGTCTCCGATCCCGAGGTTGATCTGTCCGGATCTGATCCGTGGATTCAAGATTCGGTAGAAATCTATGTCGATCCGGGCAACGCCAAGAACGGTCCGTACCGGTATGAGGATTCACAAATTCGGATCAGTGCCGAAAACGACCTCTCCTTTGGCACGGGCGATGAGCAGTTCCAACGCGACCGGGTGGAAAGCGCCACCGCGCTCACTGATGACGGGTATGTCGTTGAAGCGGCCATCACGCTGGGTGAAGCGGCCGGGCCAAATACGTTCCACGGTATGGATTTCCAAGTCAATGACGCTACCGGTGGCGAACGAACTGCCATCCGAAACTGGGCGGATCCCTCCAACGCTGGCTACCAGTCCACCGCCCGCTGGGGCGTAGGCGAATTCGTTCCCGCCGCCGAAGCGCCGGATCCCGATCCGGGTGATGGTGACGACAACTGCGATGGCGACGACAACGGTGATGGCGCAGACGAGGACGGCCCGGGCGATGACGGTACCGACGGCGATCCCACCGATCCCGATGCCCAGGGCCCTCCCGGAGCCGATGGAGATGGCAAGCGACCAGCCGGCACCCTGCCACGCACCGGAGCGGAATCATTGCCGCTCGTGGTGTTAGCTGCCGCCTTCCTCCTAGCGGGCGCAGCGGCACTAGCCGTGCGAACTCGCACTCGCACGCGCTAAGCAAACTCCCCGAGTTTGCCCTCGAAAAAGGTGGTGGGCCGAAGTTCTCATCAAACCGGCCCACCACTTCCCTATTCCATAAGCTCGCAAACAGGGTTACCGTTTTTATATGCCAACCACATTGCTAACGGGGGCAACCGGCACCCTGGGCCGGCAAGTTCGTCCGCTCCTGGAACAAGCGAGCCACGACGTCCGGGTGCTGAGCCGCCAAGAGCGTCCCGCCGGGGAAGACCGCCGCACCTGGCGCCGCGGTGATCTGTCATCGGGACTCGGCGTTGACGCAGCCGTCGAGGGCGCTGACGTCATCGTGCACTGCGCATCCGGCCGGAAAGACGCTACTGAAACGCGCCGGTTGGTCGAATCTGCTGCAGAATTAGGGACGGCGCACCTCGTCTATATCTCCATCGTCGGCATCGATCGGGTACAGATGTCGTATTACCGGGCCAAGTTGGCCAGCGAAAAAATCATTGAGCGCTCGGGTTTAGACTTCACCATTTTGCGCGCTACCCAGTTTCATAATTTGATCGCTGGATTATTTCGATCGCAGCGGCCGGCGCCCGTGCTTTTCACGCCCGATATTCCGCTGCAGCCGATCGACGTGAATGAGGTGGCGAAACGATTGGCCGAACTTGCTACCGGCCCACCTGCTGGCCGCGCTGCGGACTTAGGCGGGCCCGAAATAACCGACGGCGCAGAATTGGCTCGCATTTTCCTCAACGTCACCGGTAGGCGCCGGAAGATTGTGCCCATTAAGTTACCGGGAAAGATCTTCCGCGCGGCTCGCGCTGGCGGATTAATTACTCCCGAAAACCGCGCCGCCGGTCAGACATTTGCGGATTTCCTGCGCACGTAACACGCTCAGTCTGCGGTTTCCGCGCTCATTCCCTGGGCCGCCCACTGGGTAACTCGATCAGCGCTTTCGGCTTCAGAAAGATCCTCAACGCGCGTCAAAATCGTCCAGCGAACCCCAAATGGGTCGCGAATAGAGCCAAACCGATCCCCTGAAACGAAGGTCGTGACAGGCTCGCGCACTACTGCTCCGGCGGCTTGGGCACGCGCGACCACAGCGTCAACATCGGGGCAGTACATGCCGATCGAATAACAGGCCTCCTCACCTTCCGGCGCGGGGATGAGCCCGTAATCGGGGTTTGGTTCTCCAATTTGCAGCTTGCCGCTTCCAAAGTCGAGTTCTGCATGAATAACCAAACCATTTATGTCCATGACGTCGACAATGCGCGCATCAAAAACCGATCGATAAAATTCCACAGCAGCCCCCGCGTTGGTAATTGCCAGAAATGGCGTCAGGCTGGTAGATCCGTGCGGAATGCCGTTCGTCACGTGGTTTCCGTTTGCGGCCCTCAGTGGCGCTTTAGTTTTATTCATGTGGCGATCATAAAAATCAGAGACAATAACTGTCTTGAAGATTCGCGACATGGAGGTAAACGTGTCAGCCTCAGGTGACGGGCGGGGCGTGCTCTTCCCCGCGGCTTTGCCTTCATTTCACAGAATGCCAGCTCCCCCGGCCCTGCAGGAGTTAGTTCGGTGGTGGTGGATTCCGCGCTGGAACCTCGGTTTTGGGCAGGTTTTGAACCAAACTGTTCTGTCTTTTCCCGCTTCCAACCTGGTGATAATGCCCGACGATGTTTCGCTCTCCGGCCCGACAACAGGTGTTTCCGAACGTAAATTAGAAGGAAAAGGTTGGGCTGTTGGCGCCCTGCTGCGTCCCGCGGCCATCGCCCAACTACATCAGGACCCCGGAGCCATCCGCGACACCGAAATTCCTTTCGCGGCGGCCGATTT
>DAHVRJ010000151.1:0-14718 GCA_027322505.1 Demequinaceae bacterium
CGCGGCCATGACGGAAGAGCGCAACGCTACGGAAAAGCAGGCGCTATTGCGCAGCCTGGGCCTCGATGATGGCGGCCGGTTACCCCCGGCGCTGCGGGCCCAGGTGCGCCAACTCGAAGAGAACCAAAAACGCCGCGCCACCCGTGCCCAGCGCGACGTGCTTGATCGCATGATGACGGACCTGTTGTCGCTCTACCGGGACGTATTGCTCACCCAGTTGGGAGCTGATGTGCCCCTGATTAACACTGCGCACGCTGACCTGGTTGCTCAAATGGCCCGGGAGCGCAGCACTGCAGGCACAGTTGATTGTATGGACGCCATTGGCATCGCGCGGGAGCGATTGGCCGCCAACGTGACGCCTCTTTTAGCGTTAGAAGCAATGCTCATTGCCGTCCGCCCGCAGCGTGCTGCTTAATAAAATCTCGAATCGATATAGGTTATTTACGTGACTACGCCCCAAGCCACCTACCTCGCCCGCAGTGAATCTCAACCCCCGCCTAAGAAGTCCGCGAAAAGATGGCGATGGCTGGCAGGGGTCGCGGCGACGTCCTTAATCTTGTCGGCCTGCATTGGCCCCACTGAGGTGACGGACAAGTATCCGGCTGATGAGCTGAAAGACTCCAACGCCACCAGCGAACCGAGTGGGCCAAGCGCGCCCACCGACGAGGACGCGCCGGCGGAACTGGCGAACTATTACAACGCAGTCATTGAGTGGGAGGACTGCGGAAAGAATTATGAGTGCGGCACGCTGGAAGTGCCGATGGATTATGACAATCCGGAAGATGACGTTTTCACGCTCGCGCTGGGGCGGCGCGCGGCGACGGATCCGGATAAACGGCTGGGGTCGCTGCTACTGAACCCCGGCGGGCCGGGCGGTTCCGGATTGACCATGCTCGATTCAATTGGCCTGTATTTTTCGGCCGACGTGATGGAGCACTATGACGTGATTGGCTTTGACCCGCGGGGCGTGGGGGAATCTGAGCCGGCAGTTTCCTGCCTGACCGATACCGAGCGCGATGAGCGTCGCGCGCTGACCTTTGACCTGGATACCGATGCCGGAATGCAAGCCTTCATCAAGGAGGCTGGCGAGTATGCGGCAAAGTGTGAAGAAAATACCGGCCCGGGACTGGAGTTCATAGACACGGTCAGCTCCGCAAGTGACATGGACATTATTCGGTCCGCCGTGGGGGATGAAAAACTCAACTACGTTGGGTACTCCTACGGAACATTCCTGGGTGCGACGTATGCAGAGTTGTTCCCGGAGCGGATCGGGCGCGTGGTATTTGATGGCGCATTGGACCCGAGTTTGAACTACGAGGGTGTTGGCGCGGGGCAAGCCCGCGGTTTCGATCGGGCGATGCGGGCGTATTTGGAGTACTGCTTGGATCGCGAAGCATGCCCGCTTTCAGGCTCGGTGGATTCAGCGCTTGATGAGCTGCAGGAATTTTTCGAGGACCTAAATGATCATCCGCTTCCAACGCACGATAGTGCTCGCGATCTAAATGGCGAGTTTGCGATGTCCGGGCTGATTGTCACGCTCTATTCCCGTGATTCTTGGCCCATGCTCACCATGGCACTGGGTGCGGCGATGCGCGAGCGCGATGGTGCCATGTTGCTATCGTTTGCCGACTTATCAGCCGACCGGGAGGAAGACGGCACCTACATACCCGGAACTGAGGCGTTTACGGCAATCAACTGCCTGGATTACAGTCCCGATCCCGATGTGGATGCGATGCGGAAAGACGCGGCGGAACTAGAGGAAATTTCGCCGTTCTTTGGACCGGTTTTGGCCTACGGCGGTGCCTCATGTGCCCAATGGCCCTATGACGCTAAACGCACTCCGGCCCCGATTGCGGCCGCGGGATCGGATGAAATTTTGGTTATCGGTACAACGCGGGACCCGGCCACGCCATATGAGTGGGCCGTTGCGATGGACGAGCAGTTAGAAAACAGCACGCTGTTGACCTTTGATGGCGATGGCCACACTGCCTACGGCAACGGGAACACGTGCATCGCTGCCGCAGTAGACGACTATTTAATCAACGGCCAGATGCCTCCCGCTGATACGACTTGCGAGGGATAGGTGGGCAGCTTGGGAAGCGCTGCCGGTGTTCGGCGCAGGCGGTTCAGATCGATTAAGCCCGATTCAGCAAGGTGCGCTAGTTAGGCAGCGACACGATATAGGTGATGCTGCAGGGCATTTCGGTCTCCGGAGTCTGCGAAAGCATGAGCATCAAATCGAAGTCTGATCCCTCGTAATACACGCTAGTGGTTCGCAGCTCGCCCAGTTTCATGTCTTGGGGCTCATCGCGCTGGGTGAAGCGCGGATCAGATTCGTAGGCGGCAAGCAGACCTGCAACGAGTGAATCGTAATCTTCGTCTGTGCCGAGAATGGTGGTCAGCGCCACGCCATCTTCGGTGGAAGACCGAATTGAAGACACAATCTGATAGTCATCGGGGTAGACCAGTCCATCCGGCCAGCCTTCAGTGAATGTTCCTGCCCCTAACGCGAAACTGCCGTCTTCGGTATCGACGGAGATTGCCGCTTCCCCGCTCTCGGCGTCGATGTTGATGTCAACGTCCCCGCCGGTGGCTTCTTCCAGAATTTTTTCCGAGACCTTTTCTGAAGCGAACTCGCCCATCCGATCACCAATGCTGGCGCAGCCAGTTGCCGCCAGCGCAAGGCCCAGTGCGGAGGCAACCACGATTGTGCTCCGCGTTTTGTTTGCAGTACTCATAGCTTCCTTAAATGTCCTTATCGCTGCGGGGAGCGAACCACGTAGACCAGCTCGTTTTGGGTAAGGCTGACAGCCGTGATGTTGACGATGACTTCATGATCGGCATCGACTTGCCAGGACTGGATGGAAAGACTGCCCGGTTCGCGCGGGTCGGGATCCGGATTATTCTCCAGTTGCTCAGCGCCAATTCCCTTAAATTGCTCCGTTACGTCCTCATATAGATGGACCGGATCGCCCTTCGCAGTGACGTGTGCGAGGCAATAGATTTGGTCGCCGTCCCCGGGTTCCTCGGAGCCCAAAGCGTGCGGAGCCATCGGTGCTGGCACATCAATGGGGCACACCGTGGTGGGGAGGGCGTCATAGTTTGTTTGCGTTGTCGCATCCCCGTCATCGGAATCGGCTTCCGAGGCACCTACTTCATTGCCATCAGTAGCCGAGTTGTCTACCTCATCGCCGTCATCGGGGGCTAGCTCCTCGGCATCTTCTTCACCTTCCGGTTCGGGCGGATCATCCGGCTCCGGGACAGCGGCGTCGTTTTCTGTTGTCTCAGCCGGTTGCTTTTGCGCGCCGATGTCAGAGTCAGTTTCTTCACACGCGCTAAGAGTTCCGACACTGAGCGCTGCGCTTATGAACAAGACCATTAGGCGGTTGCGCTTGAGCACTGGCATCTCCCAAAATTCTGCGGATTCTAGCCGAAATTCGAGGTTTTTGAATTCGGCGCGGAAGGAATGCGTCAGTGTATACCTGAGTGCTTAAACTGGTCTTAAATTTTGCTTAAATTTCGAAGCCGGGGACGCGTTTGGATGGCCGCGGGGGAGAATGTAGACTTCACGATGGCTTATCGCTGTGTACCTGCGATGTACCAGCGAGCCCGCCGCCTTAGCTCAGTCGGCAGAGCGTCTCACTCGTAATGAGAAGGTCGTCGGTTCGATTCCGACAGGCGGCTCCACAGTTTTGGGAGATTAGGCTTTCAATAGTGAGCCATTAGGTTAGCCATCTCGAAGCGCAGCCATCGGCAGATCGCGGCGATGGAAGCCAATCTGCTCCTGATGGGCGCGTTGGCAGGAATTGGGACTTGTTTTAAAGAGATCCGTCTTTGCACAAATTCGATCCTTCGCCTAAGTATTACAAAGTTTCCTGATATTCCTTACTAAAAATTGAGTTAAAGAAAGTCTCGATCATTTCATGCCTGGCGTGGTGTAACGTAGAATGTTTATAATCCAGCGCTTGGGGTAGCAAGAGTCGGGCGGCTTACAGGCAGGAAGAAGGTGGAGGTAATGGCTACAGCATTTGATTTCGCGGCCTACTTTCACAAAGGGTCCTTGACGACTGGCCGGATGCAGATACAGAAGTTGCTTTATTACGTTCAGTGTTGGTCGCTCGCGTGGACGGGTGAAGTCGCATTCGACAGTTCCATACAGGCATGGAGCGATGGGCCCGTAGAGCGCAACGTCTGGGCGCACCACAGGTACGCGCCTTTTGCCGAATGGCAAGGAAACCCATCAGCTCTAAGCCCAAACGAACGAGCTATCACTGACGCGGTGGCTAGCTTTTACGGGAAGATGAATGGCGCGCAACTACGAGCCTTAACGCACAGCGAAGAGCCGTGGATTGAAGCGTGGTCGTTAGGCCGGAATACTGAAATATCACCAGCGGCAATGTTGCGTTATTACTCCAAGAAGGCAAGTTGTGATCAGGCGATACCTGAGCGGCCGATTTTGGAGGAGAGCCACGTAGATGACGACTTGTTCGCTGCGGTTGCGCAGGAACAAATGATTCGCTGGCAGGAAACTTTAGAACTTCTTGCCCGGTGACGCTTTGCTTTAAGCCTGACCAAATTGTCTCGCTCAATAAGGCTTTAACAGGCGATGCTCACTTATTAGTGCATCCAAAGCGGCTTGAGGGAGCACTGGGGCGCCCGATGCACACTTTCGATGGATATACGCCGTATCCCACGGTGCATGCGCGAGCAGGAGCGCTTCTGCACGGGCTTCTCAGTGCACATCCATTTTTGGATGGAAACAAGCGGACAGCGTGGCTGGCTTCAGTGATGTATCTCGATCTACATGGGATTGTTTTGCAGGACGTCCCAGCGCTTGAAGCGGAACCTTTCGTCCTAGGAGTGGTCGAAAACAAATTTGATGAGCACACCGCAGGTTTGTGGTTGGTCAGAAAAACTATTGATCATGCAAGCCGCCACGGGACGAGAAAGCATGACCCACGTTGATAACAAGCGATCAAACCAGCAGCATGCCGCCAAATTTAGGGGCCATGAGATCCTAGACGCATGGACTTATTCGGGCAGAAGTTTGCCGCCGTGCTGTTTGATCTTGATGGAACGCTAATTTCCTCCATTGACGCAGTTAATCGATCATGGGCGCGCGTCTCTGAGGAATTCGGGTCTTCCGTTGATCGGATGGGGGCATTCCATGGTGTCCCGGCGAAGCAATTAGTCGAGCGGCTTTTGCCTGACCGCAGCGCGGATGAAAAAGCCGCCGCTCTGCAGCGCGTGACCGAACTTGAGACGAACGATCTGGAAGGGATCGAGGTGCTGCCCGGGGCTCTAAAGGCACTGACTGAACTGGGGGAAGTTAATCGCTGCGCCGTGGTGACTTCCTGCAGTCGAGGCCTTGCTGATGCCCGACTGGGCGCAACAGAACTTCCCGTTCCCGCGGTGACGGTTACCGCCGACGATGTAACGATCGGCAAACCCGACCCGGCGCCTTACCTACTTGGCGCTGAAAGAATGGGCATTGATCCCAGTCAGTGCTTGGTCGTAGAAGACGCGCCAGCGGGCTGTGAATCGGGGCACGCTGCTGGCATGAAAGTTCTCGCCGTCGAAATTACGCACGAGCGCGCGGACCTGCCCGCCGACGTTATTGTTCCGGACTTATCCGCCGTGCATTTCTCCGTCTCCAATGAAGGGATCTTTGTAGTAAAAAATTGAAACAAAAAGGAGCTTTGTTAAAAAACCTCACAGGATTACTCCCGCGCATAAGCGATTGGTCTCCCGCCCGTAAATCTTGGCGGGTGGACCTCCTAGCGGGTCTGACTGTGGCAATTGTTGCCCTTCCATTGGCGCTTGCTTTTGGCGTTACCTCCGGGATGGGCGCGCAAGCAGGACTGATCACCGCCATCGTTGCCGGCGCCGTCGCGGCAATTTTCGGTGGATCAAACCTCCAAGTCTCCGGCCCGACCGGGGCAATGACCGTTGTGCTGGTCCCGGTAGTTGCATCCCACGGCGCACCGGGCGTCCTCCTGGTTGGGGTGATGGCCGGAATCATCCTCATCATTCTCGCGGCCGCTCGCCTTGGCCGACTCGTTAGATTTCTTCCACTTCCCGTAATCGAAGGATTCACCGCCGGAATCGCGGTCGTCATCGCGTTGCAGCAGTTCCCCGCCGCACTGGGAATTGAGGACGCCGACGGCGAGAAGGTCTGGGAAGTCGCTATTGATGCGGTCAAGAAATTTATCGCTTCGCCCAACATCATCCCGCTGATCTTGGCGCTCGCCGTAGCGGCCGCGATGCTGCTGGGTGCGCGATACTGGCCCGGGGTGCCGGCCTCGCTCATCGCCGTCGTTATTGCAACCGTAGCGATATCGATGAGTGATATTTCCCTTGAAACAATTGGCCAACTGCCCGCCGGAATCCCCGCGCCGACTTTAGACTTCATCGACATCTCGATGGTGCAGTCGCTGTTACCCTCAGCCGTGGCAGTTGCGGCATTGGCCGGCCTGGAGAGCTTGCTTTCAGCAACGGTCGCCGATGGCATGCGCGTGGGGGAGCGCCACGATCCGGACCGTGAACTCTTCGGGCAGGGCCTGGCGAACCTCATTTCGCCCGTATTTGGTGGCATCCCCGCAACCGCCGCAATCGCGCGCACCGCGGTTAACGTCCGCGCGGGAGCTCGCACCCGCCTCGCCGCCCTCTCACACGCGGTGATTCTTACCGCCGTCGTCTACTTCTTAAGTGGCCTAGTCGCCCATATTCCGCTCGCCGCACTCGCGGGCGTCTTACTGGCCACGACGGTGCGGATGGTTGACATGCGCGGAATACTGGCCCTATCTCGCGCTACCAAGCGCGACGCTTTCGTCCTGGTCTTAACTTTTGTGGTGACGGTCATGCTCGACCTCGTCATCGCCGTTGTCGCCGGTGTAATCGTCGCGATCATTCTGGCTTTGCGATCAATTGCGCACAGCGCCAAGCTCGAAGTTGTTCCGCTAGATTCATCTGACCACTCCGAAGAAGAAGCTGCCCTCCTTGCCGAACACGTGGTTGCTTACCGCCTCGAGGGACCGCTCTTCTTTGCGGCAGCCAACCGCTTCCTGATGCGCCTTACCGATGTGGGCGGAGTAAAAGTGGTGATTTTGCGCCTGTCGTACCTAACAAACCTAGATGCAACTGGCGCCCGCCTACTGGGCGAAGCGATCGACCATTTGGAGCGCCGCGGCGTTGTTGTTGCGCTTTCAGGGGCCTCTCGCGTCCATGACGCGATTTTGCGCGCGCTTGGCGTAGCGGAAAATATTTACCGGAACGGCTACGTGTTCTCTGACACACGCGATGCGATCGAGTGGGCGCGCGAGCGCGTGCATTCGAAAGTCGCCCGCGGCGTGATTCCGGCGCCTGACAACAAAACTTAATCAGTTCAGCGCTGGCCTGATCACTTTTTCGAGCGAATCACCCTAGTTCGCGCGAATCGCGCAGCCTACGCACGAATCGCGCAGCCTTTTACCGCTGTGGGCGGCATAAGGCTGCACGGAGTGAATACGTAGTCGCTTCTACCAGGCCTGGTCGCCCCGCAGAACCGTGTCCGAGCCGCCATCCATGAAGATGATTTGCCCGCACAGGTGGGTGTTGACTTCCGAACTCAGCCACACCAACAGCTCGGCGCACGCCTCGGCCGGCATGTATCCATTCAGCGGCATGGGAACCATTTCCGAAAGCAATTCGCGGCCCTCATCGGAACCAACCAGGTCAGTGGTCATCGGTGTCAGAACAACACCGGGCCCGATCGCATTTAACGGAATTCCCGCTCCCGCCCACTCGGGGGAGGGCGCTGCCTTGCGCAGCCAGCGGTTGAACGCGTTCTTGCTCGTTGCGTACATCAACTGTTGTGCTTGTTCGTCGCGCGCTTCAGCAATATTAAGGACGGCGTCTTCATCCTTGGTCAGGCATGCTTCAACAATCTCGGCGTCATTTGGTTGGAAAGACGCCATCGAGGAAACCGCTACCGCTCGTGGGGCGTCGGATTGGGCGAGCATGGGCCGCAGGAGTTCAAGCGTGGCGACCATCCCGTAATAGTTCACCTTGATTGCCAGGGGTGACATCTCCGATACGCCAGCAACGGCGACGATGGCATCGATTTTGCCGTCGGTCTTGGCGGCTACCGCATCAGCCATGGCTTGGCGCCCGGCGGCATGGGACAGGTCGGCATCAATATCTGTGCCCTTTAGATCCACTCCGATTACATTCTGCCCCGCATCGCGCAGCTGCTTGGCAGTTGCGGCACCGATCCCTGATGCTGCGCCGGTGACGACGTACGTGCGTGCCATGGTGTGCTCCTTAAAATCTGAGGAAAGAACTCCTCATGGGGTCTTGTGATTTGAGCATAAATGCAAATGATCAAGGCAATCTGGGACGTCAGTCCCCTCGGGAGCAGCTGCGGGTTCACACCAGGTGCATCCCCTTGGAAGGACTAGAATCGTGAGCATGCCAACTACCAGCCCAGACCAGCGCCCCTTCATCAAGATTTGCGGGCTGCGCGGGGGCGGCGATGTCGCGGCGGCACTTGAAGGTGGCGCGGATGCCATCGGCGTTTTATTGACGGAGAGCCCGCGGCAAATTTCCTGGGAGCAAGCGCGCGCTGTTGCAAACCAGATTGAGGGCGCCGCGCTCACGGTGGGGGTTTTTCATGGGGAAACGGCGGAAGAAGTCCAAGCCGCGGTCGCTGCAACGGGGATTACAGCGATCCAACTGCACGGCGCCTACCCGCAGGCTGAATTTGCGGCACTGGCAGATTTGGGTCTCCCCCTGGTGCGGGCGGTATCGGCTACCGCCCCGGCTTTGGCGGTGGGGGCCTACGGCGAGGAGCTGCTCATCGTTGATGCTCCGAAGCCGGGCTCGGGTCAGTCTTGGGATTATCGACCCTTAAAAAGTCGCCTTACGGGCCGCTGGATTTTGGCCGGGGGACTTAACCCGCAGAACGTCAGGCGTGCCGTACAAGAATCAGGGGCCTGGGGTGTGGACGTTTCGTCCGGCGTTGAGGCGGAACGCGGAATTAAAGATCCGGCAAAAATTGCGGCGTTTATTGCGGCGGCCCGCCAAAAGTGAATTCCAGCAAAAATTACTTTGGGAGTGACACTGCACTAGGAATCAGGTTAGGCTAGTGACCGTAATTGCAGTGCCTCGCACGTCTAAGCATGGCCGGGCTTACCTGGCAGCAAGTTCCTTCTGGAGCGGACGAACGGTCACCGTAATGAGCGGCACCGACGGTCGGTGCCCAATTACTCCTGGAGGAGTTTGTAATGGCTACAGGTACAGTCAAGTGGTTCAATGCCGAAAAAGGTTTCGGCTTCGTAGCACCCGATGAGGGTGGCGCGGATGTCTTCGTTCACTACACAGCTATCACAACTGATGGCTACCGTACGCTCGAAGAGAACCAGAAGGTCGAGTTCGACGTAACGCAGAGCCCCAAGGGCCCGCAGGCGGAGAACGTAACGCCTCTCTAAACAGCCAGTTGCAATCCACGCGTATGAATTGCAACTAGTGTTTTAAATATTTGAGCCCGGTCAGAGTATTCTGACCGGGCTCTTTTAATTCGCTGCCAACCCTCAGTCCCGGAGCGGAGCCGGGCCGGGTATCGAGGCGCGGCTGACCGCTCAGCGCCGGAGCGGAGCCAGCTGCGAACTTCGTTAGTCCCGCGTGAACAAATCGCGCGAATAAAGTTTGTCAGCCACATCGGAAAGTTCATCGGTGCGGCGGTTTGCGATAATCAAATCAGCGCGGCGTTTGAATTCGTCGAGGTCGGTGACGACCTCTGAATGGTAAAACTCGGGGTCTTTTAGCTCCGGTTCATAAACAATAACGGTGATTCCCTTAGCTTTGACCCGCTTCATGACGCCCTGGACGGCTGATTCACGGAAGTTATCGGAGCCTTCCTTCATGATTAGCCGGTAAATTCCGACGACTTCGGGGTCGCGCTGGATTACCTCTTCGGCAATGTGATCTTTTCGAGTGCGGTTCGCATCGACTATCGCCGAGATGAGATTTTGTGGAACATCCGAATAATTGGCTAAAAGTTGCTTCGTGTCTTTGGGAAGGCAGTACCCGCCGTAACCGAAAGACGGATTGTTGTAGTGATCCCCAATGCGCGGATCAAGACTTACGCCGCGAATGATCTGACTGGAATTCAGATTCCGCACCGAGGCGTAAGTATCTAGTTCATTAAAGTACGCGACCCGCAGCGCCAAGTAGGTATTGGAAAATAATTTGATCGCTTCGGCCTCGGTCGCGTCGGTAAACAGCACCGGCACATCCGCATCGAGGCTGGCATCGGCCAAGATTTGGGCAAACGCCCGACCAGCAGCGCCGGAGTCGCCCACAATAATCCGGGACGGATGCAGATTGTCATGCAGCGCCTTGCCCTCGCGCAAAAATTCCGGGGAAAAAATTACCGTGCGCCCGGGGTATTCCGCACGAATTTCTTCCGTGAACCCCACCGGAACAGTTGATTTGATCACAACATTTACGGCCGGGTTCGCCGCAAAAGCTTCGGCAATAACTGACTCAACTGTGGAGGTATCGAAATAGTTCGTGTCTGGATCATAATTGGTGGGCGTGCACACAATTACAAAATCTGCCTCGGCGTAGGCTTGGGCTGCTTCGACCGTCGCGGTGAGATTCAGTGAGACGTTTTCGAAGTAGTGGCTCACGTCAGCGTCAATAATGGGTGAGACGCGATCATTTACTTGCTGGACGCGAACCGGGTCAATATCTACTGCCGTCACCTGATGGTGTTGGGCGAGAATAACGGCATTAGCCAGGCCGACGTAGCCGGTTCCGACGACAACAATATTGAACGAAGAAGTCTCCCGCTGAGCGCTCGCAGACATGTGGATGCGGTCCTTTACTTGAAGAGGCGACGATTCAAATAGTCGGCCTGGGAAAGACGGTGCTGCTGGCTACCCTAGTAGTCGTTCACCACACATATGCCCGCGACCACCGCGCGATCTCGTCATAGACCCACGCCCGGACTTTGGGCCGTGACATCACCAGGTCATGGAGCCCGCCCGCAACCCGAATTACTGTTACCCGCGGACCCAAGGCGAGGGCGCGCTCGGCGATCAAATTTGCGTCTAAAACAATGTCGGCGGAGCGCATTTCTTCGGACCAGCGCGGCCGAATATGGCTCTTGGCGGAAGACATTGCCAAAATGGGGACATCGATGTCGAGACCGTTAGCAACTGCGGCGTGGCCGGCCATAATTGCTTTGAGCCAACCCGCGCGCACTTCAAACATGGGGGTGGGCCGCCATTGCCGGTTATATTCCCACTCCCCACCAAATTCGGCGAGCATCGTACGAGCGCTGAATCCCGGATCAATATTGGGCAGCTCCGCCTTGGGGTTTAGTTTCGCCAGCTGACTGATCATGGGAGTGGCGAGCGTGCGCAAAAAAGCCGAGCCCTGCAGTTCCAGCCACGGTGAGTTCAGAATAAGTGCGCTGAAATTTTTGGGGTGGTGTGCCGTCCATAATGACAAAACGAGTCCGCCGGTGGAATGGCCCATTCCCACGATGCGGGCATCTTCCCCGTGGCGCTGGCGAATCGCAGCGAGGGCGAGTTTAATTTCTTCGTCGTAGTCGGCCAGGTCGGTAATGAAGCCGGGGGTTTGGTGCTCGCGCAGGCTGCGGCCGTATTTTCGCAGGTCGATCGCGTAGAAGGCCGCGCCCTGCTCGTGCCAAAACTCAGCAAGTTCACGCTGGAAGAAGTAGTCGTTCCAGCCGTGCATGTAAAGCACGACAGTTTTACGTTCCAGCCACCGCCAGCGCCGCGGCCGGTAACGCACGAGAGTGGCACAGTTTGGGCCTTCTTCATCCTCAGCGAGCGTCATTTCAGCAGCGAAATAACCCGCTCCCAAAATGTCGGGTCGCCAGGTAATGGTCGATGGCGGCGCAGCGGCTGAATCGGGCGCGCTGGGGGTACCGCGGGAGTCAGACGCGCTGGAGGCTGCAGAGTCAGGCACGGTTCCAATCTTGCCTAATAAGCACGATCAGAGCCAGGTTGCGGGTATTAAACGCGCCCTACGCCTCCTCACTTAGCAGTCCTCGCAGCAGTCCACCGACCTGGTCGCCCTCAATGAGGAATCCATCGTGGCCGTAGGGGGAACGGATCACTTCAAGCGGCAGCGCGCTCGAGATACCGTTGGCAATGCGCTCTTGTTGCGCCACCGGATACAAGCGGTCGGTGTCCACGCCCACAACCAGCGTGGTCGCGGTGACGCGCTTTAACGCCGCCGCCACACCACCGCGCCCGCGACCTACATCGTGACTGAGAATCGAGTCGGTCAAAACGATGTAAGAGTTCGCATCGAAACGCCGCGCAAGCTTATCGGCGTGATGGTCCAGGTATGACTCGACTGCAAAGCGGCCCCGCTCCTGTGTCGGGCCGGCAACGAGGGTGTCGCCCTCGCCCTGGGGCTGGTGCCCGAAGCGCGTATCGAGTTCATGGGAGGAGCGATAAGTGGTGTGGGCGATGCGCCGGGCAATACCGAGCCCGTGGTGCGGGCCATGTCCCGGTTCCGCGTCGTAGTACTGGCCCCCATTCCAAGCTGGATCCATCCGAATCGCCGCTAACTGCGGGGCCGCCCAGGCAATATGATCACCCGACGTTTGAGCCGGAGCAGCAAAAACTCCCAGCCGTTTAACCCGCTCGGGCTCCATGATGGCCCACTCCAGCGCGCGCATTCCGCCCATCGAACCGCCGACCACCAGCGCCCACTGTTCGATTCCGAGCGCATCGGCTACCGCGATTTCCGCCAGCACCTGGTCGCGGGCGGTTACTTGCGGAAAGTCCGCGCCCCACGGGGCTCCATCGGGGGAAAGTGATGCGGGCCCGGTCGTTCCCTGGCAACCGCCGAGCACGTTGGTGGCGATAACGAACCACTTATTGGTATCAATAGCGCGCCCGGGCCCGACAATGCCTTCCCACCAGCCGGGGCTGTTGTGGCCGGGCTCAATTGGCCCGACCACGTGCGAATCAGCCGTTAAAGCATGCTCAATGAGCACCGCATTGCTGCGATCAGCGTTCAACTGGCCCCAGGTTTCATACGCAACAACAACATCGGGCAAAACTACCCCGGACTCCAAGGTGAGGTCGCCTACGGAGACGAACTGACGCCGTCCTACCTCATCGCCTTCCCGCCACGCCGCCGAAGCGGGAACCGGCGCGCGATCCGGCGCGGGAGCCAGCGGTCGCAGGGGCGCCAAAGCCGCCCGAGCCTGCGGATTCGCACTGCCGCTGCGGCTTTCAGCTTGGCTTACCGGGTCAGTTTGATTCCCTGCAGCATTCCAGTGCCCGATACTCACAGTTAGCTCCTCGCCGCGACGAACCCAATTTCAAGGTCCGCAATGATGTCGTCGATGTTTTCGATCCCGACGGCCAAGCGCACCAGTCCGGGAGTCACGCCGGTGGCAAGCTGATCTTCGGGGGTGAGTTGGCTGTGCGTGGTGGAGGCGGGGTGGACGACTAGCGAGCGCACATCGCCGATGTTGGCCACCAGCGAGTGGAGCTTTAGGCCGTCCACGAATTTCTTGCCCGCCTCGATGCCGCCTTCAATCTCGAAGGAGATCACGGCGCCCGCACCTTTCGGCGTGTATTTTTGCGCCTTGGCGTACTGGTCAGAGTCGGGCTGGGAAGCCCAAATTACCGACGTAACCTCGGGACGCGCATTAAGGAAATCAACCACCTTCGCGGTGTTCTCAAGGTGACGTTCCACGCGCAGGGACAACGTCTCCAGGCCCTGCGCAATTAGGAATGCGTTAAACGGGGAAATCGCGGCGCCCAGATCGCGCAGCAGTTGCAGCCGAGCTTTGAAAATGAACGAGACATTCGCGCCGAATGGTCCTTCCGCGCCTAAATCCTTAGCGAAAGTCAGCCCGTGGTAACTCGCATCGGGCTGGTTGAAGCCGGGGAAGCGCTCGGGGTATTTGCCGAAGTCGAAGTTTCCGGAATCGACGATCACGCCGCCGATGGAATTACCGTGCCCGCCCAGGTACTTGGTGGCTGAGTGAACCACGATGTCTGCCCCGAATTCAATCGGGCGCAGCGCGTAGGGGGTGGCGATGGTGTTGTCAACGATGAACGGGACGCCTACTTCATGGGCCAGGTTGGCGATCGGCTCGATATCGAGGATGTCGCCGGCCGGGTTACCAATTGTTTCCCCAAAGAACGCTTTGGTTTCCGGTGTTACCGCTGCGCGCCAGGATTCAATATCGGAGGGGTTGTCAACGAACGAGACTTTCAGCCCCAGCTTGGGCAGCGTGTGTTTGAACAGGTTGTGCGTCCCGCCGTACAGGCTGGAGCTAACAACCACGTGGTCACCCGCCTCAGCCACATTCAAAATCGCGAAGGTGGTGGCTGCCTGCCCCGAAGCCAGCAGGAGCGCGCCAACGCCGCCTTCCAAGGCAGCGAGCCGGTTTTCGACGACTTCCTGCGTTGGGTTGTTCAGCCGTGTATAAATCGGGCCCAGATCAGTTAGACCAAAACGGGCCGCGGCGTGGTCGGTGTCGTCAAAGACGAAGGACGTCGTTTGATAGATCGGAAGCGCCCGGCTTCCTGTGGTCGGATCAGGTGTCTGACCGGCGTGGACTTGCTGGGTTTCAAAGGCCCAATTGGTGTTCGTCATGGCTAATTCCTTTATTACTTCGGATTTAACCGCGGGCCATGCTGGACCGGCCTTGCCGACCCCTTCCAACCCGCGGGC
>DAHVRJ010000159.1:0-3511 GCA_027322505.1 Demequinaceae bacterium
CCCCGCGGAGGCGGGAAAGTAGCGCGGCCTCGGGCTTGCGCGGTGGTTGACCGGCGCGGGTTTGGCCAACGACGGAGCCCCACGTTTCGGGAGCAATATCAAAGTGCGCGACTTGGCCGCGGGCGTGCACAGAAGCATCGGTGCGGCCGGCCACGATCAGGCGGGGCGGGTCAATGCGGAAAATTTTGCCCAAGGCGGCCTCAAGTTCGCCCTGAATCGTGCGTAAATTCGGCTGAATTGCCCAGCCGGCGAAGTTGGATCCGTCATAGCGAATGTCTAACCGAATACGCATCATGAAGGAGCCTAGTCGGCCCGCTACGGTATTTTCCATGAGCAACCCGGTGTTTGCGACGGAAAATCCTGATACAGATCCCATGACGTTAGCCGTCGATTGCGGGGGCACCGGGATTAAGGCCTCCGTCCTGGACGCAGCTGGGACGATGCACGCCCACCCCGTGCGGATTCCGACGCCCTACCCTCTTCCGCCGCAGCGACTGGTGGAAGTGGTCACGCACCTGCGAGAACAGTTGCCGCGAGCCGACCGGCTCACGCTGGGGATGCCCGGGATGATTCGCGGCGGGGTGGTTATTAAAACTCCCCACTATGTAACGAAAGCCGGGCCGCGATCGCGCGTGCTGCCAGAGCTGGTTGAGCAGTGGGCCGGATTTGCGATGGAAAAGGCTGTCGAAGCGGCCCTCGGTTTACCCGCGCTGGTATTGAACGACGCCGAAGTTCACGGGGCCGGCGTAATTGCGGGCACCGGGCTTGAGTTGGTTTTAACCTTCGGGACCGGACTGGGGTCCGCCCACTTCAACGGCGGTCAGTTGGCGCCGCATCTAGAGCTGTCCCACGCGCCGGTGCGCCGCGGGGTGACCTATGACTCGTTTATTGGAGAACCGGAGCGGCTGCGGCTGGGAAATGGCATGTGGTCACGACGGGTGCGCCACGTGGTCGAAGTGCTGCGGCCAGTGTTTTTGTGGGACCGGGTGTACCTGGGTGGCGGAAACTCCAGGCGCATTACGCCCACGATTCTGGAGCGGCTCGGCGACGATGTGGTGATCGTTCCCAACACCGCGGGAATCGCCGGTGGCGTGCGGGCGTGGGAATTGGTGTAGAGCGCGGGCTAAGAAAATTTCGGCTTCGATACGCTGCCTAAGAGTCTTTCGTTAATAATTTTCAAAAGGTTCGGTAGCCCCGTGTCCAAAAACTTTGCGCTGAATGATGAGCGCGTGTTTCGGCCAGAGATCGAGGGGTTGCGTGCAGTAGCAGCAACACTCGTGATGGTTTATCACATTTTTCTTGACCGCGTCTCCGGCGGGGTCGATGTATTTTTCCTCATAGCCGGTTTCTTAATCACTGGTTCGCTTCTCCGACAGGTCGAGAAAAGCGGGACGATTCAGCCCGGAGCATTCTTAACTCGACTAGGCAGGCGCCTGTTACCAAACGCGCTGACGGTCTTAATAGTTGTCATGATCGGAACGCACATTCTTATTCCGATAACGCAGCGCGTGGCAACTTTTCGAGAGATTTTCGCTTCGACACTCTACTTTGAGAACTGGGCGCTCATCGCAAAAGCTACCGACTACCTCGCAAGCGAAGAGATTCAAAGCCCAGTCCAGCACTTCTGGGCAATGTCCATACAGGGGCAATTCTATTTGATTTGGCTCCTGGTATTTGGGATCGCTTTACTGTTCGGTGCGCATCGGATCCGCAAGACTCTTGGCGTTGCCCTTGCGTTATTGTTCGTTTTCTCTTTCGCGTTTTCGGTGTATTACACCAGCGCGGATCAACCGGTTGCCTATTTCCATACGGGAACGCGGGTGTGGGAATTTGCAGCAGGCGGGCTTTTTGCCCTTATAAGTGCCAAAATTCCGCGCATTCCTGAACCCGTGCGCGTGGTATTTAGTTGGGTGGGCCTGCTTGCCATCGTGTTCCTAGGGGTTACTTTCTCGGTCGGAAGTTCCTTCCCGGGGTACATCGCACTCGTCCCAGTCACCGGGGCGCTGCTGGTGCTACTTGCTGGTCCCTCACAAAGCAGATGGTCAGCAACAAAGATTCTCGGATCGCGGCCTCTGACGTATCTCGGCGGCGTTTCTTATGGCCTCTATCTTTGGCACTGGCCAATTTTAATCTTTTACAAGCACTACACCGGACGCGAAGTGATCGGCCCGCGGTCAGGCATCGCCATCATGGTGCTCTCGCTTATTTTAGCGATTTTATCGACGAAATTTATTGAAACGCCGCTACGAGGAAAGCGCCCGACGAAACAGAAATCGGCGCACAGCCACCGGAAGCGCGTTCTTCGACCGGCGACCATAGCGCTGTTGTGTGTGAGTGCGGTATCTGTTTCGGCGGCTTTCGCCGGCAAAAACGTCGGAGCAGGACACCCGAAGTTTGACGCTGAGGCTCTGGCCACTGATTATCCCGGTGCGATGGCAAGGGTCGATGCTGATTGGGACGCGGCTGACCACAAACGCGATCCGTATCCTGACTTATTGTCCATAACCGAATCGAAGCCTCTACACTACGAAAACGGCTGCCACCAGAATCAGCGTTTAAGCGACATTATTGAATGTGAGATCGGTGCAGAAGGTGATGAGGTCATTCTCGGCACGCCAACGATCGCAGTAATTGGCGGTAGTCATTCAGCACACTGGATACCGACAATTAGCGAAATCGCGAAATCGCATGGATGGAAAGCGACCTCCATGACGAAGAGTGCGTGTCTCTTCAGCACGGATCCGCCTACATCCCAAGAGGCTTTGCCCTCCTGCTTAGCGTTCAACGAGAAAGTTCTCGCTCACTTGGAGGAGTCCCCGCCAGACCTTGTGATTATGACTTCCACGCGTGGTCGTGCGGAGGATGAGCATGTTCCAGATGGATATCTCGAGCGTTGGAGGGAGCTTAAGGAACTAGACATCGAAGTTCTAGCAATTCGCGACAACCCCCGCTCGAAGACCAACTGGCTTGACTGTCTAGCTAAAAACATGGACGACCACACGCAGTGTGACCAGCCCCGCTCCGAATTGCTTTCTCCATCAGACCCTGTAGCGGCTCTCGAACCTCGGCCAGAAAATGTGCACTTCGTCGACTTCAGCGACATTTTCTGCGATGAGGATGTCTGTTCGGGAGTGATCGGAAACACTGTCGTATATCGCGATGCACACCATTTGACCGAGGAGTTTGCCACTTCATTTGCCCCACTTCTCGAAGAAGAAATCCTTGCAGCGCTTGATGAGGTCATTCATAACTGACGATCACACGATCGTCGAAGGTTGATAGCAGACAAAAATGCGAGCTGTAACCGATGCGCTGAGACATCAACTGTCACTGAAGTCCTGATAGAGAACTGCCATTGGTCTTTTGCGACATGACGTTGCGCTACGTGAAAATCTCGTTGCTTGGGGGCGTCGGGACTAGTTCAGGGCGGAATTGCCGCGAAAAGGCGCGGCGGGCGGACTCTGGGTAGTGAGTAGGCGCGGCGAAAAAGTAACACGGAAACCGGGAAACG
>DAHVRJ010000166.1:0-18408 GCA_027322505.1 Demequinaceae bacterium
ATGAAATTTGCAAGGCGGTGAAGCCCTTCCTCGATTTCCTCGGTGGCGCGGGCATAAGAAAAGCGCAGGGTCCGCGCACCACGCACGGGGTCGAAATCCAGCCCCGGCGTGACCGCGACGGCCTTTTCCATCAGGTCGGCCGGCACCACGTAGTCCATCAGCACGTATTGTCGGGCAACGAGGACGCCCCGCAGGCGGCGCGTGAGTGTCTCAAGCCCCTCCGATTCGGCGCCGGTGCGGCGAATCAGTACGGCCTCGGAGTGCAAAATCGGGTCCCCAAAAATCTCTAAACCCGCCGCGCGCAGCGTCGTGCCGGTAGAGACCACATCCGCAACTGCCTCGGCCACCCCCAAGCGCACGGCAGTTTCAACGGCCCCATCCAGGCGCACCACATCGGCCGTGACGCCGTGGGAAGACAGATGCTTAGCCACCAGAACCGGATAGGAGGTGGCCACGCGCTTGCCGTTCAACTCCGAGATCGAATTGATTTTGGACCGCGGCGCCGCATACCGAAACGTGGAGCCACCAAAGTCCAGCGCCAAGTGTTCCACGGCCGGTGCCTCGGAATCGAGCAACAGATCGCGGCCCGTAATGCCGGCGTCCACGGTGCCCGAACCGACATAGACGGCGATGTCGCGAGGGCGCAGAAAGAAAAATTCAACCTGGTTGGCTTCATCGACGAGCACGAGTTCGCGCCGGTCACTGCGCTGGCGGTAGCCCGCTTCGCGCAGCATTTCGGCGGCCGGCTCAGAAAGTCCGCCCTTATTGGGTACGGCGATGCGCAGCATGGTGTTCCTCATAGGTAGCGGTAGACGTCTTCGAGGTCGAGACCTTTAGCAAGCATCATGACCTGCAAATGGTAGAGCAACTGGGAAATTTCCTCCGCCGCGGCCGCATCCGATTCATACTCGGCGGCCATCCAAACTTCGGCGGCCTCTTCGACAATTTTTTTACCAATGGCGTGGACGCCGGCGTCGAGTTGTTTAACGGTTCCCGACCCCTCGGGGCGGGTACGAGCCTTATCCGCAAGTTCGGCGAACAGTTCTTCGAAGGTCTTCACGGTAGTTAAGCCTAGAGGTATGGCATGATGGGAGTGCAAGTGCGTGCTCCGGGGTCGGTGAAACTCCGAGCCGGTGGTGAAAGTCCACGACCCGATTACATCCAGTAATCGGTTGATCTGGTGAAACTCCAGAACCGACGGTAAAAGTCCGGATGGTAGGAGCAGCGCGCCGCGAGCCGAATCAGATCGGCCCGCGATTTGTGTATAACCCGAACGGGTTCATCGCGAATACCGCATTTCCCCGGAGCTTTAGTTTTAGCTTCGTTCCGGGAGGTTGCGGTGACACACACCCAGGTATTTAGCCAGTCGCTACTGGCCTCCCTAGCGCGCCAGGCACTCGCCGAGGCCGCCTCCGGTCCGGTGTGCAGCCCCAACCCGCAGGTGGGTTGTTTGATTTTGGACGACGCCGGGTCGGTTTT
Source organism: Demequinaceae bacterium (assembly GCA_027322505.1). GTDB lineage: Bacteria > Actinomycetota > Actinomycetes > Actinomycetales > JAJYRW01 > JAJYRW01. The sequence continues at coordinate 1,480 of DAHVRJ010000166.1, forward strand.
GATTGCGGCCCATCACCAGGGCGCGGGCTCAGCTCATGCGGAGGCCGCCGCAATTGCGGCGGCGCGCGCCACCAATATCGACCTGCGCGGTAAAACGGCGCTCGTAACGCTGGAGCCCTGCTCACAAACCGGCCGCACTCCCCCCTGCGCCGGCGCCTTAATTGCGGCGGGCATCGCGCGGGTTTATTTTCTAGTCGCCGACCCCAGTGGGTTTGGCGGCGGCGCGGCGCAGTTGCGCGCCGCCGGGGTTGAAGTGTTTGGGCCCGAAGAATTAGCGCCAGACTTTCAGTTGGAACTGGAATTAGCGCAGCGGTTGATTTTGCCGTGGACCAGCGCGGTGACGCGGGGGCGGCCGTATGTGATTGCAAAATTTGCCACCAGCATAGACGGGCGCATTGCCGCTGCCGATGGCTCAAGCCGCTGGATCACTTCGCAGCCCGCGCGCCACCACGTGCATCAGGTACGCGCGCAAGTTGATGGGATTTTGGTTGGAACCGGAACCGTTTTGGCCGATGACCCCTCTTTGACGGTCCGCCTTGTTGACGACTCTCGACTCGACGCGGCGCATAAACTTCAGCGCCGGACCTCCTATCAGCCCCGGCGCGTTGTGCTGGGCCAGCGAGAAATACCTGCGGGTGCGCGTTTGCGCGGCACCGGCGGTGAACTGATCCAAATGCGCTCCCAGGACATCGGCGCCGCATTGCAGGAGCTTTTTGCCCGCGGGCTGCGCCAGATAGTGGTTGAAGGCGGGGCCACCGTACTGGCGGAATTTTTCCGCGCCGGGCTCGTTGACGAAGTACACCACTATTTAGCTCCCGTGCTGCTGGGCGCCGGTCCCAGCGTGGTGCGTGATTTTGGCGTTGCAAATATTTCACAGGCACCGCGCTGGCGGCGGCAAGAATTTTTAGATTTAGCACCGGATCTGCTGCAGATCCTCACCGGTCCAAAGCAGAAATTCGCTTCGGCCGTGCCGGGGACCTGGCAGCTACAAAGTTAGGAAAACCATCTAGATGTTCACTGGAATCATCACTGACATCGGGACCGTCACCGATGTTCGCAACACCGACGAAGCCGCGCTCATTACGCTTACCGCTTCCAGCGCGCTGGAAGGCATCGCCTATGGTGACTCGATTTCCGTCGACGGCGTCTGCCTGACGGTCACCGAGTTCACGGCGGAAGACTTCACCGCTGACGTGATGGCGGAAACGCTGCGCGTGAGCACGATCGGCAATCTCAAGGCCGGTGATCGGGTCAATCTGGAGCGAGCGATGCCCGCCTCCGGGCGCTTTGACGGGCACATTGTCCAGGGACATGTTGATGGGATCGCCGAAGTTACGGCCATTAAACCGGCCGCGAGGTGGAGTGAGTATTCCTTCACTATTCCCACTGCAGTTGGTCGTTACTTAGTCCCCAAGGGTTCCGTTGCCATCAACGGCACTTCACTGACGTTGACCCAGGTCAAAGATGCAGGCGATGCCACCGCATTTGGCGTATCGCTTATTCCCACCACGCTGAGCGAAACCACGCTCGGGTCTTTGGAAGTGGGTCACAAAGTAAACATCGAGGTCGACGTAATTGCCAAATACGTAGAACGGCTTGTGAAATGAGTATCGAAGAAAAAATCTCAGCAGCGCTCGCGGCGCTCCAGCAAGGAAAACCCGTCATCGTTTTGGATGACGCCAGTCGGGAAAATGAGGCTGATGTCATCTTGTCGGCGGCTACCGCAACGGAAAAGTGGGTTGCGTGGACTATCCGCCACTCCTCGGGTGTGCTGTGCGTGCCGCTGACAAATCAGCGCGCTGATGAGCTCGCGCTGCCGCCCATGGTGCAAGACAGCCAGGACCCGTACGGTACCGCCTACACAATTAGTGTCGATGCCGATCGCGGCATCACGACGGGTATTTCGGCTGCCGATCGGCTGCGGACCATGCGGGTCCTGGCCGATCCGCAAAGCGATGCGACGGATTTACGGCGCCCGGGCCATATTTTCCCGCTGCGGGCAAAAGAGGGCGGTGTTCTTACCCGGCGGGGCCACACTGAGGCGGCACTTGATTTATGTCAGTTGGCGGGCCTGCCTCCGGTGGGCCTGCTGTGTGAACTGGTACATGACCACGGTCCGGTCATGCGGGCTGATGCTGCGCATGAATTGGCGGCCGAATACGACCTGCCGATTCTCACCATCGAGGAGCTGGCCGAATATCGAGTAGCTTCCTCCTGCGGTGGCGGGAACGGTGTTGCGAACGGGGCGCCGTCCAAAATTGCAAGCACCTCACGCGTGACGCGGGTTTCGGATGCGATTTTGCCCACTGCCCACGGCACCTTTACCGCTATTGCCTATCACGACGAGATGGCTGGTGTGGACCATTTAGCGCTGGTGGCTGATCACGCGAATTCGGAGCGCGTCGTGCGGGTGCATTCGGAGTGTTTGACCGGGGATGCACTGGGGTCGCTTCGGTGTGATTGTGGCCCGCAGTTAAATCAGGCGATGCGCCTGGTTGCGGAGCGGGGCGGGGCCGTGATTTACCTGTCCGGACATGAGGGGCGCGGCATTGGTTTGAGTCAGAAAATTGCTGCTTATGCCCTGCAAGACACCGGCCTGGACACGGTGGACGCAAATTTAGAACTTGGGCTGCCCATTGATGCGCGTCACTTTGGGGCGGCGGCGGCGATTTTGCAGGACTTGGGACTTGATGACATCACGCTGCTGACCAATAACCCACAAAAAGTGGCGCAGCTAGAAGCACACGGAATTACCGTTAAAAAACGTGAATCGCTCTATGTGGGCGTGGGGGCGCATAACGATCGTTATTTGCGCTCCAAGGCGGAGCGGTTGGGGCATAAATACGAAACAGAAGGAGCCAAATAATGGCCGGTGAAGGTGCACCAAAACTAGCGGTTTCGGGCGCGGATGCCCATGGAAGGAAGCGCCGCGTGATCGTGGTCGCGGCGCAGTGGCACACCCAGATAATGGACGGGCTGGTCGCCGGCGCCCTGCGGGTGGGCGAGGCGGCGGGCGCCGACGTGGATGTGGTGCGGGTTCCGGGCAGCTTTGAGCTGGCAGTGGCAGCCGATGCCGCAGCTGCATCGGGCGTGGATGGCGTGGTGGCGCTCGGAGTGGTGGTTCAGGGTGAGACTCCGCACTTTGATTATGTGTGCCAGGCCGCCACGCACGGCTTGAATGAGGTGGCCCTGCGTCACACCGTGCCGGTTGGCTTCGGAGTCTTGACCGTCGATACCGAACAGCAGGCGCTGGACCGCGCCGGTCTGGAAGGCTCGAAAGAAGACAAGGGCGCCGAGGCAATGGAAGCGGTCTTGGCGACGGCTGCCGTGCTGGAAGAGATTTCAAAGCTGCAAGAACAGCGCTGATTTGAGCGCTTTGCAGCGATGGCTCGCTAAACGCGGGCCTGTGCTAAGTCGAGTCGGCTAACAACTGGCCGCCATAACCGTTAGGCTTTTAATCATGAAAATTAACGCGCTAACTCTGCAGCAAAAAATTGCCGCTGGCGCCATGGCCGTGGTGTTCATCGCCGCGTTTCTTCCGTGGGTCTCCGTTTATGGAATGAATGTCCTTGGCGTCGAAGGTGATGGCGTAATCACTTTGATCCTCGCGCTTTTGGGGCTGGCTGCCCTGGTACTGGGAACCGAAGTGTTCATGGCACCGAAGATTCCGACCAAGGTGACCAGCATCATTTTGATTGTGCTGGGCGCGCTTGTGTCGCTGACCGGAATAGTCGACATGAACCGCTACGCCGCTATCGGGCTGTATTTCACGCTCCTGGGCGGTCTGGCATGGCTCGGAGTCGCGATTTGGCAGATGACTGTTGAAGTCAAGGCCGCCGGTCCCGCGCCGGGGCAGGGATACCAGCAGCAGGGCTACCAACCGTATCAGCAGCAGGGCTACCAGCCGTATCAGCAGCAGGGGTACACCCAGCAGCAACCGGGATACCAGCAACCTCCCGCGGCGCCCGGACAACCTGGGCAGCCCGGGCAACAGGGCCAGCAGTATCCGGCGCAGAGTTATCAGCAGCAACCGCCTGCGCAGCCGGGGCAGCAAGGCCAGCAGCCCTACCCGCCGCAGAGTTATCAGCAGCAACCACCTGCGCAGCAGGATCAGCAGCATCCGCCGCAGCCGGATCAGCCAGGGCAGCAGTACCCCCAGCAGCCACCGGCCGCTCCGGGCCAGCCGGAGCAACAGGGCCAGCCGGGTCAGCAGTACCCCCAGCAGCCTCCTGCGCCGCCCGCGGGCCCGCAGAATCCTGAAAATCCCTACGGTCAGGCGTAAATCCGCGAAGACTCAGACATAGTTGCGCGGCCTGCCCGGTCTTCAATGACCTGGGCAGGCCGCGTTTTTGTCAGTTGAACCGCACTCTGGTTAAGCGAGCGTGCTACTTATTAGAAGAAAGACTGGCCTTTTCGCGGAGCGCATCCACGCGCTCGGCCGCGTTTTCGTGATCAAACACCGCGGAGCCGGCCACGAACATGTCCGCTCCCGCATCGGCGGCAATTTCAATCGAGTCATCGCCGATGCCACCATCAACCTGGAGCCATATATCCAATTCGTGGTTCGTAATGGCTTTCCGGGCCAGCCGGATCTTGTCAAGCGTGTGATGTAGGAACGACTGGCCGCCATATCCAGGTTCGACCGTCATCACCAAAATCATGTCAATCTCGGGAAGGATCTCCAGCAGCGGCTCGACCGGGGTGATGGGGTTCACCGCAATTCCGGCCCGCGCGCCCATGGCACGCAACTCCCGCGCGATGCGAATCGGCGCAGTGGTTGCTTCAGTGTGAAAGGTCACGGAGGCGGCGCCCATTTCCGCAAACACGGGCGCCCAGTACTCCGGCTCGGAGACCATAAGATGCGCGTCGATGGGGACCGGGCTGGCACGTATTACGTCTTCGACCACAACTGGTCCCATCGTGATGTTGGGAACAAACCGGCCGTCCATCACGTCGACGTGCACCATGTCGGCATTGGAAATGGACTCTAAGTCTCGACCCAAATGCGCATAATCAGCTGACAAAATTGAGGGGCTAATCCGAATCGTCACGATTTGCAGTCTAGACGCAAGCCGCACTTTTCGGGGAGCCTACCAAGCATGCGCGTGTACCAGGCGAGACTCGAGCCTATTCGCGGCGGCGCAGCAGGGCCAGGAACATAGCGTCGGTGCCGTGACTGTGGGGCCAAAGTTGCGCGCCCGGGCCGGTGCCGAACTCGGTGGGATCGCGCGGTGGCGCATTTACACCAGAGGCAACTGCCTGCGCCGCGATGCCGGCTAGAACCTCCCGAGCATCAAGCTGTTCAAATTCGGGGTGTTCCCGCAACGCATCTTCGACCACGACGATGGTTTCCGCCAGATGCGGGCTGCAGGTTGCATAAGCCACGATGCCGCCTGGTTTTACCGCCGCCAAAGCAGAATCCAACAGTTCGCGCTGCAACGGAGTTAGGTTCGCCAGATCATTGGGCGTGCGTCGCCACCGTGCTTCTGGCCGCCGCCGCAAGGCACCCATTCCGGTGCACGGGGCGTCAACCAAAACGCGGTCATATTTGCCCGGTTCTTCTTCGCCCACTTCGCGCCCGTCTTGCGCCCGCACGGTCACAAACCGTTGCGATGGCGCAGTGGCCTGGCGCACTAGTTCCGCGCGATGGTCATGCAGCTCCACCGCGGTTAGGTGCGCGTCATTTTGCCCCGCTATTGAGGCTAGTAACGCGGATTTCCCGCCCGGGCCAGCGCATAGATCCAGCCACTGCTCCCCCGGCGCAACTGGTTGGGCCGCAATTAGCGACAGCGCAACCACCTGACTGCCCTCGTCCTGCACTCCGGCTGTGGCATTGCGCACTTCGGGGATCAAATTTGGGACGGCGCGGGGTGAAGTTAGTGCGGTCGGTGCCAGTTTTCCAAACTCGGCTTCCACACCGCGTTCGGCAAGGTTGTCGCGCAATGAACCACGATCGGAAAGCCCGGGCCGCGCCACGAGCGTTACGGCTGCCGGCTCATTATGAGCTGTAAGGAGTGCTGGGAGTTCTTCGGCTTGGCGGCCGTGGCCTAAAAGTGCTTCGCGCAGGGCTCGAACCATCCAGACTGGGTGGCTGTGGCGGACGGCAAATATCTCGCGCAACTTTGCCGCGTTGGCATCCGGATCCTTCGGCGCAACTGCCTCCAGCCACTCATCTAAGTCCCGCTGGCTGACGGTGCGCAAAATTGCATTAACAAACTGCGAAGAACCCACTCCGAGATACTCGCGGGCGAGGGCCACGGTCTCGGCCACAGCCGCGTGTTCGGCAACGCGCATGGCCAAAAGCTGATGAATTCCCAGCCGTAAAACATCCAGAACTGGCGGGTCGATATCGGCAAGCGGACGGGCTGCTGCCAGCCCAACTATGGCGTCGTACCGACCCTGCATGCGCAGCGTTCCATAGGTAAGTTCCGTGGCAAAGCCCGCATCCCGGCCCGTAATGCGCCGCTCGCGCAGCAGGTTTGGCAAGACTAAATTCGCGTACGCGTCCGATTCGCGCACCTGGCGCAGCACCTGAAATGCCACGGCCCGCTTGGGGTCAGAGACCCTAGAGCGCTGGGATGGCGCTTGGGCGGAGCGCCGCGCTCCACCTCGAGTGCCTTGAGTCCGGCGCCGCGGATTCTCAGAGCGCTGGTTATCGCCGCGCGGCCCTCCCCGCCGCCTGGCTCCACCGCGTCTAGGCGCATCATCACCACGCCGGGACCGTTCGCCTCGTGCTTCGCTCACGCTGATTCTCCTTTACCGAGGTGGGCGTTTTCCGCTAGCCGGGCACCGCGGGCCCAGTCGGCTGCGGCCATGGCGCGCTTACCCGCGGGGACGACCTCGCCCAGTGCCACGGGGGTTGAACCGGTTCCAACCACGACGCGGTTGCGTTCGACCCGGATTTCACCGGCGCTGAGGTCATATGCGCCAACTTCGGGCTTGGCGTGGTTTTCCGCTAGTGGCCGCAAGCCCAATCGCGTGCCGTCCGGCAGTGTTGTCCACGCGCCTGGGGCCGGCGTGCACGCGCGGATGCGCCGGTCAATTGCTATCGCGGGGTCTTCCCAGCGCACCCGCCCGTCCGCGCGATGGAGCGTGGGGGCGTGCGAAACATTTTCGGTGGACTGAGGCTGGGGTGAGGCATGTCCGGCCGCAATGGCATCAATGCTGGCAACCAGCAAGTGCGAACCGGCATTTGCCAGGCGGTCTAATAAATCCCCCGAAGTGTCCTCGGGTTGAATTTCCTCGGTCAAAACGCCCAGCACCGGTCCGGTGTCGAGGCCCTCTTCAATAACGAACGTGCTCGCCCCGGTCACCGAATCTCCGGCCATGATCGAGTGCTGCACGGGCGCCGCGCCGCGCCACTGCGGCAGCAGCGAAAAGTGCAGATTAATCCAGCCGTGGGGCACCAAGTCGAGCAGCGTTTTGGGTAACAGCCCGCCATAGGCAACAACCGGGGCACAGTCCGGCGCTAATTCTTTGATGCGCTGCGCGAGTTCCGGATCGCGCGTCGAGGTCGGTTTCAAAACCTCGATCCCGGCTTCCTGCGCAACCTCAGCCACCGGTGAGGGACGAAGCTTGCGCCCCCGCCCGACCCGCGCATCCGGGCGTGTCAAAACCGCAACAACCTCGTGCTCCGAATCAAGCAGGGCCTGAAAGGAAGGAACAGCAACATCCGGAGTTCCGGCGAACAATAAGCGCATGCAACCAGTCTAGGGCGCGCCCTCACACCAGCTCGGGTGGATCAAGTTGTACACGCAGCAAACCGGGCATTTTCCGGGTCGAACGCGTCGCCTGCAGGTGGGCCAGCGCCCGAGCCAACGCTTCCCGCGCCGCACCGTCTTCGGCTTTGCTCCCTCGCACGATCGCCCGCACCTCGTCGTCGTTAAATTCTGAGGGCACTGGGCCTAAAACTTCGACGCCCTTCGGGGCGGAGAACCGTTCCAGTGCTGCGACGACCACATCGTGTTCCCCGGTCAAAGTGGCTGTCGTCACGGCTGGAGGCAGTTCCAATTCCGCTCGGTCCGCCAGCTCGCGCTGCGCAAATCCGGCCGGATCCCAACGCACAAAATGCTCAGTTGGAACCGGCGGCCCATCCCCCACTAGCAGCACGGTCCCTTCCGGCCCGGGCCGCACCAACGCCCCGACCGCAAGCCACCTACGCAGCGCCTCCTCCCCCGCGCGCAAATCAGAACTGACGCTTGCCATTCCGGCATCCAAAATAACCGCCGCGGCGTATCCAGTTGGCGCTATCGGTTCGGCTCCCGGCGTTGCCACCACAATGCGCGGCTTGGCATCAACCTCGTCAATAACGGACGGCGCTCTGCCGCCCGAAAGCGTAATCGGCACCGAAGGAAAAGCTCGGCCCAGCTCCTCCGCAGTTCGCGAGGAACCCACCACTACGGAGCGCAATTGCGTCGAGTCGCACTCCGGACACGCCCAGCCTCCAATTCGCCCGCACCAGTTACATCTGGGTACCGATTGGGAATCATCCAGCGAGAGCGGCCCATGGCAGTCCGTGCAGCGCGCAGGTTCGCGGCATTGCGCGCAAGCCACGCGGGGGACATATCCGGCGCGCGGTACCTGCACCAGCACGGGGCCGGATTTCAAAGCGCGGCGCCCAACGGTGATGACTTCGCTGGGGATGCGCGCCGGTGCGACGGCGCCGGCTTGGCGCTGATCGGTGGTGCGCAGCGTGCGAACGCGCGGGGCGCGGGAGCGCACCACATCGCGGGGTGCGATCACTGCGCGCGCCGATCCCTCTTCGAGCCACTGCTGGGAGGCAACGGAACGAGAATAAGCACCAATAACTACCGCCGCGCCCTCTTGTTCGGCGCGCAGTCGTGCAACAACGCGAGGATGCGGGTAGGGGGCTAGTCGTTCAGCCAGGCTCTCATCGCCGTCATCCCAAATAGCAATGAGGCCCAGATCCTTTACCGGAGCAAACACGGCCGCGCGCGTGCCCACGACCACGCGCCCTTGCCCCCGCAGCGCCGCTAGGAAGGATTTATAACGCACCGAGGGGCCCTGGTCGGCGGTCAAACGAACCGGGTCAAGCCCTTGCTGGGCACATGCAGCCATGAGCCGGTCCACGTCGCGAGCATCGGGGGCGATGAGCAGGCTCCCGCGCCCTCCACTCAGTGTCTCGCGGGCCGCGATCGCCAGTGCGCGCGGCCACTCGACGGCCTCTCCCGCGCCGTCGTCCGTTGCGTTGGGGAGAGCTTGCCAGATGGCTCGCGGCGCTTCGCCAGCCCGTAAACGTCGCAGGAGCGCCCCTCCCCCAACGTAGGCGGGCCAGTCGCCATAATCCGGCTCGGCGTCAGGTTCGGGGGGTGGCGGAGGGGAAGCGTCAGCCTCCTCGCCCGCGTGCTGCGCCGCCAACTGGGCAGCCGTCTCTTTCTCAACACGCGCGTGCCGGGGCGGAATTGCCAGCCGCAGCACATCAGCCAGCGTGCCCCCGTAATAATCAGCCACTGCCCGTGCGAGCCGTAAAATCCGCGCCGGCAGCACCGGCTCGGGCGAAATAACGCGGCGCAGGGGCATCAGGCGCCCCGAATACTCACTGCGCTCACGCCGCGCGACAATGAAACCATCGACGTCCCTCGGACCAAACCGCGCCGAAATGCGCGCTCCCGGCTGGGCGGCGTCAGCGAATTTGACTGGCACGAGGTAGTCAAAGGTGTGGTCCAGGTGCGCCAGTGGAAGGTCTAAAACAACCTCGGCTATCGGATCAACTTCGGCCGGTTCGTGCGCAGCCGGGCGCTTGGTCTTCTGGGCGGGCACCGTGGGCGGCGCAATGAGCGAGAGTTGCTCGCCGTCTTGCTGCTCGTGGGCCACGGTGTACCTCCTTTAAAAAATTACTCCGAGATCTCTTGGACTGCCCGTTGCAATTCGGCCACGCGGTCGGTGCGCTCCCAAGTAAACTCCGGCTCTTCGCGCCCAAAGTGACCGTAGGCGGCCGTTTTCGTGTAAATCGGACGCAGCAGGTCCAGGTCACGGATTATCGCCGCGGGTCGCAGGTCAAAGACCTCGCGCACGGCCCGCTGGATGTCAGTGGCCGGGACCGTGCCCGTGCCAAACGTCTCCACAAACAACCCCACCGGTTCAGCCTTACCGATCGCGTAGGCCACCTGCACCTCAGCCCGGCGTGCCAAGCCGGCCGCGACAATATTTTTGGCCACCCAGCGCATCGCATAACTGGCGGACCGGTCCACCTTGGACGGATCCTTCCCGGAAAACGCGCCCCCACCATGGCGGGCCATACCGCCGTAGGTGTCAACTATGATTTTGCGCCCCGTCAGACCCGCATCCCCCTTTGGTCCCCCGGTAATAAACTGGCCCGAAGGGTTAACCAGAATCTTCAGTGCGGAGCGGTCCAATTCCAGCGGCGCAATAATCGGTTCGATTACGTGCTTCGTAATATCGGCCGCGATCTGGTCCGCGGTTACCTCGGGGCTGTGCTGGGAAGAAACCACGATCGTGTCCAGCGTCACCGCCTGATCACCGTCGTACCCGATAGTTACCTGCGTTTTACCGTCCGGGCGTAAATATGCCAGCGTTCCATCTTTGCGCACCGCAGTGAGTTTTTCCGCCAGCCGATGCGCAATCCACGCCGGCAGCGGCATCAGTTCTGGCGTGTCCTGGCAGGCATAGCCGAACATGAGCCCCTGATCGCCCGCCCCTTGAGAATCGAGTTCGTCGGTGGCCGTCCCCTGGCGAGATTCCAGCGCCTTATCTACCCCGGCGGCAATATCGCGCGACTGCTGCCCAATTGAAATGGAAATCCCGCAACTAGCGCCATCGAACCCCTTCTCGGAAGAGTCGTACCCGATGGCCAGAATCTGCTCGCGAACAATCTCCGGAATCTCCACATAGGCTTCGGTAGTCACTTCGCCGGCAACGTGTACCAATCCGGTAGTAACCAGCGTTTCAACCGCTACCCGCGCGGCAGGATCCTGTTTTAGCAGCGCATCTAAAATCGCGTCGGAGATGCGATCCGAGATCTTGTCAGGGTGGCCCTCGGTGACAGATTCTGATGTGAAAAGTTGCAAGTTGGTTGTGTCAGTCACGTAGGGAACTTTACCCAGGGCGTCTGACATGGATGGCGTCCCATACGGCATGGGCAATTACGTCCTTGGTTCCGGCCGCTTCCGTCACCACTTCCCCATCAGCGGTCAAGACCGTGACGGCCGAATCAACGTTCCCAAAACCGATGTTTGCGCCCACCTGATTCACCACAAGTAAGTCCGCGCCCTTGCGCTTTGCCTTTTTGCGAGCATGGTCGAGGACCGAACCGCTTTCATCCCCCGTCTCGGCAGCAAACCCAATAATTATTTCTGGTCCCGGAACCGGAGCGCTCGAATCCGATCCATCGTTCCCAACTCCAGCATGGTCGGCGCTGGCTGCCGCAGCCTTTTGGGCCCGCGCCTGGACCAAACCCGCCAAAATATCGGGATTTTGCTCCAATTCAATCGTTGGCGCTGAGCCGTCTTCCGCCTTTTTCTGCTTGGTTTCGGCACTGGCCACGGGCCGATAGTCAGCCACGGCGGCCGCCATCACCACGACATCGGCCCAGTCGGCTGCAGCATCCATTTCGGCCCGCAGCTCGCGGGCAGATTCCACATCGCGCCGGTCCACCCCGTGCGGCGTCGCTAAATCGACATTTGCCGCAATCAGGCGCACATTTGCGCCGCGCCCGGCCGCAGCCTGTGCCAGTGCCCAACCCTGATGCCCGGTCGAGCGATTACCCAAAAATCGGACCGGATCCAGCGCTTCACGTGTGCCCCCGGCAGAAATAGCCACGTTCCAACCCGCTAAATCCTGGGGTGAATCGCCGTTAATATTGGCACGCAATACTGCCTGGGCGGCTGCAAAGATCTCTTCCGGCTCCGGAAGCCGCCCCGCCCCGGTATCTTTTCCGGTCAGCCGGCCCACCGCGGGATTAAGGACGACGCCTCCCCGGTCGCGTAGCACCGATACGTTGTGCTGCGTGGCCGGGTGCAGCCACATTTCCGTGTGCATTGCCGGTGCAAAAAGCACGGGCTTGGTAGTGGTTAACAAGGTGGCTGTGAGCATGTCATCGGCCCGGCCCCCAACAGCGCGGGCCAGCAAGTCGGCCGTGGCGGGGGCAACAACGACAAGGTCGGCCTCCCGCCCCAGGCGCACGTGCATGACCTCGTCGGTGCCTTCGAAAACCTCAGTATATACGGGGTTACCGGAAAGGGCTTCCCACGTGGCTTTGCCCACGAATTCCAGCGCGGTCTTCGTCGGCACTACGTGCACGTGGTGGCCGGACTCTTTAAACAGCCGCACTAAATGGGCGGTCTTATAAGCAGCGATACCCCCGGCCACCCCGATCACGATGCGGATCGGAGCAATTCCGGGGGTCGCTGAATCAGCTAAAGTCGCAGCGCGCTTCTCCACGTAGTGGCTGGGCATACGACTGGAAGAATCCATGGTCTTAGACCTGGAACGGGTCCTCGTCTACCTCAACATCGGCGGACTCGTCGACGACGGCGCGCTGGGCACCCTGCTGGTCGCCAGCGGTGTCGTCCTGCGTGGAGGTCAATAGGCCGTCGTTAATTTCGCGCAGCGCAATGGACAGGGCCTTTTCCTGTACTTCGGTCTCTACGAGCGGACCGACATACTCCAGGAGGCCCTCACCGAGCTGGGAGTAGTAGGCATTGATCTGCCGGGCACGACGGGCGGCATAGATCACCAGCGCGTACTTCGAATCGGCCGCTTCAAGCAGCTCATCAATGGGCGGGTTGGTGATGCCTTCGGGCTGGGCAACAATTCCGGACACTTAGTTAACTCCGTGATGGTTGATTTCAAGTTTGCCACCGGCCTGGTTGGCAAAGACTCATTCTAGCCCATTGCGGCGATGAGTTCGTCGGTGGCGCGTTCGACCTTGTCATTAATGATGGTGATGTCAAACTCGGCAGCAGCCGCCATTTCTGTTCGCGCGGTCTGCAACCGGCGCTCCTGCTCGGCTGCTGTCTCGGTTCCGCGGCCAACGAGACGGCGGGTGAGTTCTTCCCAACTGGGCGGGGCGAGAAACACAAATCGCGCCTCGGGCATCGTGCGCCGCACCTGTCGGGCGCCCTGTAAATCAATTTCTAAAAGTGCCCGGCGGCCCGATTCCAAGGCGTTCAGCACCGGCTGGCGCGGAGTGCCGTATTTGTTTTTACCGTGCACGACCGCCCATTCAAGCAGCTGCCCGGTGCGTTCCAGTTCGGCGAACTCCGCTTCCGAGATGAAGTGGTAGTGCACGCCATCTACTTCACCGGGGCGCCGCTCACGCGTGGTGACCGAGGTGGAAAGCCACACATCCGGGTAGCGCTTGCGCACATCAGCAGAAACGGTTCCCTTCCCCACCGCAGTGGGGCCGGCCAGGACAGTCAAACGTGCCGGCGCCAAACCGCGCCGAACTGCCATGTTTTCGCTCACTCAAAACGCTCGAGTAGGGCGGCAATCTGTTTGGGTCCCAGACCGCGTACGCGGCGGGATTCGGAGATTCCGATTTCACCCATGATTGCGTGGGCGCGGACTTTGCCGATGCCGGGCAGGGACTCCAGCAGCGCTGAGACGCGCATTTTTCCGACCACATCGTCTTTTTGCCCCTGCTCAATCACTCGAGACAGCGAGTCTTGGGAGTACTTCAGCCGGTTTTTTACCTCAGAGCGGGCGCGTCGGACCTCTGCTGCCTTTTTGAGGGCAGCCCTGCGCTGCTGAGCACTCAGTTCCGGTAAAGCCACGTTCATACCACCTCAGATTGGCTCGATAAGCGATGTCTATTGAACCTAGCGACCAGTGCCTGCGTGGGCAATAGCCTGCTGAGCCGCCTGGGCTACGGCAGCGAACGCGTGGGGGCTGGCCGCTGAGAGTATCCAATACTCCCGCACCCGCGGGTCATAGGGCCGGCCATCCGGACGACCCGATTTACCGCCAATTTCGTCAATCATCAGCAGGCCCGGAACATGATCCCAGGGCCAATCATGTCGAAAACCGGTCCAGTCAATGATGTCGTCCAAAATCCAGGCGTAGTCTACGCCGGCGCAGCCGGATGAGGGCTGGGCTTCGGGCACTTCGCTGTCCCCAGTGTGGGCCAGCAGGGAGCTGGTCCTGCCGCGCAGCTGGGTGAGGTCTGTGGGCGCAGGCCGAGAGATTTTCTCCCCGTTGCGGTAAACCCCGGCTCCCACCTCGGCAATGTGGGCTACCTCGTGTTCAGGCTGCCAAATCCAGCCGCGCACGGCCTTGCCATCGCGCAGCTCTCCCACCATCACCGCGTAGTTCGGGTTACCGTTTACAAAGTTGCGGGTGCCGTCAATGGGGTCGATGGTCCAGGCGTGCTCGGCAGTCTTGATGCGTTCCAGGATGGTGGGATCGGCGGCGGTAGCCTCTTCCCCCACGAGCAGGGCATCTGGATACTCTTTGGCCAACACCTCAAGGATTACGCGTTCGGATTCGCGATCGGCAACCGTAACGAGGTCACCGGGCGCCTTTTCTTGAATGTCACTGGCACTCAGTTCCCGAAATCGAGGCCGAATTACGGTGTCGGCAGAGTGCTTCATCAAATCCAAGACAGCTTGCGTATCCATGGTTAAAAATCTGCCAGATCGGGCAAATCGCCGGGCAGTCGCCCCTACCGATCGAGGGCGCGTGCGGTTTCTTCTACCGCTCGCGCAGCAGCCGAGCGCAGTGATCCGAGCTCGGGCCCGGCGGCCAATATGCCGCGCGAAGATGAGGCGAGGACGGCGCGGCGCGCAGTGCCAAACACGTCAGCTAACTCCGCGGGGCCGGCCCCTTGCGCACCTACGCCCGGGGCGAGGAATGGGCCGCGCACCTGGCTCAGGTCCAGGTCCAGCCGGCGCGGTGCATCGCCAATAGTTGCGCCCACGACCAGTCCGGTTGAGCCAAATTCGGCGGCCGGATGGGCATGAAGTTCCCGGGCATTGCGTGCTCCCGCTTGGCGGGCGATATCGCCGGCCACGGTTCCGGTTTCAGTGCGCGCGTGCTGTAGATCCGGGCCCTCGGCATTTGAGGTCAACGCCAGCACAAATACCCCGCGCCCCGTCCCAGCGGCCAAATCGAGCGCCGGCGCCAGAGATTCAAACCCCAAATATGGCGAGAGCGTCACTGCATCGGCAGCCAGGGGCGAACCATCGGCCAAGTAGGCGGAGGCGTACCCCGCCATGGTGGAGCCAATATCGCCGCGTTTGGCATCCAAAATGCACAGCGTACCGGTGTCGCGGGCACCGGCGATCACTTCTTACAGGGCAGCAATGCCACGCGAGCCGTGGCGCTCGAACAGCGCGGACTGTGGTTTTAAGCCCGCGACGCGGCCCTCCAACGCCTCCAGAGTTGTGAGCGCGAAGCGGCGCAAGCCGTCGAGATCGTCCGCAATCCCCCACCGCTCCAACAACTGGGGATGGGGGTCGATGCCCACACACAGGGGCCCGTGGGCATCCATGGCGGCCGCCAGGCGCTGCCCAAAAGTGGCCCGGCCTGCGGCCTGGCTAGCTCCCGCCCGCCCGCCGGCAGCTCTCGCGCGCCCGCCGGTTCCTCCAGCAGGCCCGCGTCCAAGCCCGCGATTCATGCGCCCACCTCCGCCGCAACGGCGGCCTCCTGGCGCTGGGCCCGGTCGGCATCGTGTTCTTGCAAGGAGCGCACGGTCACCGAGCTGCGCTGCTGCGCCTCAATGGCCTGCACGGCGGCGCCCAATAGCGCAATCGTTGTGATTAGCGTCCGGTCCACCGCGGTCACGGCCGCCCGAATCGCGTATCCGTCGGCGCGCGCGTCTTGGCCCGATGGCGTGTTGATCACCATGTCGATCTCGCCGGACATGATCAGGTCCACGATCGTCGGCTCCCCATTTGGCCCGGGCCCTTCCGATAGTTTGCGCACGGGCTGGGCCGGAATTCCATTTCGGCGCAGTACCGCCACGGTTCCCTCGGTGGCCAGCACCTCAAAGCCCAGTGAAACCAAGCGCGATACGGCTAAGACCATGGCCCGCTTGTCGTCGTCCGCAACCGATACAAAGACCTTGCCGGAGGTGGGCAGCCCCCCGAAAGCTGCGGCCTGGGATTTCGCGAAGGCCAGCGGGAAGGTGGCATCAAAGCCCATCACCTCACCGGTGGAACGCATTTCCGGGCCCAGCACGGTGTCGACAACGGTGCCGGTCTTGGTGCGGAAGCGCTTAAACGGAAGTACCGCCTCCTTCACGGCGATGGGATGTTCGATAGCCAGCTGGGCGCCGTCCTTAATTGGGAGTAAGCCGCTGGCCCGCAGGTCGGCGATTTTCTTGCCGGTCATGACGTGGGCGGCGGCTTTTGCCAGGGGGACGCCGGTGGCTTTGGAGACAAACGGCACGGTGCGCGAGGCGCGCGGATTGGCTTCCAGGACGTATAGGACGCCCGAGGAGAGCGCGAACTGAATGTTGATCAGGCCGCGCACCCCCACGCCGCGCGCAATGCCCTCAGTCGAGGCGCGAATACGCTCCAACTCGCGATGGGAAATGGTGACGGACGGCAGCACGCACGCGGAGTCGCCAGAGTGGACACCGGCTTCCTCGATGTGTTCCATAATTCCGCCTATGAACAGTTCCTCGCCGTCATAGAGCGCATCAACGTCAAGTTCAATCGCATCATCGAGGAACTTATCGATCAGCAGCGGTTTATTCGGCGGCGTACCCTCGGCCGGCATTTCGCGCCCGAGATAGTCCTCGAGTTGCTCAGAGGAGTAGATGATCTCCATGCCGCGTCCGCCCAGAACGTATGAGGGGCGGGCGAGAACGGGGAATCCAATTTGGCCCGCGATCTTGCGGGCTTCAGCTGCAGAGACCGCCGTTCCGTAGGCCGGTGCGGGCAGGTTTGCATCATTTAGGACGGCGCCGAATGCGCTTCGGTCTTCGGCGGCATCAATGGCGCGGGG
>DAHVRJ010000012.1:0-21365 GCA_027322505.1 Demequinaceae bacterium
TTTGCTTAACCAAAGCCTATCGAACACCTGTTCGAATAGCAATAGTCAAATCAACGATTTTCCGCGCAAACCCGCGCCAAACCCCCACCTCAACTGATCCACAACCACCCACCCACCAGACCAATCCACAATGCGGATCAAACGTGAGACGACTTCACAAAAGTCAGAGGCAAATCACCTTCGAAGAATCCGAAAGCAAGCTGCAAGGCCGCGCGAACACCAGAGCATCAAGCTGGGGAGAGCCGTCGCGACCTCACCGCGCCGAATCGCGGGATCTCAGCGCACCGAATCGCGGGATCTAACCGCGCCGAACCGCCTACGCTTCATAGCACCGAGGCGTGACTCCACGCAGGCTCTTAGCGAAAAGACGCGTCGAGTGAAGTAAAGCAATAGGGCAAGCGGGGTGAAGCAAAAGAAGATGAGCCGGAAGACTCATTCACCAGGAACAAGGAGCTTACGCAACTGCGCCTTCGTAATCCGATCGGTAGTTTCGTCGAATTGATGCTCGAACCCGTTTTCCATGTAGGCATCAATTGCACGCGCGTCATCGCGCGGCGTGAGCACCCAAACCTCAGTAACACCCTCGGGCAGCAGCGGTGCCGCTCCCAGGAGAAGCGCGGTACTTATCCCCTGGCCCTGCAAGTCTGGGGCAACGCACAGGCGTCCAATATCGGCGCGAGCACCATCGACTCGAATACGAACGGAAGCCACTAGACGCGAACCAATCCAGGCGCCAACAGGAACGATGTTTTCATCTTGAAGCTCAGCGCGCAGATCCTCATAGGATTGTGAAAGCGCCGGTATGCCCAGATCACCGGTAGCGATTGCCTCGCCCACAAAAGTGGCGCGCTGCAGGGTCAGCAATTCCCCTGTGCTGCTCAAGGGAACTAAGTCAATCTTCAGGTCCGCGATGCTCATGCCTCTATGGTGTCAGGTTTTAGCGCTCGAGAGCCACACCAGGGCCGGCCTGGTCGCAAATTCAAGCCAGCTCAAGCTGAGCGCGCACAAAATCAGAGCCACCGGCGCTCCCGAAAGTCACCGCCGCTCCCGAAAGACACCGGCGCTCCCAGAAGACACCGCCATTACCGAAAGACAATGGTGCGGTGGCCGTCCAAAAGCACGCGATGCTCGGCATGCCACTGCACAGCTCGCGCCAGGGCTCGGCGCTCAACGTCCTCCCCCAGGGAGACCATTTCTTCTACCGCGTGCGCGTGATCGACACGCTCAACGTCCTGTTCGATGATCGGCCCCTCATCCAGATCAGCCGTGACGTAGTGCGCAGTGGCTCCGATGAGTTTCACGCCGCGATCATAAGCCTGGTGATAGGGACGAGCGCCCTTAAAACTGGGAAGGAATGAGTGGTGAATATTGATGATCCGCCCCGCGAAATCGGAACACAGTGAGTCCGACAAAATCTGCATGTACCGGGCCAAAACCACCAACTCGGTGTCGAGTTCGGCGATTAAGCGGCGCAACTCTCCTTCGGCCTCGCCCTTCGTGTCGCGGGTAACCGGCACATAATGGAATGGAACCTCATAAAACTCCGCAAGGTGTTCCAGATCGCGGTGATTACCCACCACGGCCACCACGTCGATAGGCAACCGCTGCGAGTGCTGGCGAAATAAGAGGTCGTTGAGGCAGTGCGCCGCCTTTGAAACCATCACAATTGTGCGAACTGGGCGCTTGACCACATCTAAGTGCCAGTCCATTTGAAAGTCGCGCGCTACCGCGGCCAGCGACTCCATTAACTTCTCGCGCGCGATCTGGGCCTCGAACTGCACTCGCATGAAGAACCGCTTTTTTACCGGGTCGTCAAACTGCTGCGACTCGGTAATGTTCCCGTCCAGGTCAGCGATAGCCCCCGCAACCGCGGCAACGATGCCGGGGCGGTCGGGGCAGGCCAAAGTTACGACCCAGTGCGTAATTGTGCTGTCGGCAGATAAGTCAGTTGTCACACTCACGCGCTCCAGGTTAGTTGTTGAGGCGGCGGGGAACCAAAAGCCGGCGGCTCGCGTAGCAGAAACCAAAAGCCCGCGGCTCAAGTAGCAGAAACCAAAACTTGGCCGCGCATGGCGAAGACCGGGACCGCACCGAGCACTCACCCCTCGACGCCCCAAAAACAATCAGGTACGATCATAAGTGATCAAAACTGATCACCAGCGAGGGCCCGCGCGGCCCGCGCCGCCCCAAACGGCGCACCCGAACCCGATTTCAACCCCGAGCGCCAAACAACTGAATTGGACGGCGAACCAACGTGCTAGCAGCAGAGCGACAGAGCAGAATCCTGGACCTACTGCGCCAAAGACGCTCCGCCCGCGTTGGCGAACTCGCCCAGGAACTCGCGGTTTCCGAAGTCACAATTCGCCGAGACCTCGACGCGCTCGCCCGCGAAGAGCTCATCTCGAAGGTGCATGGCGGCGCCACACTCCCCCTCCCCGCAGGCACTGAAGAGCCCGGCTTCGCGGCCAAACAACACCTGCACCAAATCGAAAAAGCGGCCATTGCCCGCGCGGCGAAGCAACTAATCCAGCCCGGTCGGGCAATAGGACTCAGCGCGGGAACAACTACTTGGGCCCTGGCCCACCTCCTGCGCGACATTCCCGACCTCACGGTGGTGACCAATTCCCCGCCAATTGCCACGGTTCTCAGTCCCGCGCCCACCACAACGGAAGAGTCAGTGATCCTCACGGGCGGCGTGCGCACTCCCTCCGACGCGCTCATCGGCCCGCTGGCCATTCACGCGCTGAGCAACTTCAATCTCGACATCGTCTTCCTGGGCGTCCACGGCATGCACCCCGACTCCGGCTACACCACCCCAAACCTGGGCGAAGCCGAAACCAACCGAGCCTTCATCGCTGCCGCCGCGCGCACTGTTGTCCTGGCAGACCACACCAAGTGGGCCACTCCGGGCTTGGCACGTATCGGCAACCTCGACATTGCCGACGTACTGATCACCGACTCGAAACTCCCGTCCGCGGCCCAAGAAATGCTCAACCAGTCCCTCACCCGCACCGGGGGTCAATTAATCACTGCAGCACCTAACGGAGAGTCATGAATCGACAAGACCACCACCTGGCAGACGGCCGCGAAATCTTCTTCTACGACCCCGCGCCCGTCGAGCGCATAATCAACGACCCCCGCGATCTGCCCGAAGTGGCAACGAGCTCCCAACTGCGCTTTGATCCGCTGCTGAGCGAGTGGGTCATCATGGCTGGACACCGCCAAACCCGCACCTTCCTCCCGCCCGCTGACCAGTGCCCCCTGTGCCCATCGACGCCGGGCCGCGACACCGAGATCCCCGCTGCTTCCTACGAGGTCGTTGTCTTCGAAAACCGCTTTCCCTCCCTATCGGAAAAGGCAGAGTTAATTAGGGACGGCGCCTCTCCAGTTCTCGCGGAAAACTCCCCTTGGCTACCAACTAAGGCGGGCGTGGGGCGCTGCGAGGTCGTGTGTTTTACCGATAACCACACCGCCTCGTTTAAAGATCTTTCCTTAGAACAAGCCCGCCTTGTGGTGGATGCCTGGGCGGATCGGACTGCCGAATTGGGCGCCCGCCCCGAGGTGGCACAGGTGTTTTGTTTCGAAAACCGGGGTGAGGAAATTGGCGTCACACTCCAACACCCGCATGGACAGATCTACGCCTACCCGTATGTCACCCCGCGCACGGAGCGGATCTTGCGCAGCGCCGGTGCGTATCGCGAGCGCACCGGTGAAAACCTGTTTGGCGCGATTCTGGCGACCGAGCGGGAGGACGTGCGGGTCATCAACGCCAATGAGCACTGGACCGCCTTCGTGCCGCGAGCGGCCCGCTGGCCCATCGAAGTCCATCTAATGCCCCAGCGCCAGGTAGGCACAATCGATGAACTCTCCGGTGCGGAGCGCGACGCATTCGCTGCCCTCTATTTGGATGTACTGGGTCGCTTTGATCGGCTCTATGACGCCAAGTTGCCCTATATCGCCGCCTGGCATCAGCAGCCCACCCCGCAATCGGGTGCGGCCCATCGCGAAGAGGCCTGGCTGCACATGCAGCTGTTTTCGGTCCGTCGTTCCAAAGACAAATTGAAGTATCTGGCCGGCTCCGAATCGGGCATGGACGCGTTCGTAACGGACGTGCTGCCCGAGGCGGTTGCGGCGCGATTGCGGGAGGTTTGACATGAAAGTTTTGGTAACCGGCGGCGCCGGATACATCGGCTCAGTCGTCGCTGCCCAGCTGTGCGCGGTGGGCCACGAGGTCACCGTGTTGGACGACCTGTCCACCGGCCATCGCTCGGCGGTGCCGCGCGGTGTCCCATTCATCGAGGCCGACATCACCCAGGCGGGCGAGGTGCTCGATGATTCCTTCGACGGCGTTTTGCACTTCGCGGCGAAGTCCCTGGTGGGCGAATCGGTCGACGAGCCGCAAAAGTACTGGGACACCAACGTCGCCGGAACGCAGGCGCTCTTAGAAGCCATGCGCAGCGCCGGGGTGTCGCGCATCGTGTTCTCCTCCACGGCGGCCGTCTACGGGGAGCCGAAAACATCACCAATCACCGAAGACGTCACACCCGCCCCGATTAACCCTTATGGGCAATCGAAATTGGCGGTCGACCACATGCTGACCAGCTATGCGCGCGCCTATGGGATTGCCGCTGTCAGCCTGCGCTACTTCAACGTGGGCGGCGCGCTGCGCAGCGACCTGGGCTGGTTTGGTGAACGCCACGACCCCGAAACGCATCTGATCCCCAACGTGCTCGCGGTTCCGGCTGGTGAGCGGCCGGACGTAAAGATCTTCGGCGATGATTACCCCACGGCTGATGGCACCGCCGTGCGAGATTATCTGCACGTAGAAGACCTGGGCCGCGCCCACGTATTAGCCCTCGACGGCGCCAAAGAGGGCGAGCACCGGATTTTCAACCTCGGCACCGGCGATGGTTACTCCGTGGCACAGGTGGTCGAGGCAGTGCGCGAGGTGACGAAGCACGAAGTTCCAGCTGAAGTAATCCAGCGGCGGCCCGGCGACCCGGCCACTCTCGTTGCCTCGGCAGTAAAAATCGAAACCGAACTCGGCTGGATTCCGGAACACTCCCTTAAGCGCATCGCCGCCGATGCCTGGGAGTTCATG
Source organism: Demequinaceae bacterium (assembly GCA_027322505.1). GTDB lineage: Bacteria > Actinomycetota > Actinomycetes > Actinomycetales > JAJYRW01 > JAJYRW01. Next base: position 5,102 of record DAHVRJ010000012.1, read on the forward strand.
CAACACCGGGTTGAAGAACACGAAGCAAAGGAGGAGCGAAGTGTCCGCTGAGTTTCCAGGCGACGGTCCGGGTGTAGCCGACCCCTCCTTCCCGGTGCAGGTAACCGCTCCGGGCCGGGTCAACGTCATTGGCGAACACACCGACTACAACCAGGGCTACGCCCTCCCCCTCGCACTACCGCACCGGGTCACCGTGGCGGCCCGCCCCCGCAGCGATGACCAGATCGAGGCAACTTCCACTGGCCACGGAACGGTTACGTTCCCGCTTTCCACCCAGCCCGGCGACATAACGGGCTGGGGCGCCTACGTCGCCGGAGTGGTCTGGGCCCTTTCCGAGGCCGGATACGACGTACCGGCCGCGGACATGGTGCTGGACTCCAACGTGCCGGTCGGCGCCGGACTGTCCTCTTCAGCCGCCCTGGAATGCGCAGTTTTAGTGGCACTCCAAGAACTCGCCGCGTGGGAAATTGCACCAACTCGGGCCGCCCTGATCGCCCAGCGCGCCGAAAACGCCTATGTTGGAGCGCCCACCGGCGCGATGGACCAGATGGCTTCCATGCACGGGCAGGCCGGCCACATGATGTTCATCGATTTTGCCGACAACTCGGTAACCCAGGTGCCCGCCGATTTGGCCGGGGCCGGAATGGAACTCCTGGTCATCGATACCCGCGCCCCGCACCAGCACACCGAGGGCGAATACGGCGCCCGCCGCCAATCCTGCGAGCGCGCCTGCGAAATCTTAAAAGTCCCATCGCTGCGTCACATTTCAACTGCGCAGCTCCCCAGCGCCTTAGAAACACTTAAGACCCACGCGCAAGCACCTGACCCCAACGACACCCCATCTGCCGCGGCCGAATCGGGAGAAATCCTCGCCCGCCGCGTGCGGCACGTGGTGACGGAAAATGCTCGGGTGCTGGACGCCGTCCAAAATCTTAAGGACGGCGAGTTGTCGGCTTTGGGGCCCATCCTCACCGCGGGGCACAACTCGCTTCGGGACGATTATGAGGTGACGGTCCCGCAATTGGATGTGGCTGTTGATGCGGCGCTTGCGGGCGGGGCGCTGGGGGCGCGCATGACCGGGGGCGGCTTTGGTGGCTCGGTGATCGCGCTAGTCCATACAGCCGATGCGGCGGAAGTGGAGGCCGCGGTGCGCCAGGCGTTTGCAGAACAGGGATTTACGACTCCCGAGGTGTTTCATGCCACTCCCGAACGCGGGGCAAGCACGCTATAGACCTACGGGGTATCTTGATGTCAAGCAATTAAGTTGTGCGCGGCTGCCACCGCCGCACAGCGACCGTCTCAACGCATGGAGGCACGCCCCGGCATGGCAAAAATCATCTACACCCACACCGACGAGGCGCCCATGTTGGCCACGCACTCGTTCCTTCCGATCATCCGCGCGTTTGCTGCGCCGGCGGGTGTGGGAGTTGAAACGCGTGATATTTCTCTCTCGGGCCGCATAATTGCGCTCTTTCCGGACTATCTGCCCCACGATAAGCAGGTAAATGATGCGCTGGCCGAACTGGGCGAGCTCGTCAATGACCCGGCCGCCAACATCATTAAGTTGCCGAATATTTCGGCGTCGGTTCCGCAGTTGAAGGCCGCGATTACCGAGTTGCAAGACCAGGGTTTCGCGATTCCGGACTATCCCGATAATCCGCAAACTGATGCGGAACGCGACGTTCGCGCGCGCTACGATCGCGTGAAGGGTTCGGCCGTAAACCCGGTATTGCGCCAGGGGAACTCGGATCGGCGCGCGCCGGCATCGGTGAAGAAATTTGCGAAGGCGAACCCGCATTCCATGGGCGAGTGGTCATCGAATTCAAAAACGAACGTTGCCACCATGGGGGAAGACGACTTCTTTTCGAATGAGAAGTCGGTTGTTATGCCCAGCGATGACAATTTGAAGATTCAGCACGTGGGTGCTGATGGCGCCGTGACGGTGTTGAAAGATCACTTGCCCGTCCTGGCTGGTGAAGTGGTGGACGGAACGGTAATGCGTGCCGCCGCCCTGGATGAGTTCTTACGCGCCCAAGTAGCGCGGGCGAAAGAAGAGGGCGTCCTATTCTCGGTGCACTTAAAGGCCACCATGATGAAGGTTTCGGACCCGATCATTTTCGGGCACGCGGTGCGCGCCTACTTTGCCGATGTTTTTGCCCAGTACGGCGATGACCTCGCTGCAGCGGGTTTGAGCGCTAATGACGGGCTCGGCACGATTTTGCCCGCGCTGGATGGTCTGCCAAATGGCGCGGAGATTAAGGCCGCTTTCGACAAGGCCCTGCAGGAGGGCCCGGCCATGGCGATGGTGGACTCGGATCGCGGAATTACGAACCTGCATGTTCCCTCCGACGTGATCATTGATGCCTCCATGCCCGCGATGATTCGCAGCGGCGGCAAGATGTGGGGACCGGATGGCGGGCAGTCCGACGCGCTGGCCGTGATTCCGGACAGTTCCTACGCCGGTGTTTACCAGGCTACGATCGATGATTGCCGAGAAAATGGCGCACTGGACCCGGCCACGATCGGCACCGTCCCCAACGTCGGACTGATGGCACAAGCCGCCGAAGAGTACGGCAGCCACGACAAAACCTTCGAGGTGGAAAGCGCCGGAAAGGTGCAGGTTGTAAACCAGGCCGGTGACGTGCTGATTGAGCACGATGTGGAGGCCGGCGATTTATGGCGCGCATGCCAAACCAAGGACGTCGCCATTCGCGACTGGGTGAAGTTGGCAGTTACACGAGCGCGGGCGTCCAATACTCCGGCAGTGTTCTGGCTGGATGAAAACCGCGCGCATGATGCGAACCTGATCGCCAAGGTCAAGGAGTACCTGCCCGAGCACGACACCTCCGGTTTGGAAATTGAAATCATGGCCCCCGAGGCCGCCACGAAGTACTCGCTGACGCGGATGCGCGCGGGCAAAGACACGATTTCGGTCACCGGCAATGTGCTGCGCGACTACAACACGGACCTGTTCCCGATTCTGGAACTGGGTACGAGCGCAAAGATGCTTTCCATTGTTCCGCTCATCAATGGTGGCGGCCTGTTTGAAACCGGTGCGGGCGGCTCGGCTCCCAAGCACGTGCAGCAGCTGGTGGAAGAAAACCACTTGCGCTGGGACTCGCTCGGAGAGTTCCTAGCACTGGCCTCGAGCTTTGAACACCTGGCCGGGGCGACAGATAACGCCCGCGCGCAGGTATTGGCCGATACTCTCGATCGCGCAACGGGCACGTTCCTGTTGGAGAACAAGTCGCCCTCGCGAAAGGTCAAAGAGCTCGATAACCGCGGTTCGCACTACTGGTTGGCGCGCTTCTGGGCGCAGGAACTGGCGGTGCAGAACGCCGATGTGGAGTTGGCGCAGCGGTTTGTTCCCATCGCGCAGGAATTGGTCGATAAGGAAGAGGCCATTATTTCTGAACTGGCGCAGGTACAGGGTGAATCGGTCGACATCGGGGGTTATTACCGCCCAGATGTGGAAAAGACCGACTCGGTCATGCGCCCCTCGGCGACGTTGAACGCCGTATTGGACCAGTTGAAGTAACGCGCAAGAGTTGCGCGCATCGTGGTACTGAATTAATCAGTCGAAGTGAACTACCCGTCGAATCGTCTGTAAGGAGCGCACCAAAAGTGCCAACCGAAACCCCCGCCCCCGTAACGGTTACCGTGACCGGTGCGGCCGGGCAAATTGGATACAGCCTGCTCTTCCCCATCGCCGCCGGCAACATGCTGGGCCCCGACGTGCCCGTAAAACTGCGGTTGCTGGAGATCACGCCCGCGCTGCGGGCGGCCGAGGGCGTAGCAATGGAACTCGACGACTCCGCGTTTCCACTGCTGGACAGCATCGAAATCAGTGATGACCCCAATGTGGCCTTCGACGGTGCCAACATTGCACTCCTGGTTGGGTCGCGACCCCGCACCAAGGGCATGGAACGTGGCGACCTTTTGGAAGCCAATGGCGCCATCTTCACCGCCCAGGGTAAGGCGTTAAACGCTCACGCCGCTGAAGACGCCAAGGTTTTGGTAGTCGGTAACCCCGCCAACACCAACGCCCTGATTGCGATGAACAACGCACCCGATATTCCCCGCGAACGATTCACAGCCATGATGCGGCTGGACCACAACCGAGCGATTGCGCAGCTGGCGAAGAAGACGGGCGTTCCCGTGGGCAATATTCGACGCATGACGATTTGGGGTAATCACTCCGCTACGCAGTATCCGGACATTTTCCACGCCGAAATCGGCGATGAGATCGCCGCTGACGTGGTCAACGATCAGACCTGGATTGAAGAAGAATTCATTCCCACCGTGCAAAAGCGCGGCGCGGCAATTATTGAGGCGCGCGGATCTTCATCGGCCGCTTCAGCCGCCAACTCGGCCGTCGACCACGTGCACGATTGGATGCAAGGAACAGCAGCCGGGGACTGGACATCCATGGCCGTGTGCTCCGATGGCAGCTACGGCACGCCCGAGGGGCTGATCACCTCATTCCCAGTCACCACCGATGGCGGCCAGTGGGAAATCGTGGAGGGGCTGCAAATAGACCCCTTCTCGCGTTCGCGCATCGACGCCTCGATTGCGGAGCTGGAAGAAGAGCGCGACGCCGTGCGGGCGCTGGGGCTGATTTAGTAAAGGTCCGGCGCCGTCTGTGCCAGAAACACCAGTACAACGGCGCCTACCAGCAAGATTGCCACGTCCACCGGCAGCGAGCGGACTTTCAACCCCCAGTTCTGGGGTTCGGGCACGACCACGCGCAGCAGCGCGCCCACCACAAGGAACGCGGCCAAAACCCAGGCAGCCAGGTGCACGTCAGCCAGGAGTCCGACGGCGGTGGCCGCGGCCACACCCACAAAAGCCACACCGGGTCCCAGCAGTTGCGAAGGTTTCATCACAGGTGAGCGTATCGCCTCCAACTGGTGCTGGGGCACTCCGGAACGCTGCAATCAGCCACCCGCGCTGTAAGTTGGAAAAGTGACGATTGCACACGTAGTAGTGGTAGGTGCCGGACTAGCAGGCGCACGCAGTGTGATGGAACTGCGCGAGCGCGGCTTCACCGGAGAAATCACCCTTTTAGGCCAAGAACGCATCGCGCCATATGACCGACCGCCCCTGTCAGAAGAACTTCTCGAGCGCACCGAACCAAAGTGGCTGCGCGATGAGGTCGGAGCGGACTTGGACGCCGTCGCCGTCAATGCGGCGCTCGGAGAACCCCTCCAAGGCATTGCCAGACAGGGCGAACAGTGGATTTTAACCACGCATCGGCGGCGCATTGAAGCCGATGGAGTCATCGCGGCGACGGGCGCACATGCCTTGCTCCCGTCCGCTTGGCGCGGTGCGCAGGTGCTGCACACCTGGCAAGACGCTGAAGCCTTAAGAACAAGGCTGGCAGATTCCCAATCGCTAGTGTCTATCGGCGCGGGCTGGATCGGCGCCGAAGTAAGCGGAGTAGCTGCTAAAGCCGGGCTCGATGTCACGGTGGTCGAGGCCAGCGCCGCACCGCTGTTTTCGGTGCTGGGCGAAGAGGTTGGTTCGCTTTTGATTCCCTGGTACGAAGCCGCCGGAATTGATTTGCGCACCCATGCAACTGTTGCGACCACCAATGCCAAGAGCGTGACGTTGACCACCGGTGACGTCCTGCGCGGCGATGTGATTTTAGCTGCCGTGGGCGTGCGACCAAATGTCCAGTGGCTCGAGCCGACCGGCGTGAAGTTGTCAGTTAGCGGCCACGTCAGCGTGGATTCAAGTCAGCGCACCTCGCTGCCCGGGCTGTGGGCGGTGGGTGACTGCACGATCCGCGATTCGAAACACCACGGCCCCGTAGTCGGCGGGCACTGGGATGCGGCCTTGAACGACCCCGCCCGCGCCGCGGCGTCAATTCTTGGTCACGAAATCCCGACCGAGCCAGCCCCTTACGTGTTTTCGAATCAGCTGGGCCACAACATTGCCCTGGTAGGTTCCCCCCAGCACGGAACACGCTGGGAGCTGCGCGGAACCCCCGAAGAGACGTGGAGTGCGCTGTGGTTTGACGAATCGGACGCGTTGGTCGCGGTGTTCACGGCCGATCGCCCCCGCGACACGATCGATGCCCGGCGCTTGCTAGCCCGCGGGCCGGCGCGCATAAACGCGCACATAGCTCGCGATCCGGCCCAGCGCCTGCGCGACGCGGTCTAGTGGGCAAAGTCGCGCCCAGCGAGCAACGGGCGTCTAGTGGGCAAAGTGGCGCGCGCCCGTGAAGTACATCGTGATCCCGGCGGCGGCAGCGGCGGCAATTACTTCTTCATCGCGCACCGAGCCACCGGGCTGAATGACCGCCCGCACGCCAGCATCAAGCAGAACCTGAAGACCATCGGCGAAGGGGAAAAACGCGTCGGATGCGGCAACGGCTCCGCACGCTCGCTCCGCCCCGGCGCGCTCGACCGCGAGCGCGCAGGAATCCACGCGGTTTACCTGCCCCATTCCAATTCCCACCGCGGCGCCCTCGCGCGCCAATAAAATTGCGTTGGAATTCACCGAGCGGCAGGCCCGCCAGGCGAATTCCAAATCGGCCAGTGTTTGCGCATCAGCGCCTTCCCCCGCGACCAGCCTCCAGTTAGCCGGCGCATCGCCCGGCGCGTCCAATACGTCCGTCTCCTGCACCAGCAGGCCGCCCGAGACCGGCCGCAAATCCAAGGCGGCGCGCTCGGGGCGGGCGACCGTCAACAGCCGAATATTCTTTTTCTTGGTCAATATTTCTAGCGCTTCGGGCTCGAACTCGGGCGCGAGCACCACTTCGGTAAACACGTCGGCTACCTGGCGCGCCATTTGGGCGGTAACCGGGCTGTTCGCCGCGATCACCCCGCCGAACGCTGATACGGGGTCGCACGCGTGGGCGCGCTGATGCGCCTGGGCAATATCGGCGCCCACCGCAATCCCGCAGGGGTTGGCGTGCTTGATAACTGCCACTGCCGGCTCAGCGTGGTCGTAGGCGGCGCGCAGGGCGGCGTCCCCATCGACATAGTTGTTAAACGACATTTCCTTGCCGTGTAACTGCACCGCTGCGGAAATCCCACCGGCTTCCTGCTCGCGATATAGCGCCGCACCCTGGTGGGGATTTTCGCCGTACCGCAGCACGCTCGCGCGCTGCCAAATCCTCCCGGTGAGCGCCGGGAAGGTGCCGGTCGCACTTGGGTCAGCGGCGTCATCCACAATCTGATCTTCCGCAGTCTGCTGCGAGAACCAGGTAGCAACCGCCATGTCGTATGCGGCCGTGTGCGCGAAGGCCTCCGCAGCCAGGGCCCGCCGCTGTTCCAAAGTAAAGCCCGATCCGGCCGCGGCCGCGATCACCTCGTCATAGCGCGCGGGATCCACCACCACGGCCACCGACGGGTGATTTTTAGCTGCCGCCCGTACCATCGAGGGCCCGCCAATATCGATTTGCTCAACGCACTCGTCAAAATCCGCCCCCGAGGCCACCGTTTCGCTGAAGGGATACAGATTGCCCACAACCAACTCGAACGCCGCGATACCCAGCCCGGCTAGCTGGTCTTTATGGGACTGCTTGCGCTGATCGGCCAGGATTCCGGCATGGATGTGCGGGTGGAGGGTCTTTACCCGCCCCTCGAGACACTCGGCGAAGCCCGTAACCTTTTCCACCGGCGTGACGGGCGCCCCCGCGGCTTCGATGCGAGCGGCGGTCGAACCGGTCGAAACCAGCTCCACACCGGCATCATGCAGAGCGCGGGCGAGCTCATCGAGCCCGGTCTTGTCGTAAACGCTAATGAGGGCGCGACGAATGGGCCGGGGGTTGGTGGCGGTCACTTTATGCTCCTAGCGGGGTTGTTCAACATTACGATCAATTTGGTACCGGGGCAGCAGCCGCCGCGGGCCCTACTCAATTGCAACGGGCGAATTTAGCGTCACGTGGCGCCCGTCGGCCCGCCAGCCCGAGCGGGCCATCGACCCCACCACATCTACCATCAGTTTGCGCTCCACGATTTTAATGCGCTCGTGTAGTTCTTCTTGGGTTTCATTATCGCCAACCGGGATGACGCGCTGGGCAATAATTGGGCCGGTATCGACCCCGCGATCAACTAGGTGGACGGTCACGCCCGTGACCTTCACTCCATACGCCAGGGTGTCACGCACGGGATTGGCTCCCGGAAACGAGGGCAGCAGCGCGGGGTGGGTGTTGATGATTTTCCCCTCCCACTGCGCCAGGGTTTCATCGCCCAGTATTCGCATGAAACCCGCACAAGCCACGATGTCGGGTTCGTGTTCGCCAATGGCTTGCGCCAAAGCGACATCCCACTGGGCGCGGTGGGGAAAGTCTTTCAGTGACAGTGCGAATGTGGGAACCCCGGCCTGCGTTGCCCGCTCCAGCGCCCCGCAGCCGGGCACATCGCTGCCCACCGCCACAATTTTCGCTCCCCACTGCGGGTCCGCGTGCGCGGCCAACAGGGCAGCCAGATTGGACCCGGACCCGGAAGCCAGGACTACGATGCGACACGTGGGTTGATCACTCACAGGTTACGACGATAGCGCCCGGATAGGGGATGATTAACCACGCCCCTACCCCGCCACGGAAAGGTTTTGTCAGTGGAGGACAACCCGTTTGCCGCCCCGAAGGAGCCGGTGCAGCCACCCAAGTCGGGTCGCAATGTGCCGCGGCGACAAATTCCCAGCGCCCCCACTCCCCAACGCACGCCCCGTCCGCCGCGCGAGGTGGACCCGGAATTAGCTCAGTTAGGACGGCGTCGCTTACTTCATTTCGCCAGCTTGCTGCTGCTGGGGCTACTGAGTTCGAACCTGCCGCTGCCGTGGCAAATAATCGCCACCATCGCTTTCTTGGCCGCGCTCGTGACCGGCATTCGGGCCCTGATCACGCTGTGGAAGGCACACGTGCGCGGGGCGGCCCTTCCGATGATCGTGATGGGGCTAGTGATCTCTGGGATTTTGTTGGCGTCTTCCGCGACGCTGCTGGCGCTGTGGCCCTTGCAGATGGAGCGCCAAGAGTGCCTCCACCGGGCGATTACGGTTTCGGCCCAGGAGCAGTGTGAGACCCACTTTGAGGATCGGTTGAAGAAGCTTTTGAATACGGATCAGATTTCGAATCCCTTCGAGCGGATTTTTTCCAACTGACGCCGCCGGATTGGTCACCGTCGCGCGATGGAGCCCCATGGTGGGTCTTGGTTCCGCCGCGGGATTTGGACCAAGCACGCAGGTAGGTCCACCCGGCCCGCGCGTGTTTTCCAGTGACAAAGGCTGCTAAAAGCGCACCAATTAATACCGGCAGCAACACGTGGATCATGACCTTGACCGCGTCGGGCCCGATGGATTCCATGCGTCCGGGGCCCAGGGAGCCCGACGCGAGCCCGCTCAGGACCAGCGCGCCCAGTGCGGCAATAACCGCCGCAGTTACAGCCACCGCCAGGGACCAGTACCAGGCCAGATTGCGGTGGCGCCGCACGGTGGGGATCACCGACAGTACGCCGATGGCCGCGACCACCAAGTAAATCCAGTTGCCCGGTAAAAAAGAATCGGGCTGCGGCAGGGCACCAAAAATTGGCAGGGCCGGGAGCGGCCCTGTAAAGACCGCATCTGGCGCCCAAAGTGTGCCTTCGCCCACGGCAAAGCCGGCTCCGGAGAGCCAGGCCAGCGCCCACACAACCAGGTTTGGGGCCAGTAGCAGCTGCGCGGCACCGAGCACAAAGATTGATAACCAGTCCCCGCCCAAACCCACCAAGACGTCCCCGATGGCGCCTTGCCCCTGGAAGATCCACCAGCCGGCAACGACTCCGGCGGCCAGCACCAGGGCGGAAATAGCCAGCACTCCGCCCCGGGCAGCGGTAATTAGTGGCGCGGGAATGCGGGAGGCCCAGCGCGGTTTGAGCCGTTCCCAGTCGGGGCCGCCGGCATGCCGGAAAAGACCCGTTGTCACGCCAATTAGGGCCAATGCGAGCGCGCCCAGTCCCGCCCGCCACAACCCGGCGCGCCCCGCATGGGAGGCGAAAATAGCTCCCAGCAACACCAGGGCGAGCGGGTAAGTGACCACGGCCATGAGCCAGGCCCCAGCGGTGGGTGACAGGGTGCGCCGAAAAGTGCCCGAGGTGGCTAATAAAGCGAGAAAAGAAATGCCGAGCGGGACTGCGGTGACCAGTGCGCCGTCCAAAATTGTGGTCCCGCCATGCCCTAGGAGCCAGATGTCGGTGCCGACGTGGAGGGCATCCCACCACGCGGTTTCGGCCAGGTCGGGGTTACCGCTGGTGGCGACGTAGGTGGCAACTGCCGGGACGGTAATGGTGAGGAACGTGATGAATACGGCCTGTATTGCGGCGATGATCCCGCCTACGGCGGGGCCCAGACCCACCCGCCAGTTGCGCCATCGAGATGGGCCGCGACCGCCACTAAGTAGGCGCCCGCCCCGACGCGAGGCGCGCGCGGAGTCAGTGGTGACAACGCGGCGCGCCCCGGTCTTGGACATGATTTAGGTACGCAGGATCGACTACGAGCTGAGGATTTGCCGCATGAATTCAGCGGTTTCGCTCGGTGTCTTGCCGACCTTGACTCCGGCGGCTTCCAGCGCTTCCTGCTTGGCCTGTGCGGTGCCGGAAGAGCCGGAGACAATCGCGCCGGCGTGGCCCATAGTTTTGCCTTCGGGTGCGGTGAAACCGGCGACGTATCCAACCACCGGCTTGGTGAGGTTTGCCTCGATGTATTCGGCGGCGCGCTCTTCAGCATCGCCCCCGATTTCACCGATCATGACGATTGCTTCAGTCTCGGGATCGGCTTCAAATGCGGCCAGCGCGTCGATGTGGGTGGTGCCAATGACGGGGTCGCCGCCAATACCAACGCAGGTAGAAAAGCCGAAGTCTCGCAACTCGTACATCATCTGGTAGGTCAGGGTTCCGGACTTCGAGACCAGACCAATTTTGCCCGGTCCGGTGATATCGGCGGGAATGATGCCGACATTGGACTTTCCGGGCGAGATAACGCCGGGGCAGTTCGGGCCCACCAGGCGCACCCCTTTTTCTGCCGCCAGCGCGTAGAACTCGGCGGTGTCTTTGACGGGAATGCCCTCGGTAATGATGACGGTCAGCGGCATTGCGGCGTTGATGGCCTCGACAACGGCGGACTTAGTGAAAGCTGGTGGCACAAACACCACGGAAACATCCGCACCGGTTTCCGCCATCGCTTCCGCGACGGTGCCGTAGACGGGGATGGAGCGCTTTTCATCGCTAATCTCAAAGTCGACGGCCGTACCGGCCTTGCGGGGATTGACACCACCCACGATGTTGGTGCCGGATGCCAGCATGCGCGCGGTGTGCTTTTGGCCCTCCGAGCCCGTCATGCCCTGGACGATGACCTTGGAATCTTCATTAATAAAAATAGCCATTGTTTTTCTCGCTCAGCCCTTCAACACTTCATGCGCCAGTTCGGCGGCGCGTGCAGCCGCACCGTCCATCGTTTCTTCCAGGGTCACGGCCGGGTGAGCGGCTTCATCCAGAATCTGACGCCCCGCGACCACGTTATTGCCATCGAGGCGGACCACGAGTGGCTTATCGGTCTTTTCACCGCGGTCTTCGAGCATGCGCAGGGCTTGCACGATTCCGGTAGCTACCTGGTCGCATGCGGTGATGCCACCAAAGACGTTCACGAATACGGATTTAACCTGCGGGTCCCCCAAAATAACTTCCAGTCCCGCGGCCATGACGTCAGCCGAGGCTCCCCCACCAATGTCGAGGAAGTTTGCGGGCTTGACCCCGCCGAAGTCTTCGCCGGCGTAGGCAACGACGTCGAGCGTGGACATCACCAGGCCCGCACCGTTTCCGATAACACCCACGTTGCCATCGAGTTTGACGTAGTTCAGGTCTTTTTCTTTTGCCTTAATTTCCAGGGGATCGGTGGCCGACTCATCTTCTAGTTCGGCGTGGTGGGGCTGGCGAAAAGCGGCATTCTCGTCAATTGAGACTTTGCCATCAAGCGCGATGATCTTGCTATCCTCGGTGCGCACCAGCGGGTTAACCTCAACCAGCGTGGCGTCTTCTTCCGTGTACACGTTGGAGAGTTTTTGCAGCACCGGCACTATTTGCTCCGCCACGTCAGGGGCGAAATTGGCCTGCTGCACGATTTCGCGCGCCTTGGCCTCATCAATGCCGACGTTGGGGTCAACGGGAACCTTGGCGAGCGCTTCGGGGCGCTCCACCGCGAGCTGCTCGATGTCCATCCCGCCCTCGACGCTGGCCATGGCCAGGTAGTTGCGGTTGGCGCGGTCCAGCAGTAGGGAGAAGTAGTACTCCTCAGCGATTTGTGCGCCCTCGGCAATCATGACGGCGTGCACGGTGTGGCCCTTAATATCCATACCGAGGATCTCACCGGCCTTCTCGCCCGCCTCCTGCGGGGAGTGCGCCAGTTTGACGCCACCGGCTTTTCCGCGGCCGCCAATTTTGACTTGTGCCTTTACAACGACTGTCCCTCCCCCGAGCTTCTCAGCGGCTGCCACAGCCTCTTCGGGGGTGCTGGCAAGTAAGCCACCCAGCACCGGGACTTCGTAGCGCTCGAACATGTCGCGCGCTTGGTATTCGAACAGGTCCACCCTGCTCCGCCCTTCCGTTTATCGCTTTGGCACGACCGGCCTTGGCCGTGTTCCTCTGCGATGGTATCTGCACGCAATCAACAGATGCGCGTCGGCAAGGACCTCGAACCGATCATGCCGGTTTTTACCGGCCTCGGTTAATTTTTTAGCCGGCGTCGGTTAAAACAACTGAGACGTTCCAGTCACTTAACCCGGTTGGCAACTCGAAGGATTCATCCTCTTCGTCGTCGCCGGGGTCTTCCCCATCGGATTCGTCGTTCGAATCGTCTTCTGCCTCATCTTCCGGGGAAGATGTGACGCACACACCGTCAATTTTGTAGCCAATGGTGCCCCACTCGTTACACAGGCCCGAGTGGAATGCCAGCGAGCTTTCTGCCATCGAGGTGCGGTACTCCGTTTCACCCGTGGAATCACTGGCGTGACGCACCTGAACGGTGACCGCAGCGCGGCGTTCATCAACGCTGAAACCAACGACCTCAGAGTCATTGCGCTGGGCGTAGTCCGATGCGGCTGACTGCATTGCGTTATAGGGAAGCCCGTAACTCAAGGAAGTTCCGACCAGCCCCCAAAAATCGTGGCCGTCACCGGCCGAAAGAGCCGCCGAGAATTTGCCGTGCAGCGTGTCTTTCCACACCTTGCCGGCAGCGAGCGCAGCCGCATCTGCCGCCGTATCCGCGGCGCGGCGACTGTTTGTCGCTGATCCCATAATCACAATCACGGCCAAACTCGCGCCTACGAGAATCGCGATCGTGGGGACCAAAAATAGCGAGGCAGCACCTCGCTCAGACCGAGCGGAAAATCGGAAGGGAATGACGTCGTCCTCACTTTCAGAAGGGCCGGGGGAAACGAATAGCGCGCCAACCAGACCAAAGCTCACCCACTGCAGCAGTGCCAGCAGATATGCCCAGTCCCACGCCAAACCGCCCATGGCCAGGTCAATAAAGAAATTGAGTGCCATTTGGATCAGCCAGCTCAAACCCGCGGCCACCACGATGGTGGGGATCGCCTCGCTGCGGGTCATCAGACCGTGCTTGGTGCGAACCCAACGAGCCACAATCGCGCCGATAAATCCGATGCGCACCGCCGTCAAGACGTAGCTGGTGGCCTCCATCAAGATCGGGTCGGCTGCGCGCGCGGCGGGTTCAAGTGGTGGCAGCACCAGCAGGTAGAGCACCAGGTAGGTGATCAGGTCCAGGCCGATGAACCCCGCGATGGGGCGCCAATGCAATTCAGAGCGCATCGGGCTCAATTCTTAGGGTGCGCAAAGCTTGCATTGCGTCTGAACCTTCGAGCTCGCCCATTTCGGTCTCGGCCGAAACGCTCACAAGCAGGTCTTCAACTGCCACTATTGCGGTAAAAGTCTCCCGCTCGGTTTCGACGCCGTTGAACTCCACCTGCAAGTTCGCGCTCAAAGCAGCGCCGGGCCCCAAATCGGGCCAATCTAAAACGCTCTTTTCAATCTCGGAGCCCACACCGTTGATGTTGATGGTGTTTTCCATCGCCAGCGCACTGAACTCGGCGTTCTTCTCATCCGCACTGGGCATGGGCTCGATGGTCAAGATGATTGAGGCCCGATCAGCTCCGGGCAGGGCAAAGGACACCTGAGTTACGTCACCGGGTTCCGTGCCGCCGATTTCCTCATTCAAGATTTCCATCTGGTCGGGAATCTGCAGCGAGACGCCGTTGGTGGCGTACTTCGTGGCGCCCGATAACTCTTTAAGAGAGTCGATCTTCACCGGCTTATCTGGCAGAGCCTGCGTGGGTTCCACGTCTGTCCCTTCCGCGCTCGAACAGCCCGCTAAGGCGAGGACCGCTAGCAGCGCTGCAGCGCCGAGCTTTCTTAGTCCAAGCATGCGTCCCAAGTTTCCCATCCATCCGGCGTCAAGTATTTGGCGTCTACGACCTCAGATTCGGACCGGCTTGAATCTATACCAAAGTTTGCTCCGACGCCTAGCACCGGAATTTTTCCGCTTAGGGCCATGGAGAAGATATTGGAGGAGTCCGTGTTGAGCTGTTCATAGGTAATGTCACCGTTTTGTTCCACGTGGTTGTGGAAGCTCTCCGCTGCCTCGGCCATGCGCTCAGCCTTGTCGATCGGGGAGCCCGGCTGCGTTACGGTTGCAATGACGTCTAACATTTCCTCCCGGTTCGCGTCAGTGACGGGAACGTCAACCTGAACGCGGTGCCCATTGCCTTCCTGCGTGGCTTCATCGGTGATTCCGAGGTTTTCGCGTACGTTCTCGCCATACTCTAACCCGCCCGATTCAATGACTGAAATGTTGGTGAGCTTGCCATCAGAATCGACGGTGGTCTCTAAGACGACGCCAATCTCACCGTTGAAGTGCCCGCCGGCACCGGTGTTGGCGTTGCGGGAGGACCATCCCAGATGGGCTTCACCTTCAACACTACCGGAGATATCGATGTAGGCAGTAGTTTCGCCTGAATTGTGATCGACCTTCATGCCGAGCACGGTTTCTTGGCTGATCTCACCACTACCGCCCGCAATGAGCGCGTTCCCGTTTGCACTGCCATAGCCTTCGACGCCGCCGTAGTAGTAACTGACGTCCGAAGAGTCAGGTGGGTCATACCCCTTGAACTTATTGATGACCCAGTTAACGCCCTTGCCGCCCCAGTCAAATACTGGTCCGAAAATTGGGTCGTGCGATGTGGCCATGCTGAAACCGTCCGCCACTGTTTTACGTCCGATGTACGCGACGAAATCTTCAGCATCTTCACGGCTGTCGAAGTGATACTCTTCGCCGTTTCCGGCAACTAGGTTGCCGCCGACACTCGCATTGTATCCAAGGCCAATGTCGAAGGTTTCGCCAATCGCAATTTCGACGTTTGCACTACCGGCGGGGCTATAGGAGGCGCCGAGACCGCCATCGTCAACCACCTCGACGGTGAACGTACCGTCGGACATTTCAGTTGTGGTTACCGCGCGGCTCCGGTCCCCGTTGACATACAAAATGCCGCCGCTAAAGCCACCCTCGACCGTGCTGGCTTGTTGTTCGCAGGCCCGCTTGGGTGGCTCTTTTTGCTCAGCGTCCCCACCGCCGGCATCCGCCCCACAAGAGGTGCCAAAGGCCTCGCAGAGTTTGGCTGCCAGTTGGTTGCCAATCGGGGTCGCGCTCATTACGAGCCCGGCGACCAGAAGTCCAGCAAAGAGGATGATCCCCAGATATTCTAGGGTTCCGGCTCCGGCTTCATTACCGTTTTGCCGTAATCTTGCACGTAAACCAGTCATGTTCTTTCCTGAACTAAAAGCTTGACCCAAAACTGGAAGCTAAGGCTGAAAGTTGAATTCGGCGGCTGTTGCCCCAAGCCGCTTTCCCCTGCATTGCTGCGGTGCTATCTGGACGCCATATGACGATCTAGATGTCCACGAGTTTGCTCATGGCGCTCCGCGCTGCGATTCAGCAATGGGGTGGCCGGAGTTATCCAGCCACCCCATGCACGCACAGTCCTAAATGGATGTTTAGAGACCGCTTACTGCTGTCGTGATCTTCGCCTTGATAATGTTGGCAAGCTGCGGGCCCCAGATGATCAGCGCGCCCACAATGGCGGCGGCAACCAGAACGATGCCCACGTACTCAACAGCACCCTGGCCGGTCTCGCGACGGTCAGCAACGCGGCCGTATGCGCCCGCAATGAACCCGGTAATGGCCAGCTTGGTCTGGAGTGCCTTAACGCCAAATG
>DAHVRJ010000014.1:0-17423 GCA_027322505.1 Demequinaceae bacterium
ACGACGTGGGCCTCTTGCGCGAGATTCAGCGCCTTTCTCAAGACGAGGGCATCAACCTCGCCGGCATCAAACGCATTCTTCGACTCGAAGCGCATGTCGAGGCTTTGGAGCGCGAAGTCGAAATGTTGCGGGCCCAGCTTGAACCAGGAAGCCGCGTCTTTCGTGCTGGCCCCGAGGGGGAGGTTGTCTCCACCACGCCATCGCGGCGCGGTGTCCCCGAAACCGTCCGCGATGAACAGCGCCGCCGCCAAAAGTCTGGTGCGCTGGTGATTTGGCGTGCCCGGCGCTGATCGCTGTTTCGCTGATATTCGGCTGACCGCTCGGCCTTCCCGACGCCAATTAGCCAAAGTTGAGTGGAATAGACTCAACTTTAGAAATGTTGTTACTGGTAGATGAAAAAACTCAATAACAACGAGGCCCACAATTCGGGTCGGAGGCAAATATGGACATGAAATTTACTACGAGCACCCAAGAAGCGCTGACAGCAGCGATTCAACTGGCCGGCAGCGCCGGCAACCCCGAAGTCCAGCCCATTCACGTGGCGCTGGCACTAGTTACCCAGACCGATTCCTACGCCGTTAATTTGCTGAGCAAGCTCAACGTTGACTTGGCGCAACTGCGCACGCGGCTGGAGCGAATCGCGGCGAATTTACCGCGAGTTTCCGGCACTTCCACCGCTGAACCGCAAGTATCCCGGGCACTGGGCGCCCTGCTGAGTGCGGCGGGAAAAAATTCAGCGGCCCACGGTGATGAGTACGTATCCAATGAGCAACTCCTCATTGCGCTAGCGCAGGGCAACGACGATGTGGCTTCCGCGCTGGCAGAATTCAACATCACCCCGCAGCGGCTCCAAGAGTCGCTGCCGCAGGTTCGAGGCGACAAAAAGATCACTTCGGAAACCCCAGAAGCAACTGATGACGCCCTCGAAAAATTCGGCGTCGATCTCACCGCCGCTGCTCGGGAGGGCCGCCTGGACCCGGTCATTGGTCGCGATACTGAAATTCGGCGCGTCATCCAGGTGCTCAGCCGCCGCACCAAGAACAACCCGGTTCTTATCGGTGATCCGGGCGTGGGTAAAACCGCCGTAGTGGAGGGCCTGGCCACCCGCATCATCGAAAACGACGTGCCCGAGTCTTTACGGGGCAAGCGCGTGATCGCGCTTGATCTGGGCGCGATGGTCGCCGGCGCGAAATACCGCGGCGAATTTGAAGAGCGTCTCAAGGCAGTGCTCGAAGAAATTAAGGCCGCCGAAGGTGAAATTATTACCTTTATCGACGAACTGCACACAATGGTCGGTGCCGGGGCGTCTGAGGGATCGATGGACGCTTCCAACATGCTTAAACCCATGCTCGCGCGCGGTGAACTCCGGTTGGTGGGCGCCACCACTCTTGATGAATACCGCGAGAACATTGAAAAGGACGCAGCCCTGGAGCGTCGCTTCCAGCAGGTGTTCGTCGGCGAGCCCAGCGTTGAAGACACCATCGCAATCTTGCGCGGCCTAGCCGAGCGCTATGAAGCCCACCACAAAGTCACCATTGCTGATGCTGCGCTGGTAGCGGCGGCCACCCTGTCCGACCGCTACATCACTGGCCGGCGCCTGCCCGATAAGGCAATCGACCTGGTTGATGAGGCAGCCTCGCGCCTGCGGATGGAAATCGACTCTTCCCCCATAGAAATCGACGAACTGACCCGCGCGGTCAATCGGTTGAAGATGGAAGAACTCGCCCTCGAAAACGAGGAAGACGCGGCATCGAAAGAGCGCTTATCAGCGCTGCGCACAGAACTTGCCGACCAGGAAGAAAAACTCGCTGCACTCGAGTTGCGATGGGAACAAGAACGCGGCGCCCGTAACCTCGTGGGTGACCTGAAGGAAAAACTTTCCTCGCTTGAAGACCAGCGTATTCGGGCCGAACGTGAGGGAGAACTTGAAGTTGCCTCGCGCTTAAAATACGGCGAAATCCCCGAGTTGCAGCGCGAAATTGCTGCGGCCGAAGAAACCGCGACCCGGGCCGAATCGGATCCGACTGCCGCGATGGTGCCGGAAAACGTGGGCCCCAACGACATTGCTGATGTGGTTTCAATGTGGACTGGGATTCCCACCGGGCGCCTGCTTGAGGGGGAAACGGAAAAACTGCTGCGGATGGAAGAGGTCATTGGCAACCGCCTGATTGGCCAGAAAACCGCCGTGGCGAGCGTCTCCGATGCGGTGCGCCGCGCCCGCTCAGGCGTAGCCGACCCGGACCGCCCCACCGGCTCGTTCCTCTTCCTGGGCCCCACCGGTGTGGGTAAGACCGAGCTCGCCAAATCGCTGGCGGAGTTCCTCTTTGATGACGAGCGCGCCATGGTGCGCATCGACATGTCCGAATACGCCGAGCGGCACTCTGTTGCCCGGCTGATCGGCGCCCCTCCCGGTTACGTGGGTTATGAGGAAGGTGGGCAGCTTACGGAGGCCGTGCGACGCCGTCCTTACTCAGTAATCTTGCTCGACGAAGTCGAAAAAGCCCACCCGGAAGTCTTCGACATTCTGCTGCAGGTGCTCGATGACGGGCGCCTGACCGACGGGCAGGGGCGCACGGTTGATTTTCGTCAGACGCTGCTGATTTTGACGTCGAACTTAGGCTCGCAGTTCCTGGTCGACCCGACCACGGAACCGACTGAGCAGCATGAGCAGGTTATGACGGCGGTGCGCGCGGCGTTCAAGCCGGAATTTCTCAACCGGCTGGATGACATTGTCATTTTCGACGCGCTTTCGCTGCCGGAATTGGGCGAAATTGTGAACTTGCAAGTGGCGCAGTTCGCCCAGCGGCTGGAAGACCGTCGCCTCACGCTCGAGGTCACCGACGCCGCCCGCGAATGGCTCGCGCTGGAAGGATTCGACCCCATTTACGGTGCCCGCCCGCTTCGCCGCCTGGTGCAGCGTGAAATTGGGGACCGCCTGGCTCGAGCGCTACTTTCGGGCGAAATTAAGGACGGCGACACGGTCCTTGTCGAGAAATCCGCGGCTGAGGGCGGGGGTTTAGAACTGAGTTCGCAAAACTAGGGAACCAGTTCTAGATCTCTTGCGTATAGGGACCCCTGCATCTTTCCGGATGCGGGGGTCACCAGGCAGTGCACGCTGCGATCATCAGCCAAACTCCAGTCTTCTTCACTGGGAATGGCAGCGAAGATCTTGAAGTTTTCTAGTCCGTGTTCTTCGAGTTGGGCCACGGTGCCGGCGCTGCGGTTCAGGCAGCGGGCAGCCACTTCTTTGGTGCCGCCGGAACTTACCGGATATCCGGGAACGTGGTACGTGTCCGGAGTGGAAAAAATCTCCACCGCGTGTGGTTCGGAACACGGCACGAGCGAGTATTCCAACTTGCCATCGCGCGGTACCGGCTCAGTTTCCAGACAGTGCCCCGCTTTGGCCCGGTGGGCCGAAATGGTCTTATGTTCGGTGACGTTCACGTCCACCGGCGAGGTGGTTGAAACCAAGACCACTATGCCGGTGATGATTGCCGCTAATAGTGCAGTGCCGACTGAACCGGTGATGATGCCGGTGACGGCGAATCCTCTGCCTTTCGTGTTATCGCGCTTGATCGCGCGCAGCCCCACAATTCCTAAAATGATCGCGACAATTCCCAGCGGTTGAAACAAAATTATGCTGATGATTCCCAGCACCATGGAAGTGATGGCAATCGGGGGCGTAACTCCGCGCTGCGGTGCCTGGTACGAGGCATAAGGGCTGGGCTGCGCATAAGGACTTTGCTGCGCATAGGGGCTGTGCTGCTGCGCGCCCGGTTGCTGGGTCCCGGGCTGGTGCGCCCCCTGGTAGTAGGGCGTCTGCTGCCCGGATCCAACCTGACCCTGCCACTGCTGCGACGCCCACTGAGCTTGCTGCTGCTGTTGCTGTTGATAATAAGCCGCCCACTGGGCCTGATTTTGCTCATAGGCGGCGCGGTCTGCCTGCTCTTGCTGCTGCCTAATGGCCTCGTTTTCAGCGATCTGCTGGGAGTCCGGTGTGGCAAATGGGTTGCTCTGGGATGGATCACTCATTGCTTCCTAAAAGACGGGCGTGCTGGATACGACGGTACCGCAGGCGGCGTTTAGTGGTTCACTGGCCAGATTCTGTGGGCTGGGGGTCAATCCCGGTTGGTCGCTGGTCAAAAACATGGCGCCGCACCCAAGCGTGCATTGCGATCGCCGCGGCCGCCCCCGCGTTCATTGAGCGCGTTGAACCGAACTGCGCAATCGACAGGATCGCTTCGCAGCTGGCAGCTGCTTCTGCCGTAATTCCAACGCTCTCTTGGCCAAAAAGCAGGATGCAATCTTGGGGAAGATCGAACGTTTCCAGCGCTACCGAACCGGGCAAGTTATCGATCCCAATCACCGCTAGGCCCGAGTGGGTCGCGAACTGGTGAAAATCGGCAACGCTCGGGTGATGTTCAATGTGCTGATACCGATCGGTAACCATCGCACCACGCCGATTCCATCGGCGCCGGCCCACGATGTGTACGGCCTTAGCCCCCATGGCATTAGCGGTGCGCACCACCGATCCGATGTTGAAATCGTGATGCCAGTTTTCAATCGCGATATGGAAATTATGACGCCGCTTATCTAATTCGGCGACGATTGCCTCTAATTTCCAGTACCGAAATTCGTCTACGACGTTGCGCCGATCACCAGCGGCGAGCAATTCCGGGTCCAGGTGATCATCGGTGGGCCACTTACCTTCCCAGGGGCCAACTCCCACTTCCGGCGCGAACGGAGCATCGACTTCGGACGGGTCGGGCTGTTTATCCACCATGGGCTGTTTATCCACCATGCGGAGAGGGCTCTCTTCTATATTGGGGCGGGGCGACTGCTGATAACTTTAAGCCCGAACAAAGGAGCATCAAATGGCGGATCGGGAAATCACGGCTTGGCTCAGCGATATGGACGGCGTGCTCGTCCACGATGATCAGGCGTTACCGGGCGCGGTGGAGTTTGTCAGCCGCCTGCGCGAGAAGGAACGCCCGTTCCTTTTGCTGACGAATAACTCTTTGTTTACACCGCAGCAGTTGCGCGATCGACTCCTGCCCAGCGGGTTGGATGTGCCGGTGGAATCCATTTGGACTTCGGCGCTGGCCACCGCGCACTTTCTGCAGCAGCAAGCCCCCCGCGGCAGCGCGTATGTCATTGGTGAAGATGGCCTGCAGGTCGCACTCGAAGAAGTGGGAATCAAAGCGAACGACACGAATCCCGATTTCGTGGTGCTGGGGGAGAACCACACCTTCTCAATTGAAGAGCTCACCCGGGCAGTAAGACTGATTATGGACGGCGCCCGTTTCGTTGCGACAAATCCGGACGTCACTGGCCCGGGTCCAGATGGCGCCGTTATTGCCACCGGGGCTGTTGCGGCAACCATCACCACTGCAACGGGGAAACAGCCCTATTTTGTGGGTAAGCCGAACCCGATGATGTTCCGGTCGGCGCTGCGTCGCATCGATGCTCACTCGCAAAACACCGCCATGGTCGGTGACCGCATGGACACCGACATTGTTGCGGGAATTGAGGCCGGCCTGGCCACATTTTTAGTTATGACCGGGTCCACCGCCGAGGAAGACCTGGCGCGTTTCTCTTTCCGCCCCGATCACATCAAGCCCGGAATTGGCGACCTAGTGGACCTGATTTAGGTTTGTTTGGCGGCGCTCGGCCACAATAAGTGCGATAACCACTACGGCTCCCGCTAGCGCAAGAAGCAGCATTTGCGGCCAGTTCGAGTCCGGCGCTAGCAGGCCGCGTTCGGAGTCTTGCCAGGGCCAAAGGGCACGCAGCGAGCCCGCCATGAGTCCGGTCATGACCGCAAGGGTGACGCGGTGATGATGCTCCAGCAGGTATTGCAGGCCCTTAACGAAGAGGGACAGGCCAATGGTCGCGCCGAGCATAAAGACGCCAATATATGTGAAATCTCGATCGTTTAAAGCGGCGAGCGTCGGCTCGTAAATGCCGAAGCTCAGCAGAATGAAGGAACCCGAAACCCCGGGCAAAACCAGCGCACAGATCGCGAGGGCCGCAACCGCCCCTACGGCAAATAGGTTGGGCGCGGACGCGCTGGAAGGTGGAATTCCGGTAAGGAATACGGTCGCTGCGGCCGCGAGGAGCCCCAGCGTGATTTCCCGCGTGCGCCACCGACCCACCATTCGAAACGGCACCGCTAAAGAAACCAAAATTAGTCCGCCAAATACCGCCCGTGCTCCCACGGGGTGGTCAGCAATTACCGGCTCCAAAAGTTTGGCTCCCAGGATTACAGCAGCAATCATGCCCGCTAGGGCCGGAATAACAACGCGCCATCTGGCCGCGCGCAGCGCCGCCGCCGCTGCTTTTCGCTTGCCAGTAATTACCAGCCGCGCGGCCGTTACGACGTGGCCGGCAGCTTCAATGAGGTCTTCAAAAATGCCCACCACGAGGGCGACCGTGCCCCCGGAGACGCCGGGAACAATTTCGGCTGCGCCCACCAGCCCGCCGCGCAGTACACTAAGTGCGACTTGGGGGCCTCGAACGCGCGCGGGTGTATCTGCCGTCATTACGCAGTTGGGGGCAAACCGAGATCGTCGAGGGATAGTGCTGCCAGGTAGGGCAGGCCCTCGGCTTCGATGCGCTCGCGGGCGCCGGTGTCGCGGTCAACAATCACGGCTACGGCCACTACTTCCGCTCCGGCTTCTTTTAGCGCCTCAACTGCGGTGAGCGCCGACCCGCCGGTAGTCGAAGTGTCTTCAACGGCCACTACGCGCCGACCTGAAACGTCTGGCCCTTCGACGCGGCGCTGCATACCGTGCGATTTCGATTCCTTGCGCACGACGAAGGAATCTAGATTTAGCCCGCGCGAGGCCGCCGCGTGCAGCAGCGCCGTGCCAACAGGGTCTGCTCCCATGGTCAAACCGCCAGCGGCGTCGATATCGGCAGGGCCGAATCCAGATTCTTCCAGCATGTCGAGCATGACGTGTCCGATTAGCGGGGCCGCGCGATGGTGCAAGGTGGCTCGACGCAGATCGATGTAGTAGTCGGCGACTTTTCCAGAAGAAAGCGTTACCTTGCCGTGGACCACGGCCAGATCATTGATGAGTTGGGCAAGTTCAGCACGGGGGTCATGTGCGGTTTGACTAGTCACGCCCAAAGAGTATCCGGTTTGCTGTTGTGACCGGCAAATAAGTTGCCACTAGCGCGCGAGTGGCGCTCGTTATGATCAGCGCCCCTGAACTCTCGTCTATTGCAAGTCTGATCGGCATCGAGCGCGATGAGAATTTGAACGCCGTGTACGAGATCCCCACAGTAAAAGAGCGCCGCCTAAGTGGAAACCCTTAGGAATAAGGCAGGTGGGCGACGAGATTCGCAAAGAGTGTTTCGGTTCAATAACGAAGAACGTCCTGTTATGATTTTGTTAGGGAAGTTTCCTTATATTGGATTGCAGCCCCGGTAAACGGGGGCAAGGCGACGATGGCCGTCGCGAATAGGAAAGGACCATTGATGCTCCGAACAACATCCCGGAAGCGCATACTCTCGGTCGCGGCATTGGCTTCCAGCCTTGCGCTGGTAGCGGGCTGTGGCTCGAGTGATGGCAACGGTGATGGGGGTAGCGACAACGGCAACGGCAACGGCGCCGAAGGAGGCTACGAGGGCGAGATCAATATTTGGGCAGGTAAGAATCTTCCCATTATTGAGAACTTCAACCCATTTACCCCTGCCCCGCTGCACGGTACAGAAGGCGCGATTTTCGAACCGCTCATGGCCTACAACAAGGTCGGTTCGGGTGACCCCATCCCAATGCTTGCCACCGATGCCGAGTTCAACGAAGACGGCACCGAGTTCACAATCACCATCCGCGAGGGCGTGGAATGGAATGATGGCGAGCCCTTCACCACGGACGACGTGGTGTTCAGCTTCACCTACGACATCGCCAAGCCTTCTTATCTTGAATCCGCCGAGGCACTTGATGACAGTCAGGTGCTGTTGAAATTCGATTCCCCCCAGTTCACTAATGAGGTCGCCCTCAAGCACAAGCTCATGATTCCTGAGCACGTGTGGAGCGATATAGGCACGGCAGATGCGGAAGGTGAACTGGACGAGGAAGGCGAAATTGACGAGAGCCTTACCTTCCAAAACTCAGATCCGGTCGGAACCGGCCCGTTCGTAGTGGAAAACGTCGCCGACCAGGCCTACACCCTCGTTCCAAACGAAAACTATTGGGACGAAGGCAAACCCTCGCTCGAAAAGGTCACCTATATCGGTGTTGATGACAACCAGGCCGGTGAAGATCTCCTGCGCCAGGGCAGAGTCGACTGGGTCGCCATGTTTATTCCCGATGCGGACGCCGTTACTGACGGCAGCCCGATCGACATGATTAACACCCCAACAGACCCAACGACGATTTACACCTGCGCCAATGCCGACCTGGGCTGTGAAGGCCCGCAAACTGACCCGGCAGTGCGCCAGGCTCTGAATCTGGCAATCGACCGCGGCGACATCATCGACAAGGCTTTCGTTGGCCACGCCATCCCGGGTTCCCCCTCGCTGATGCTGCCTGAACGTGACGATGACTGGCTACCGGAAGGGGCGCCCGCGGCCGCACCGGAAAGCGCTGACATTGAAGGCGCAAAAGCAATTCTCGAAGACGCCGGTTATGCCCTTAATGGTGATGGTATCTACGAGAAGGACGGCGTAGTGGTCGAGATGGATCTGACCTCACCTTCTGGCTGGACCGACTACAATGATGCGGCCACACTGATCGAAGAACAGACCATGCAGGCTGGCATCAAGGTGAACTCCGCCCAGATTTCACAGCAGGAGTATGACGATGCCCGCTGGGCCGGGGAATTTGAACTGACCTTGGCAGGCGTTGTTGGCTCGCAGGTTGCTGACCCATACCAGGTATTCGATGAGTGGGTAGCTGGCTACTCCACCGCCGAGGTAGGCGAACCGGTACCGCCGGGCGCTTTTGGTTTCACCCGCTATGCCAACGATGAGGTTGATGCGGCTATTAAAGAGGCGGCAAAGACCGTTGACGTGGACGAGAAGAAGGAAGCCTACGGCGTGGTAATTAACGCGCTGGTTGAAGACCTTCCCTACATCCCCGTTGTAACCAACGCGTCAATGACGTTCTACAACGCGGAGAAGTTCACTGGGTGGCCAACCGAAGACGACCTTTACATGTATCCGCCGTCGTGGGGCGCGATTTCCTCGGGCGTCATCCTTGGCAACCTGCAAACAGCGAACTAATTAAGAAATGAAAATGTCGCTGAGGAGGGTCTCAACCACGGAAAGGGGCGGCAAGAAGTGAAATTCTACGTCCGCAAGTTCGCTTTCTATCTGATCACCCTGTGGGCAGCAATCTCGTTGAACTTTGCATTACCGAGAATGATGCCCGGTGACCCGGCCACGATCATGCTCTCGAAGATGTTCAGATCCGGAACACCAACTCCAGAGCAGATCAAAGCAGTTGAGTCCCTCCTCGGCGGCACCAAGGACATGTCCCTGTGGGACCAGTACTTGGACTATTGGCAAAGAATATTTTCTTGGGATCTGGGCATTTCGATCACGAACTTTGTTCCCGTAACGGAACTCATTGGAAGCGCCCTTCCCTGGACACTTGGGCTGGTTGGCCTGGCGACTATCTTGTCGTTCCTGATCGGAATAATCGGCGGAGCCATCATTGGTTGGAAGCGCGGTACCGTCCTGGACCACATCATTCCCGCCACGACCCTGATGCAGTCCATCCCGTACTTCTGGGTCGCAATGGTCATGGTCTTTATCTTCTCAACCAGTTTGGGGTGGTTCCCCAACGTCTGGGCCTATGACGCCTACGGGTTCTCCGAGCCGGAGTGGAGCTGGGACTTCATTAAATCGGTGCTTCTCCACGGCACATTGCCGGCCATCACCATCATTATTTCGGCCGTGGGCGGCTGGCTGCTTGGCATGCGGAACATGATGGTCTCGACACTGTCCGAGGACTTCATCACCACCGCCGAAGCCAAGGGACTGCGCTCCGGTCGCATTATGTGGGGCTACACCGTTCGGAACGCCGTAATGCCCTCGATCTACGGCTTCGCCGTCTCACTAGCATTCGTCGTTGCGGGTTCGGTTGTTATGGAACAGGTGTTCAGTTATCCCGGCATCGGCAAACTGCTCATTTCCTCCGTCCGCGATAACGACTTCGCGCTCATGCAAGGAGTCTTCCTCGTAATCACAATGACGGTGCTGGTGGCGAACTTCCTCATGGATATGTTCTACGGATTCATCGACCCAAGGGCGCGGCACAATGCCTAAGAACACAGAACTCGACATCACGGCATCCCCCACAGCTGCCGCCGCGACCGAAAACGGAGCGGTTCAGGGCGAAGAAATCGAAGTAGTAAAAGCTCCGGATGCTAAGCCCGCGCGCATCGTCCGGTTCGGGCGCTACTTAAAAAATAATCCGAAATTCACCGTTGGCCTGTCGATTGTGATTGCGGTTGTTGCCTTTTCGTTTATTGCGCCGTTCTTTACGCAGAACCCGCGCTTTTATGACAATCCTGCTTATGATCCGCCCAGCGCGGACCACCTTTTGGGAACAACCAAGTTGGGCCACGACATGCTGGCCCAACTCGCCCACGGATCACGCGGCTCACTCATCGTCGGCGTCACCGCGGGTGTGATTGCCGTTATTTTGTCCGTGCTTTTTGGAGTCGTGGGTGGCTACCTCGGCGGCTGGACTGATGAAATTTTATCGCTGTTCACCTCGGTAATGCTGGTCATTCCGGGCCTGCCGCTCGCGATTGTGCTCTCTGCTTATTTGTCGAGCCGCAGCCTGTGGCTGGTGGCCTTGGTTTTAGCTATTACCGGCTGGGCTGGATCAGCGATTGTTTTGCGATCCCAAGCTAGATCGCTGCGAACACGCGACTACGTTTACGCCGCTCGAGTCGCGGGGGAGCGACCACTGCGAATCATTACCGTTGAAATCCTGCCCAACCTGCTGCCCCTCGTCGCGGCGCAGTTCCTCTTCGCGCTCATTTTGGCAATTTTGGGCGAAGCAGGCCTCTCATATTTGGGTTTGGGACCCACCGGTTCCATCACCTGGGGAACAATCCTGAACCAGGCGCAAACTGGCGGCGCGCTCACCATGGGCGCGTGGTGGTGGTTCATTCCCCCGGGCCTCATGATTGCCCTGGTCGGTGGCGGGCTATCGCTCATTAACTTCTCGATTGACGAAATCATTAATCCGAAGTTGCGCTTCGCGCCGGAGGCCGCAAAGCGGGCCCGCAAGATTGAGAAGCGGCTCGCAAAGCGTCAGGCCAAGAAAGCAAAGGTGGCAGCATGAGCCTGCAAGAACTAATTGGCGCTGGCACCAAGAAAGACCTCTGGGGTCAACCGGTGCTCACAGCGGAAAACGTCTCAATTACATATGAGGTTGATCCGCCGGTGCACGCTGTAAAAAACGTTTCGCTAACGCTGAAGCGCGGTGAAATCCTGGGCCTGGCTGGGGAGAGCGGCTGCGGTAAAACCACGCTCGCCTTCGGAATGAACCAGTTGTTAAAGCCGCCGGCCCACTTCCGGGAAGGGAAAGTCACCTTCCATGACGAGTCCGGCGAAGACATCATTGTCTCCGAACTCGTGGGTGAAAAACTACGTCGCTTCCGCTGGGACAAAATCTCGATGGTCTTTCAGGGAGCGATGAACTCCCTAAACCCGGTAGTTACCGTGCGCAAGCAACTCCATGACGTGTTCACCACCCACCGGCCTGGAATGAGGAAAGACGAGCGGGAGGCCCGTTCGGCACGCTTGCTCGAGCGGGTGAATGTGGACCCGCGGCGCTTGGGCAGCTACGCCCATGAACTCTCGGGCGGCATGCGCCAGCGCGTCATGATTGCCATGGCGCTGGCCCTTAACCCGCAAGTGATGATCATGGATGAGCCCACCACGGCCCTTGACGTGGTGGTCCAACGCGGGATTCTGCGCGAAATTATGGAGCTGCGCGAAGAGTTTGGCTTTGCCGTTATCTTCATCACGCACGACCTGCCCATGCTGCTCGAAATATCTGACCGCATCGCAGTCATGCTCGAGGGGGAGATCGTCGAGTTTGATAGCGCCGAGAACATTTATAAAAATGCGCAACACCCCTACACCCGGCGCCTGCTTTCCTCCTTCCCCAGTCTGACTGGTAAGCGAGGAGACTTTGTACGAACCGGAGGTCATCAGTGAAAGGCACGCTTGAAGTACGCGACCTCACAAAAGACTTTCGGGTTCGAGATGGGCTCAAGCGCAGCACCCTGCGAGCCGCGAACGAAGTAAATTTCGTGCTCGAACAGGGTAAGACCGTTGCACTGGTGGGCGAGAGCGGTTCTGGAAAATCCACGATTGCGCGGATGATCGCGAAACTGGAGCGTCCCACATCGGGTGCGGTGTTACTGGATGGCAAAGCAACCCCGTTCCGGGGCCGCGGGATCGCCTCGTATCGCCACGAAGTGCAGATGGTTTTTCAAGACCCGTTTGCCTCGCTTAACCCCTTTCACACGATTCATCACCACTTGGAGCGTCCCCTGCGCCTACATAAGCGCGCGACTACGAAAGAAGAAGTGGACACCCAAGTGCAATTACTGCTGGATCGGGTCAATTTGGTGCCGGCGCGCACGGTGGCTGCGCGGCGCCCCCACGAACTTTCCGGCGGGCAGCGTCAACGCGTTGCGATTGCCCGCGCACTGGCTCCCGGTGCTCGATTCCTAATCGCCGATGAACCGGTTTCCATGCTGGACGTTTCGATCCGCCTGGGCGTACTTAATCTACTAGCGCGACTGCAACGTGAAGACAACCTTGGCGTTCTTTACATCACCCACGACCTGGCCACTGCTCGGCACTTTTCGGACGAAATCATGGTCATGTACCACGGAAACATCGTTGAGCACGGTCCCTCGGATGACGTGATTCTCAATCCCCAGCACGATTACACGAAAACGCTGCTTGCTGCCGCACCAGATCCAGCAAATCAGGGGCAACTGCGCGACGAAATTCGCGCCAATCTCGGTGCTAAATAGCAACCGCCGTCGAAGTGAGTGATGTTTTGACTGAGCAGGCTAGTACTACGTCCGTAGCGGCGCAGTTGGGTTTAGTCCCCGCCCCGGTTTCCATAACCGCCCTTTCGGGCGTCCCCATGCGCGTCCACGGCCGGATGACAGTGACGGTCCCACCGGCTCTGCGCGTCCCAATTCGCTGGTGGTTCGGCATAACGGCAAGGATCTTTGACGTTGATTTTGACTTACGAACCGCTGGCCCGGGCAACACCGCGGACCTGGGCGGCACCGCTGGCCTCGGCGGTACCTCTGGCCCGGGCGACACCGCAGATCAGGTGCAAGACGCCGTCCCTAATTTTGTGGTTACGCAAGATGCGTCGCTGCCAGCAGAGGGATATCACCTAAAAATCACGGATGAGCACATAGAACTGGCCGCTAGGGACGCGGCCGGCGCCCACGCGGGCGTACAAACGCTGCGCCAGTTGGCGGGACCCGATGCCTATCGCGCCGCCGCGGTGGGGCAGCCGGGCGCGCTGGAGTTGCCGGCAGTGGAAATTACCGATTATCCCCGCACCACCTGGCGCGGAGCGTTGCTTGATGTCTCGCGCCATTTCATGCCGAAAAACGATGTGTTTCGGTTCATTGAAAATGCCGCCGCGCACAAGCTCAATACGCTGCAGTTTCACCTCACTGACGATCAGGGGTGGCGAATTGAGATCAAACGCTACCCGGAGCTGACGCGGGTGAGTTCGTGGCGGAAGGAATCGCTCGTGGGTACGTGGCGCGATGGCGCGGGCGATGGCCGGCCCCACGGCGGCTATTACACGCAGGACGACTTGCGCGAGATCGTGGCGTTCGGGGCGCAGCGCGGTGTCACGGTTTTTCCAGAAATTGACGTGCCCGGGCATGTGCAAGCGGTCTTGGCGGCGTTCCCGGAACTCGCGGCGGCGCCGGAGCCGGTAGAAGTGCGCACCACCTGGGGTGTAAGCCCGCACGTGCTGGATCCCGGGCCGCAAGCACTGGAGTTTTTCAAGAACATTCTGGATGAGGTCTTAAGCGTTTTCCCCGCCGAATTCATTGGGTTGGGCGGAGATGAGGTGCCCACGACGCAATGGTTCGAAAACGAAGCCATCGTCCGGCGCGCCCAAGACCTGGGCTTAAAAGATGCCTCCGAATTGCACGGTTGGTTTGTGGGGCAACTGGCTGATTATCTAGTCGCGGCGGGGCGGCGGCCCGTCGTTTGGGATGAGGCATTTAGCAAGCACCTGCCGCGCGAAGCGATTGTGACATCGTGGCGCGGATACGCGCGAGGCGTATGGGCTGCCGAGGCGGGCCACGACGTCGTTATGGCACCGGAACAGGTGCTGTATTTGGATCACCGCGCCTCAGAACATCCCGATGAACCGATTCCAGTTGGGTTTTCCCGCACCGTGCCGGACGTCTACGCATTCGATCCGCTTCCTGGGGAACTTGCCGAACAGGCCGCCGCCGCACCGGGCGACCTTTTGGGTGCCCAGGTTCAAGTGTGGACCGAACACCTAGATAATCCGCGCCGCGTGGATTACGCGACGTATCCGCGCTTGGCAGCGTTTGCGGAGGCCGTATGGAGCCCGGAGGTCGATAGATCGCCGGGTACCGCGGCCTCCCGGGAGTTTATGGATCGGCTCCGGACGCACCATCTGGCGCGTTTGGAAGCCGCCGGAATTGAGTACCGCCCACTGGATGGACCCCACCCGTGGCAGCAGCGCCCCGGCGTCAATGGATTCAAGCGGGACCTAGAAGAAGAACTTGCCGCAGGGGGTGTGGTGGGCGTGGGTGGTTGGCACGAGGGCGGCGACGGGCCTCAGTGATTACCCTGTGCGGCGTGCGACTGGCGCGCGCTCCTGAGGAACTCGTCGACATCGTCATCAAGGGGGAGCGAATTGCCAGCATTACGCCGCATGGAAGTGCCGGTCTCCCGCTGCGTGAGAATGCGAGCTTCCCTCCGCATGGAAGTACCAGCCTTAGGCCGCGTGGACGGCATGAACTGGCGGCGGGCGGCGGGCTCGGAACCATAGATGGCAACACCGTCATCGAGGGCCGCGGGCGCTTGGCAATGGCCGGCTTTATCGACGCGCACGTCCACGGCGAAGCTGCAATTTTGGACGACGATGTCCAGTTGGCGCTGCTGCGGCAGGGAATCACCTTGGTCATCTTGGGGCAAGACGGCGTTTCATTTGCCCCTACCCAGAACAGTGCCGACACCTTTGCTTGGGCGACCAACTACTTCACCGCCATCAACGGGAAGCACCCGAATTTTTCGGGCGGGTCAGTAACTGAATTGCTGGCAACGTATTCCAATCTGCCTATTAATGTCGCATATCTCGCCCCGCACGGAACCATTCGTCACGCCATAATGGGCGGGGATAAGCGCGCGGCCACTCCCGATGAAATCGACCAAATGGTCGAATTACTGGCAGGTGCTCTTGCCGATGGCGCGCGCGGATTATCGACCGGGCTGGAGTATGCGCCAAGTAGTTACGCGAGCCGCGACGAGCTAGTTGCGCTGTTGCAGGTAGTTGCAGAGGCGGGATTGCCTCACGTCAGCCACATGCGCGGGTATGAGGAAAGGGCAGCCGTCGGTCTTGCGGAACTAGTTGATTTAGCGCTTGCGACCGGAGTGAAGACTCATATCTCGCACTATCACGGGCCCGGCGCCGAGCTGGTCGATCTCGTTGAAGACGCGCGCATGCGCGGGGTAGATCTGACGTTCGATTCATACCCCTACCTGCGAGGGTGTTCGATTTTGTCGATGCTCACCATGCCGGAGTGGATCTCGGTTGCCGAGCCGGATCGTGCCGTAGACATGCTGCAGGATTCGAAGGTGCGTGCCCGACTCTTAACCGAACACTTTCCCGCTTTGGAAGAAATGTGGTCACGCGTGACCCTGGCAGCGGTGTCGGGAAGACACGTAGATACGGAGGGGCGCAAGCTCGTTGATGTGGCGCGAGAATGGGGCATAACGCCGGCCGAAACCGCATTGGAGTTACTCATAAGCACGCGATTGGCGGTGGGCTGTGTATTTGCGCAGCCGCCCACCAACTCGGCTGAATCGGTGGCAATGCTGTTGCGCCACCCCTCCCACATGGGCGGATCGGATGCGATTTATGCCGGAGGACACCCGCATCCGCGTGGCTGGGGAGCGTTCGCCAAGTTCCTAGCCGACCACGTCCGCACGGCCGGTGACTGGACATGGAAGGAGGCTGAACACCACTTGGCGACCGCCGCGAGTAACCGGTTCAGCTTGGAGCGCGGGCAACTTGCAGTTGGCGCCATTGCTGACATCGCGCTAATTGACCCCGATAACGTGACTGACCGCGCAACCTATGCAGATCCGCGGCAACTTGCCGTTGGCATCGATGACGTGCTCATTGCAGGTCAACAGGTTTTACAAGACGGGCAACTCACCAAGTGCCGGCCTGGG
Organism: Demequinaceae bacterium; assembly: GCA_027322505.1. Lineage (GTDB taxonomy): Bacteria > Actinomycetota > Actinomycetes > Actinomycetales > JAJYRW01 > JAJYRW01. Next base: position 16,459 of record DAHVRJ010000014.1, read on the forward strand.
CGACCGCTTTGAGTGGCGCTGTTTGTTTTCAATTTGGCTGCCTCGTTTCAATTTGAAGGAGAAAAACGTGACCGACTGGGTATCTAAAGAAATACGCACAGATAAGGCTCCGGCCCCGGCGTACAGCTTCAGCCAGGGGGTGCGCCGCGGGCCGCTTTTGCAAGTATCGGGCCAGGGGCCGGTTGACCCCGCCAGTGGCAAATACCTGCATCAGGGTGACGTGGGGGCGCAAACCACGCAGACGCTTAATAACGTGCTGGCAATCCTGCACGCTGGTAATGCTGAATTGGGCGATGTGCTCCAACTGCGTGTCTATCTAACAAGGCAGGAAGACTTCGCGGCAATGAATGAGGCCTATGGGAACTTCATCTCCGAAAACATCGGCACCGGAGTGCCGCCCTGCCGCACCACCGTGTTCACGGGCCTTCCCCGCAATGACATGCTCGTCGAAATTGACGCGCTCGCGGCGGTTGATCCGAGCAAGTAACAAAATCTGTGGTCAGTGCCCCGGGGCCGTGCCTGTGGTCAGTGCCCGGGGCGGGCGCGAGCGCGAACGCTGGTGACCTACGAGCCCGAGTCGGGCGGGGTTGCTTCGTCATTGCGTTGGCCGCGGGCGCCATTGCGTTGGCTTACGTCAGTTTCTGTTGGGTTAACCAGTTATTTGGCGGGGTTCTGACGTAACCCTCCCGCGAACGTGGTGCTGGTGATGCTGGATATGACTGATGTGACAAAACGTGAGTGAAACGATGGCAAAAAACGGGGGGTTACGTCAGAACCCCGCCAAACCGAGTTTTGTCGCGGTCGCAAAGCGAGCAAGGTCAGGGAAGAACCACACGCCTAGAGAAATGCGCGCATAGGGGGGGAACACCACGCGCCTAGGGCATCGGCGCGCGACCAACGGTAATCGCCAATTCCACGCGGGAGCCGATCTCGAGTTTCCGAAAGATGCTGGTGAGGTGCACCTC
>DAHVRJ010000024.1:0-5710 GCA_027322505.1 Demequinaceae bacterium
CAAATCCAACTCATCGCGGTGGGCCATAATCTCGGAAACCTCGGCAGCCGACGCCACCCGCCAGTCCAGGCTGTACCCGGAATCAGAGAGGTAAAAACCCGGAAACTGCTTGGTGCGATAGCCAGCCACCGTGATTCCCAGCGTCTCGAGGCGCTCCAGCGTGGCGGGAATATCCAAAATTGACTTCACACCCGCGGCCACCACGGTGATCGGTGTGCGCGAGAGCGTCGTTAAGTCGGCAGATTCGTCAAAAGAGTCCGATGCCCCGCGATGGACTCCGCCCAGGCCACCGGTGGAGAAAACGCGGATTCCCGCTTGATGGGCAAGTATGGACGTCGCCGCTACCGTGGTTGCACCCGTCACCTTTTGGGTCATGGCCAAGCCAAGATCACGTCCCGAAACCTTGATTACGGATGTGTCATTGGCGATGCGGTCAATTTGCGAAGAATCTAGGCCCACATGCGGGACGCCGTCGATGAGGGCGATGGTGGCTGGCGCAACATCCATATCGGTGAGGACTTTTTCAAAAGTGTGCGCCACTTCGAGGTTTTGAGGCCGCGGAAAACCGTGGGAAATAATCGTGGATTCCAGCGCGACGACGGGGCGGTTTTCGGCCAGAGCGTCGGCTACTTCTTCGGAGAGTTTGATGATTGTCATGGGCGTGCTCCTCAGTTAGAGCCGACGGCGGCAACAGCGTCGACGACCAGGTTCCAGAATTTTCCGCGGTCTAGTTCAGTTGCGACTTGGGTGCGTCGCGGGACGCCGCCGCGGCCTTGAAAGTCGGTGACCGTCATGCCGGCCGTGTACGTGCCGGCAAGTTCGACCACCACGTGAGCGGGCTGGACGACCATGACCGACGGATCGATGACCCGTGCCACTGCGCACGCGTCATGGACCGGCGGGGCGTCGAAGTCTTGCGCCTTTTTATACATGCGGCCGAAGAATTCCAGCAGGTCCACCACGAACTGGCTTGCTGGGGTTCCCTGCTGCGCGAAGCGTTCCACAACGTCGGGCGTCGCGACCGCTTGATGGGTTAAGTCCAGCCCGACCATGGTGACCGACCAGTCGGCGTTAAACACCACGGAAGCGGCTTCGGGGTCAACCAAAATATTGAATTCCGCCGCCGGCGTCGTGTTGCCCTTGGAATATCCCCCGCCCATGAGAACGACCTCAGCGACGCGGTGGACGATTTCCGGTTCACGCTGGATGGCCATCGCGATGTTCGTCAGCGGGCCGGTGGGCACGAGCGTGACCTCACCGGGTGGGTGATTCATGATCGTCTCGATGATGAGGTCGACGCCATGGCGTGGGTCGAGATCAACAGTTGGTTCCGGTAGTTCGGGGCCGTCCATACCCGAGTCACCGTGGATATCCGCAGCCACAATTTGGGGGCGCACCAGCGGAACGCCCGCTCCGGCTGCAATGGGAACATCCGTGATGTTGCCGATGGTTGCAACGGCGAGCGCGTTACGCGTGACCTTCTCCAGTGTTTGGTTCCCTGCCACGGTGGTGACCGCCAGCAGTTCGATTTCTGGGCTACCGTGTGCGAGCAAAAGTGCGATTGCGTCATCGTGGCCGGGGTCGCAGTCCAAAATGATCTTCTTTGCCATCGCGTGCCTCCTAGGTGAGCGGGGGATGTCAGGGCCTGTGCAGCGGGTAGATGCGTCAGCCGCGCTGCAGCGAATCCGAGGTGAGCGATTCCAAGAACTTCGCCTGGAACCGCTCGACATCCAGTTCGTCTACGTAGCGCACGTCGCCGCTGGCATCTGAGGTTTCCGGGTTAGCAATTCCGCGTAAGTCCGGCACGAGCGAACCGCGTGTGGCTTCCCCGCGCAGTTCCACGCGCGTTGGATAAGTGACGTAGCTGGCCAGCGCCGGGTCGAAGGCCAGCGCCATTGCGAGCGGATCGTGCAGCGGGCAGGATTTGCGGCCCAGCCACTGCTCGTATGCATCTAGATAGAACTGCAAGATGGACCACGCGTATTTTGCGCGCGGATTATCTGAATTGGCGAGTTGGCCCAGTTGCTCATCTGAGAGCACGGTTTGCATAGTGGCATCCAGCGTCACGAATGTTTTTTGCCACGCCGCCTCGATCACCAATTGGCTTGCCTCGGGGTCGTGCCACGTGTTGGCTTCGGCGTTTTCGGTCACGTTGCCAGGTGGCAGCATTGCCCCGCCCATGATCATTACTTCCGGGATCAAGTCGGGCAAATTTGGCTCCAGCAGCAGGGCCAGACCCAAGTTGGTCAACGGCCCCACGGCCACGAGCGTGAATTCGCCGGGGTGGGCGTGAGCCATCTCGACAATTTTTACCGCGCCGATGCCGTCTGAGACGGGCCGAGGTAGGGCGCCGCTGTTCGTCCCGCCCAGCCCGTCGGGGCCGTGCACGTGCTCGGCGGTCAGGAGCGGCTGGGCCATGGGGCGGGCCGCTCCCGTCCACACCGGGACGTCGTTCATGTCCATGACGTCCAAAATGCGCACCGCGTTTTCGGCAGCGGTGGTGGCGGGCACGTTGCCGTGCACGCTGGCGACGCCCAGCAGCTTTCCGCCGATCCCGCCCAGATGTAGCAGGGCAAGGGCGTCATCGATTCCCGGATCGCAATCAAATAGAACCGGCTTGGCACTCATCGGTTAGTTCCTTTCATAAATGATCAATTGCGAGCCGCCCCATCAACCGGTTACCGAAGCGATAGGTGGACCATGCGTGGGCGGTTCCGCGGCGCCGTCCTTACGCTTCTTTCCCGGTCTTTCTCGGGCCCGCAGCGCGGCGAAGACCAGCGCAATAATGGTGATTACGTACGGGACCATCAACGCCAGCGATGAGGACCAGCCCACGAATTGCAGCTGGTCGGCGATGCCCTGCGCGATACCGAAAATGAGGGTGGCGATGAAGGTTCCCAGGGGCCGGGCCATACCGAAGGTGAGGGCCGCAACCGCGATAAATCCGCGGCCGGCGGTCATGTCTTGCCCGAAGCTGTTCAGGGAGGCCATGGCGAGTTGGGCCCCGCCCACTCCCGACAGCGCCCCGGAAATTAGCACTGAGTTCATTTTGATGCGGCGCACTTTCAGACCGGCGGCGTGCGCGGCGTCTTCATCCTCACCGACGGAGCGCAGGTGCACGCCGAATTTGGTGCGGAACATGACCCACCACGCAGCAGGCACGAGCAACAGCCCAAGCAGCACCAAAATGGTTTGCCCCTGCATGGCTGGCCCAATAATTGGGATGTTTTGCAGCGGGCCGAGGTTCAGGCGCATCAGTTGCGGGAACCCGGGTGGAGAGAGGTTGCCCGATGTCTTATAAACCGAGTTGAGCAGGAACACGGTCAGGCCCGCGGCCAGTAAGTTCACGCCAATACCGACAACAATGAAGTCGGCTTTGAGCCACAGGCTGGCCCACGCGAACAACAGCGCCAGCAATAGTCCAGCGATCAGGCCGGCGAGCACACCCATCCACGCCGAGCCGGTTAAGGCACCGACGGAGATGGCCGCGAATGCGCCCACGAGCATCATGCCGTCCAGACCAATATTCAAAATATTGCCCTGCTGGGTGAAGGCTCCGCCGATGGCCGCAAACAGGATGGGGGTCATTTTCACCAAAATGGTGAAAAGCATGGCGTTGGTAAATATGTGACTTAGTAATTCCATGATGCCCTCCTAGACGCTTTCCACCGGGGTGGAATCCGCCGCTGGCTTGGCTTCGACACCTGCGGAATTGTTGGCGCGTTTGCGTCTTCTGCGACGGCGGAAAGCAAGCAATCCCTCTGCCGTCATGAAGATGATCAAGATGCCCTGAAGGACGGACACCAGTGAGAACGGCACCTGGTTATTTAGCTGCATGACGTTGGCGCCGGCGAGCATATTCGCGTAGAAGAGCCCGGCCACGATCGCGGCCCACGGGTTCAAGCGGGCAAGTAGCGCCACGGTTAAACCTAAGAACCCATAGCCGGGTGAGAAGCCCTGGAAGAAGCGGTGCGTCGTCCCTAATGCTTCTACGGCTCCAGCCAGGCCGGCGAAAATGCCGGAAACAATCATGACCTGGATGAGTTTTCCCGGCACGTTGATGCCCATGAATCGCGCGAAGGTGGGGTTGTCGCCGACCTGGCGCAGCTTAAAGCCCCACACCGAGCGATTGAGCAGCAGCGCAATAATGATGATCGCAACAATCGCAATGATCAGCCCGATGTTGATTGAATTCCACCCCGGCATGCGCGGTAGATTTGCCTGCTCGTGGATGCGCTGGGTCATCGGGGCGCCGGCGGATTCGTCCTTGAACGGCACGTTGACGAGGTATTCCGTGAAGCGGATTGCCACATAGTTGAGCATCAACGTGGTGACGATGACGTCGACGCGCCAAACGGCGAGCAAAAACCCGGGGATGAATGACCAGATCGCGCCCGCGAGCGCGCCGACAATCAGCGCGAAGGGAATCAGCACGATGCCGGGTAGGTCGAAGGTGAAGGCGGCCCAGGCCCCGAAGAAGGCGCCGACATACATCTGGCCTTCCGCACCGATATTGAACAGGCCGGTTCGGAATGAAATTACTACCGAGGCGGCAATGATCAGCAGCGGTGTGAGCTGGGCAATGAGGGCGGAGAGCCCCACCGAAGACTTAAAGCTGCCAAACAGGAGCGAGGTGTAGGCCGCCATTGGGTCGCCGCCGGTGATGGCGATGACTCCGGCGCCCACAATGAGGGCCAAAATTACGGCGACTATCGGCTGGAGGGCGCCGCGGCCGGAAGCGGTTACTTTCGCCAGCAAGCGCTGCGAGAGCGTGGGTTCGTCGTCATAGGCTGGCGCGGTTGGCGATGGGCCTGAGGCTTCCTCCGGGCCGCGAGTCTCGCCCGGGTCGGCCGTTGGGGGCGGACTTGCGACTGGCGACGAAGTGGGTTCGGCTTTGGTGGCCGGGTGCCCTTGCGCACCATTTTCTGGGGACTCGACAATGATCCGCTCGGCCTCGGTGGCAACCGTTTGGGCCTGCGCCTCGCGTGCGAGCGCCTCGGGGTCGATCGCGTCGCGCTCATCGGGCACGCCGGCCATTGCCAGTCCGATGCGGGTTTCGTCCATGGTTTCGCGCGTGAATTCGGCAACAATTTTGCCGCCGTACATCACCAGCAACCGGTCCGATAGCGACATGACCTCGTTCAGGTCGGCCGAAATCAGCAGCACACCGGAGCCGCCATCGCGCTGTTGCACGATCGCGTTGTGTACAAATTCCATCGCGCCCACGTCGACGCCGCGGGTGGGCTGGTTTGCTAAAAGTAAGGACGGCGCCGCTTCAAATTCACGGGCAATGATCACCTTTTGAATGTTGCCGCCTGATAAGGAACCCACGGGGCTGGCGGCCGTAGCGCCCCGCACGTCATAGCGGCGGATCAGTTTGCGCGCGAACCGGGCAATGGCGCCCAGTTTCAGCCAGCCGCCGCGGGTCAGGCCCTTGTCGAGATGGGTGGCCGACATATTTTCCGCCACGGTCATTTCGGCAGCGACGCCGGTGGCGTTGCGGTCTTCGGGAATGGTTGCAAGACCAAGATCCCGGCGCTTACTCACTGCCGCGCGCGAGATATTGCTTCCGGCCAGTTCGATGCTGCCGCCGGCTACATCGCGCATCCCAGCGATCGCCTGGGCCATCTCACTTTGGCCGTTGCCTTCTACGCCGGCGATTCCAACGATTTCACCCGAGCGCACCGTGAGGTCGATTTGATTCACGGCC
>DAHVRJ010000028.1:0-20095 GCA_027322505.1 Demequinaceae bacterium
TCGGCCGCTTTGGCGGAAATTTCGAGGCCGCGGTTCATCGGGCCGGGGTGCATGATGAGCGAATCGGGGCCGATCATCGCTAGGCGCTGCTCATTGAGCCCGTACTGGCGGGAATATTCGGCTGGGGAAGGGAAGTAACCACCCCCGGCGGCAGACATGCGCTCGCGCTGAACGCGCAACATCATGACCGCATCGGGTGATTGGGCCAGCGCCGCGTCGAAATCAAAAGAAATTTCGCAGTTCCAGGTGTGCACGCCAACCGGGATGAGGGTGGGCGGGGCCACCAGGGTCACGCGCGCCCCCAGGGTGGTGAGTAGATCGACGTTCGAGCGCACCACGCGCGAGTGCAGCACATCGCCCACGATGACGACGTGCCGGCCCGCCAGGTCGGTGCCCAGCGGGTCGAGATTGAGGCGGCGCCGAATCGTATAGGCATCCAGCAGCGCCTGGGTGGGGTGCTGGTGGGTGCCATCGCCGGCGTTGACGATCGAGCAGTTAGTCCAGTTGGAATGGGCGAGCCGGTGGGCGGCGCCGGAGGCGGGGTGGCGCACGATGACTCCGTCTGCGCCGAGGGCCTCGAGGGTTTGAGCGGTGTCTTTGAGGGATTCGCCCTTGGCAACGGAGGACCCCTTGGCCGAGAAGTTGATGACGTCGGCCGATAAGCGCTTGGCCGCGGCCTCAAAGGAGATGCGGGTGCGGGTGGAGTCTTCGTAGAACAGGGTGACGACGGTGCGGCCGCGCAGGGTGGGAAGTTTCTTAGTTTCGCGGCGCTGAGTGGCGGCCATGGAGGCGGCCGTATCGAGAATACGCACCGCGTCGTCGTGGGACAGGTCAGCGGTGGAAAGCAGGTGTTTCATGACAGCACCACGCCGTCTTCGCCATCTTTTTCCGCGAGGTGGACGCGGATTTTTTCCTGCCGCGAAGTGGGAAGATTCTTGCCCACATAGTCAGCGCGGATTGGAAGTTCGCGGTGGCCACGGTCCACTAGGACTGCCAGCTGCACGGCGCGCGGGCGGCCCACGTCGGAAAGGGCGTCCAGGGCGGCGCGGATGGTGCGGCCAGAGTAGAGCACGTCGTCGACCAGAATGACGATTTCGTTGTCGATGCCGGCGGGCGGCAAAATAGTGGGGGCGATTTCGCGGGTGGGGTTTCGATGCAGGTCATCGCGGTGCATCGTGATGTCGAGTTGGCCCAGGATTTCCTCGGGTTTTAATTCGGGCTCTACTGCGCTGATTCGCTCGGCCAGGCGCTGGGCGAGCGGAACGCCGCGGGTGGGAATGCCCAGCAGGCGCAGGTTCGCCGCCCCCTTATTGCGCTCGAGAATTTCGTGCGCGATGCGCGTTAGCGCACGGTTGATGTCATCAGGACCAAGTACGACCACGGGTGTCGTCATGCTCCGTGACCTCCTTCCCCGCCTCTCTGGACGGATCGTTAAAGGACGTCGTGCATTCGCTGTTGAGCCTAGTCGACCAGGGTGGGCTTCATGCGTAGGACCCGCCCCAGAAGGCCGTTCACAAAGGACGGCGCCTCATCCGAAGACAGTTCCGTCACCAATTCGACGGCTTCAGAAATTGCGACCGCATCGGGGACGTCTTCTTGCCACAGCATTTCGTAGACGCCAATGCGCAGGGCGGCCCGATCCACGCTGGCCATGCGGTCGATCGTCCACCCCTGGGAATAGGTGGAGATGATCTCGTCGATGCGCTCAAGGTGCTCGGCAACGCCCTCAACGAGGGTAACCGAGTATTGGGGTAGCGGGGTTTGCGAGCCAGAGACCGATAGGCGCTGAGCCAGCAGGTTCATTGGCGTGATCTCGCGTTGCTCGGCCTCAAAGAGGACGTCGAGGGCGCGTTTGCGGGCCTTACGCCGGGCGGGGCGGCGGCGCTGGTCGGGGGGTGTGGTGCTCACGTAATCGCAATAATCAGTTCAGTTTGGTGACGGGTTAGGTGTTGGCGTTAGGCGCAGGATCGGGCGTTGCGGCTAGTTCTTGCAGGTGGCCATTCGCGTTAATCGTTGACGCGGCCGAGGTAGTCCCCGGAGCGAGTATCTACCCGCACGCGGGTGCCCTGGTCAACGAAGAGCGGGACCTGGATTTCTTTGCCGGTCTCCAGCGTGGCGGGCTTGGTGCCACCGGAGGAGCGATCGCCCTGCAGGCCGGGTTCGGTGTAGGTGATTTCCAAGACCACGTTGGCGGGCAGCTCGACGAATAGCGGGGTGCCCTCGTGGGTGGCGACGATGACGTCCTGGTTTTCGAGCATGTAGTCAACGACGTCGCCCACGGTGTCGGCGGAGACGTAAATCTGGTCGTAGGTGGACTTGTCCATGAAGACGTAGTCTTCGCCATCGTTGTAGAGGTATTGCATGTCGCGGCGGTCAACGGTGGCGGTGTCGACCTTCACGCCGGCGGTAAAGGTTTTATCGACAGTGCGGCCCGTGAGCACGTTCTTCAGTTTGGTGCGAACGAATGCACCGCCCTTGCCGGGCTTAACGTGCTGGAACTCGGTGACAGTCCATAGTTGACCGTCGATGTTGAGAACCATGCCGTTCTTCAGATCGTTACTTGTTGCCACGTAAAGATTCCTCTAATTGTCGATATCTGTTTACTGCTGCAAAGCGGTGTTTACTGCTGCGGGCGCGCAAAAGGCACGCCCACCAGACTACAGTGCCTTTAGATTAGGGTCCGGATCGCGATGCCAATTACTGCCATCAGGCCCGCCCACAGATAGGAAGTGAGCGTGCCGATGACGAACTTTTCGGAGGCCAGCGCGCCATAGGGGCCTTTTAATTCATGGAATCGACCCAGGCCTTTGACCGCCACCACTACTCCAATGCCGAACGGATATCCGCCAAGCAAGAGCCCGGTTACGGCCAGGCGTTCCAGGACGCCGATCATCAGGCCGCCGCGCAAAAGTTCGGGAGGTAGCGCGGCCCTACCCGTTGGGGCCGCGGCGGTTTGATCATCTCTTGCGCCTGCGGTAGCGGCTTCGTCGCCGGGTTCACCTGCGGCGCCCGATTGGTCCCCTGCCCCGTTTTGCAATTCCACCCCGTCGGGGATTTTGGCCCAGCGGAACGCGAGCTTGACCAGCGGGCTGCCCAACACAGCTGACAAGATCAGGGCGACCACGATGGTCGTGAGGTGTAGCGCTAGTTCCATGGACTTCAATTTAGCCGCGCGGTGTGACAATGACGCGTGCCCGCGCCGAAGTATCCTCCTCCGCCATCCCCTGCATCTCACAACCTTTGCGGTTGTTTTGTTAATAACAACTGTTAAAGTTGTGTTTGAGGCAACAACTAGCGCTGAGCACAGGAAGGGCGCCGATGTCGAACGTTTTCGTGTTCACAATCGATCAGGTCGCCAGCCGCGCGGGCACCGATCAAGTTCCGAACCTGCTCACAGAGCTCCAAGACCTGCGCACGGTAATTCCTTTCGGCCGCACCGTTGGTGACGAACTTCAGGGTGTTATCGAAGACCCCGCCACCGCGGTGGAAGCCATCCGTCGCGTACTGGCCCAAAATAACTGGCACATCGGAATCGGCATTGGCTCGCTCAAGACGGCGGACCGCAAACTCAAGCGCTCCGCCGAGGGAACCAGCCCCAGCTTCGCTCTCGCCCGCGAGGCTGTTGAGGCAGCGAAGAAAAAACCGGGACGAGCACAGATCGCCGTCCGCGCTGCTGATTCTCAGTCAAACGGCACCGACGCCGAGCAGCCAGAGTGCCCTGCTTCCCACCTCGAGGCACTCCTAGACCTCTGGGCCGGCGTCGTCGGACAGCGCACTTCAAGTCAGCGCGAAATCGTCGCTGTGGCAAATGCCCACCCCGATGCAACTCAGGCTGACCTTGCCAAAAAGGTCGGCCTGACCCAGCAGGGCGTCGCCAAATCGCTGGCAGCTTCGCTGTGGCGACAGGAGAACGGAATCTTGCCGCTCGTAGAATACTTGTTCAACGAAGCCGCCACGTCATAATCCAGACCACCCGCAATTTAGCGATTACATCGCTCATTGATTTTTATCCCTCTGCGCCGGTGCTTTCGCTCGCTCCGGGCTAGCGCGGCTCGCCGCAGGGCAGATTGGATACACGTGTTCAGGGCCCTAGGCTTATCCCCATGACGCGCGTACTGGTGTTAAACGGCCCAAACCTCGGTCGCCTTGGCTCTCGCGAGCCCGATGTCTACGGCGATATGGATTTCGCGGCTCTCACTTCCGTTTGCAAGGCCTGGGCCCACGACCTGGCGCTAGAAGCAGACGTCCGCCAAACCGATGATGAAACCGAACTTGTCACCTGGCTCCACGAGGCCGCCGACACCAAAACACCGGTCGTGCTCAACCCGGCTGCGTTCACGCACTACTCCTACGCGCTGCGTGACGCCGCTGCGCAGATATCCACAACCGGCACCACGCTGGTGGAAGTCCACATCACCAACCCCGCGACCCGCGAAGTATTCCGCCACAACAGCGTCATCTCCGGCGTCGCTACTGGCACAATCGCCGGCTTCGGATTCGACTCCTACCGCCTAGCCCTCTGCGCCATCGCGGACAAATAGTCCGCCCCGCGCCCTCAACTGCTTACCGCGTCATAGGCGGCCTGCAGCAGCTCCTCACTCGGCCCTTCTAGGCGCGTCGGCTCTCCTATTTCATTTAGGACGACGAACCGCAGCATGGTCCCGCGTGTTTTCTTATCGCGGCGCATCGCGGTAAGGAGTTCTTCCCATTTCCCGCTTGGGTACGAAGTGGGTAGCCCAATCATCGAAAAGAGCTTCCGATGTCGCTCAACGGCTGGCGCTGACAGTTTTCCAGCTCGCTGCGCTAGTTCTGCCGCATAAATACAGCCAACAGAAACAGCGTCCCCGTGCCGCCAGCAGTAATTCTCAACCAGCTCAATGGCGTGGGCAAGGGTATGCCCGTAGTTCAAGATTTCACGCAGACCAGATTCTTTTAAGTCTTGGCTCACGACATCGGCTTTGACTGCAACGGCCCGCCGGACGATTTCTTTTAAGCGCTCCGATTTTGGATCAAGAGCCGCTGCGGGATTTTCTTCGACCAGATCCAAGATGACTGGGTCGGCAATAAACCCGCACTTAATTGCTTCGGCTAGCCCCGCAGCCAGATCGGCTCCGGGCAGGGTTTGCAATGCTGTTAAATCGCATACGACTCCGGCCGGAGGATGGAACGATCCGACAAGGTTTTTACCCTCGTCCGTATTGATGCCGGTTTTACCGCCAACCGCTGCGTCAACCATTCCCAGCAGCGTGGTGGCTACGTGCACAACTTGTACGCCGCGCAGCCATGTGGCGGCAATAAACCCGCCGATATCGGTAGTCGCGCCCCCGCCAACTGTTATGACGGCATCCGAACGTGTAAATTCGGCCCGTCCCATGATGGCCCAGCCCTCGGCAGCTATTTCAACCGTCTTAGCCGCTTCCGCATCGGGCGTTTCATATAGCCACACGCTGATGTCGCGCGATTGCAACTCGGTTGCAATTTCACGTGCAGTAGAAGCAACTGCGGCCGCGTGCACGATAAATACGCGCGCCACGTTGCCGCGCAGCAGGTCCGCGGCGCGCAGAGCAGCATTTTGGTCAATTATTACGTCATAACTGTCTGGGCCGGGAACGGACACTACGACTTCGCCAGTACTCATTTGGCATCCTGGCTTTCAGAAACGAGTGCGGCGATTTCCGCGGCGATATCATGCTTTTCCCGATCATCCGTGTTGACCGTCCAGCGCGCGATCCGCTCATAGACTGGCCGCCGCTCCCCCATCAATTTAAGCCACTGCGCCCGAGGGTTGCCTAAAAGCAGCGGACGGGATCGATTCAATCCAACCCGCGGCGTCGCTGCGCGCAGGGAAACGTCGAGAAAAACCACCGGATGTCCTGTGAGGAGTTCTTCAATAACGGGATCCATGATGGCTCCCCCGCCCAGCGCTAAAACACCGGCGTGTTCCCCCATGGCAAGTGATACTGCTTCCCGCTCCAGCGCTCGGAACACTGGCTCGCCATCTTCGACAAAGATCTCCGGAATCGTGCGCTTCGTGGCGCGCTCAATATCAGCGTCCGTGTCTCGGAAGCCCACATCCAGCAGTCCGGCAATACGTGACCCGACGGTGGATTTACCTGATCCGGGCGGTCCGATGAGAATTAGTTGCGGTGCCATCAGCGCTGAGTCTCAGGAAGGGCAGCGAGGTAATTTTCGAGGTTCCGGCGCGTTTCCGTAACCGAGTCTCCCCCGAACTTCTCCAGCACCGCCTCGGCAAGCACCAGGGCCACCATGGCTTCCGAGACCGGCCCGGCCGGGACCGCGGCGCACACATCGGAGCGCTGGTGAATTGCTTTTGCTGCTTCACCGGTGGCCACGTCTACGGTGTCCAGGGCCCGGGGAACGGTGGAGATGGGTTTCATGGCCGCGCGCACGCGCAAAATCTCCCCGTTTGACATACCACCTTCGGTGCCGCCCGCGCGGTTCGTCCGCCGACGAATCTGATCGCTTTCACTGCGCTCGATTTCGTCGTGGGCAACAGATCCGCGGCGCTGCGCGGTGCGAAAGCCGTCCCCGACCTCTACGCCTTTGATGGCTTGGATGCCCATGAGAGCGCCCGCGAGGCGGGAATCTAGGCGTCGATCCCAATGAACATGCGATCCGAGCCCCGGCGGCAGGTTGTATGCAAGTACTTCTACAACCCCTCCGAGCGTGTCACCTTCGCGATGGCAGGCATCGATCTCAGCGACCATGGCGGCGGAAGTCTCCGCGTGATGGCAGCGCACCGCATCAGCGTCGAGTGCCTCGACATCGTCCGGCAGTGGAAGGTCGGCGTCATCAGGAACGCCCACCGGCCCAATAGCGACGGTATGGGAGACCAGCCGAATGCCGCCGACTTGTTCCAAAAATGCAGCTGCGACCGTTCCCAATGCGGCGCGCGCGGCTGTTTCGCGGGCGGATGCGCGTTCTAAAATATTGCGCGAATCATCAAGGGCGTATTTCTGCATGCCAACCAGGTCGGCATGCCCCGGCCGTGGGCGCGTGAGGGGAGCGTTACGGGCACCGGTGAGTTCCGATTCATCGATCGGATCAGCGGCCATGACCTTTTCCCACTTCGGCCACTCGGTGTTGCCAATTTCAATGGCTATAGGCGAGCCCATCGTCACGCCGTGGCGGATACCTCCGATTACGCGCACTTCATCCTGCTCAAAGGACATGCGAGCACCTCGACCGTGGCCCAACCGGCGCCGCGCAAGAACTTTTTGCACTTCGCTTGTTGTAATGGCAATCCCGGCGGGCAGTCCTTCGACTATTCCGACAAGGGAGGGTCCGTGTGATTCACCGGCAGTCATCCAACGCATGGCGTCCATCATTCCACGACGACCCGGCCCGCTAACCGCGCAGGGTCGCTATCTTTTTGCAGTCAGTTATTTGCCGAATGGATTGCGATTCGAAGCTGGCAGACCTGAATCATCCACGCCTTCGGCCAATTCCGTTTCGGCTTCAGAAAGCGAATCCGGGCTGGTATTGGATTGCACGTAAGCATAAGCTTCGATCACCACTTCAACATCACCGGCGCCAGTCGCCGGGCGCCCGCCCTGCGACTCAGTTTCTTCTTGAACCTCTGTATTTATCGCCGAGATGAAGATAAGCCGTTTTTCAGGCCTTTGGACGGCATCGACAAAACCAAGAGCGTCCTCGTATGAGCCAAGCACCGTGATCGAAATAGGCACTGCTGTGAAGCCAGCAGGGCCTGCAACGGTAGCTACTTCCGCGAGCTCATCCGTAGCGACATCAGATTCATCGTCAGTCTCATTTTCTCTTTCAGGATCGACTGCATCGGCGTCGGATCCCACCTCATTGGTATCCGCTTCGCCTTGCAATTCCTCGCCATCAAGCAGCATCGGCAACTCTGGAAGAATTGAGACTATAAAGACTCCCTCAGTTTCTGCGATCGAATCTAACTGCCGGCTTAATTCTGTTAGTTCGTGTGTTTCTGGAATCTGTTCTCGCAAGAGCGCAAGTTCAGCGCGAAATTCATCAATTTTTTCATACTGGGCCTGTAACTGCGTCAACCGAACTTGATGGATGTGGTTCTGGTCCTCAGCTACCTCAGTGTCTTGTTGGAGTTGTTTGACTTCGGCGAGATTTGGTGAAGCAAACGCGAACCAGGCAATCGCAAAAATGATGAGGATGACAAATACTCCCCCTGCGCCCCAAATACCGCCCTTATATTCCTTCATCTTTAAGACTCGCCATCTTGCTTATTTGCATCTTTGTGAGCAGATGCCGCCGTCTGAGGATCTTCCGTAGTTTCGCCAAACTGGAGAGCAAAGGCATCATCCGTAAGCGCGATTTGCGCGTTGATTTCGTAAAATTCTGTGCCTTCTTCTTCATCAATTACTGCCGCGGTGTAGTACGAGTCGATGAAGCCCGGTAAAGCTTCTAACTCATCTAACCATTCAAAATGCGGAGCTAAGACTTCAGCGTGGGCGGTAAAAGTAATGGTTGCCGCAACTATTTGGGCCGGCACAATCGACGAAATCAGTTCGGATTGAAAGCGAGGGGGCGTAAAAATTGCGAGCTGTTTTAGGGTCATATTGTCGGGCAGCACCGCGGCGATAGCATTGACGTGGTCGGCCCATAGAATTTCTGTTCCCATACCCAGATCGCGCGCCGCGCGGACAGTGTCGAGATCGCCGAGGATTTGCGGGACTTCTGAGTATTCGGCTTGTGCAGCTAGGAGTCGCTGCGTTTCCGCTTGAGCGTCCGCTAAGTCTTGTTCGGCAGAAATTTTTATCTGCGAGGTCCACCAAACTCCTGCGGCTGAAGCCACGAAAGCCGCCAGGATCACCAGAAGTAATAAACGCTGCAGGGTCTGAAGTTTCCGCTTGGCCGTAATATGCGGCGGGAGAAGATTAACTCGAGCAGATGGTGGCGTCCCTGGTGCCACTGCGGAGATTTCTTGACGCATCATGCGTCTCCCATCGATAGGCCAAGCGCTAGCCCCATCAACGACTGATTATTTCGAAGTTGATTGTCTTTACCGAAGCGCCGTGCCATTTCAATGCCTGATAATGGCTCGGCCATCACTACGGGGTATTGCACCGCAGTTGAAATGTATTGCCCCAGGCCCGGTAGATGAGCCCCGCCACCGCTAAGGACCAACCAGTCTACTGAGTATTGCGGCTGATTCGAGGTGTAGAACATGATGGTGTTCCGAATCGCTTCAACCTGACTGCGACTAAGTTCACCGATGATTGACACGGCCTCCTGCATTTCGGGTGGCGCGTGATAATCAAGCCCATGGGCTCGTTTGATCCCTTCAGCCTCTGCGCTGCTCACGCCAAGCCGGGCAACTAGGCCTTCTGTGATTTCCTGCCCACCTGCGGGGAGAACCCGGACGAACTGCGGGAATTTGTCAAGCATCACCGTGACGGTAGTAATATCGGCGCCGATGTCGACCAGCACGATCAGGCCATCGGTTGGACGCCCCCGCAAGATGGCGCGTGCCAGCGCGAAGGCATTGAGATCTACCGTTTGGGGTTGCAATCCCGCTTTTTCTACCACGTGGCATGCCGTTGAAATCATGTCTTTATTGCCCGCAACTAACAGGCCATCTAGGAGCGGCCCGCTTGAGCCTTCCCGCGTGGCGATTGGAAAGTAGTCGAGCAAGACGTCATCGATCGATACTGGAAGTTGATCGCGGGCTTGGAAGGGCAAAGAAGCTTGCAGCTGGCTCATCGGCATGCCGGGCATTTCGAAATTTCGCACGATGACGCGCTGGCTGCCAACGCCGATTGCGACATCTTTTGAAGAGAACTTTCCCGATTGCCACAGGCCGCGCAATGCCTTAATCACCGGTTCAGCTTCAAAAATCTCTCCATCCTTCACCGCACCGGGAGGCAATGATGTTTCAGCGTAACGCTGGAGGCTCACTTTAGAAGTGGCATGGTCTCCATTGCTCATTTGCACCTCAGCGGCACGCAACATTGTTGAGCCGATGTCGAGCCCGACGAGATTGCGTTTTGCCATTACCCGTCTACCTCTCTGCTGAACGCCTGGTCTTAATTCATTACCGGCAAAAAGGAACGGATACTTGAGCCCCTAAGTCAGATTCCCCATTTGCAGATAGGCGTCCCATAAAGACGTCCCCCAACCGATTCCGATCAGGGCGCCTAACAGCATGTAGGGACCGAAAGGGATGCCGCTGCCGATGCTCGCGCGCTTCAAAATCAGCAGCACGATGGACACCAGCCCGCCAATCAAAAACGCGCTAAATGCGCCAATTACAACGGGCCCCCAGCCCAGCCAGCCCAGATAAAGTCCGAGAACTCCAGCGAGTTTTACATCGCCAAATCCCATGCCGCGTGGATAGATGATGACCAATAGGAAGTAGATGACATATAAGACCGCACCACCAAGTACCGCTCGCAGTAGCGCAGACCAATCTCCCGCGCCCCAAGATGCGAGGGTCAAAAGTCCAAGCGCTACTAAATAGGATGGGAGCACAATCGCATTTGGCAAGCGGGAATGTTCTAAGTCGATCAAGGCCAGTGCGACGGCGATTGCTGCGAGATATAGGTAGGCCACTAGAGCCCAAGTCGTTCCAAAATGCCACGCTGTGAGGGCGAACAGCCCGCCGGTACCCAGTTCGACCAGCGGGTAACGAACTGAAATAGGGGTGGCGCAATGGCGGCACTTTCCGCGCAACACCAGCCACGATAAAACGGGGACGTTATCGCGCATCTGAATGCGTTGGCCGCAGTTTGGGCATTGGCTCGGCGGTGAAACCACCGAGCCACCCTCGGGTACGCGATGAATCACGACGTTCAAAAAACTGCCGATTATTACTCCGAAAACTCCGGCAATAATAATCACGGCGATATCCATATCGATCACAGTTCGGTGCCATCCGTGTCGAATACCGGGGAGACTTCTACCCACGTATTTATGCCATACGTCGTGGTGACGGGCGAGAGGAACTTGGGCGGAGCGGTGTAGCGGAAGCGCTCATCGTAAACGTACTCTTTACCGTAGCCGGTGGAAATATTGCCACCGCTCCCTGTACCGACTGGGCCGCGGAACTTCTGGGCGATTGCGCCGGTTACCGCAAGGGTGCCCCGGTTATTGCCCTTATCGTAATTTTGCACCGTAAACGTGTGCGCTACCGATAAAATTGCCGCGTCAATCTGGCGCCCATTATCGGTAAGGAGATTGGTATAGGTGGGATTCCGCCGTCCGTTGCTTTGCACCGGATTCCATACAAAAACCGCATTTTGTCCGACAAGACCTAAAATATCTCGCTGCTTATCCACATAGGTGAGGTTATCGGTGATGTAAACAAAGTTCTCAGCCGCAATGGTGGCCTGAGCGTTCACCTGCCCCGAAACGAAAACGTCCCCGTTCCGACAACCATAAGAGGGAGAGCCCGAGTAGTTGGGGGCTGTTTCATTGGAAATCGGGTATCCCAACGAGTTGCGGCTATTGTCATTTGAGCATTGGGAGCGCGTCGTATTATTCGCCGTGTAGTTTGGGTCATTCGCCGCACTGGGCACGTTTTGCACGTAAATCACATTATTAACCGGGGCATCAATCTCTTCATCTATCCCGTTGGGCCCTGGCGTTCCGCAACCCTCATTATCTTTTGTGAGCGGGCTCGTGTACTTCGTAAACGGGGATTTTACGTGCAGTCTCCCATTTGATTTGAAGGTGAGTTTGGTTGGTCCGGTGTACAAACAACCGGGATTTGGGACGTCGTGATTGTCGGGTGTGACTTCCTTCTTCAGTTCCGCGTTGGTCTGGGGCATACCCAAAGTGCCTAGGTAGCCCGGCTCGTTATTGGGATTAATTGCAAAGGTTGGATTCGCCGTGCCCGAGGTCGCATAGCGCCGGTTATTGATGCGCTTATCGGGCGGAAGGGATGAAGTCGTGTCACCGAGGAAGGTCGGGTTTCCGAGAATCTGCATCACGTCGTTTGTGTGCAGCGGACCGTCAATTGTATCGGCGGTGATGAAATTAATCCCCGAGCAGCTCGATGGCCGAGAGAGTGAAGGATAGTTGTACAGGTACTGCACGCATGCCTGCGATCCGCTATACATCGGGTCGCCGACTTCATAATCAGTGAAGTACAGGAAATCGATGAAACCCTTTTGCCGCAGTTCCACGACTATGGAGCGCGTTTCCTGCCCCGAGTAGCCAGTTGAGCGCAGTCGCAGGGTGCCGTCAGTGAAGTACCGCGAGTTATCCACCTCATAGCGGAACTTCGCTTTCCCATCGCTTCCCGGTACGGCGCCCCAGTCCGTCGGCGAAAAGGCGGGATTAGCGGATAGACCGAGAGTCTCGGGAGACACCACTTCGGAATCGGTCTCCAAGCTGAAGGAGGAGTTCGGGTTCCCAGCTCGATAATAGGAAGGATCCTCGGTGAGCCGGCTTTGGTACTCCTCCGCGCCGGCGTAGGCTGCCGCGAGGGCGGCATTCCAGTCTTGGGTGTGGCGCGAGAAGCGCATGCTCCCGGTGGAGTAGGCCACGGCGGCAGTGGCAAGGAGCGCCATCAAAAACCCGAGGGCCAGTACGGTGACCAGGGAGACTCCCCGATCATCGCCCTTTGGGATTCGACTCTTAAGGAGTGCGATCATTTTTCGTCTCTTCAATCAGAGGGTAATACCCAGGTTGGGAATGCCCACGGTGTTTCGCAGGATTACTGGCTGGGAACGCTGGGTGGGATCAGCCTGGATTTTGAGGAAGATATTTACTCGCGCGATAGAGCGGAGCTGATTGGTGTTGAAACCGCTCGGCTGGGGGACGAGGATGTGTCCGGCCGCATCCTCATACGTGAACATGGCCGGGTCTCCCCCGGCAGGTGGTGCGACGGTGCGGCCAATCACGCGGGTGGAATATGGCGAGGACTGGAAGTTCCAGTACGGCGCGGTGCCGATCGCGCGGTAGCGGCTCTCGACTAGTTCACGATTTGAATTGAGCCAGAACCGGATTTGCACCGGCTCGGGGGTGATCGAGTCGGTGTCGATATAGGCGTGCATCAAAATCTCGTCTGCCGCGGCCGTTACGAATACCGGCTTACTCTGTGCGGTGTTTTGTACCCGGATTTCAGTTCCGGCCCGAATCACACGCGAGAGCTCGTTCATCACTACGGAGGCAATATTTGTCGAGTCGGTCGTGGACCGATCCTTGGTGAAGGCCTGACTCATCGTGGCCACCATGGTGATTGCAAGGGCACCGACGATCGTCATAAGCGCCATAGTTACCAGCAATTCAGGTAGCGAAAGTCCCACCTCGCGCCCCTGGCGCACCCGAGTATCGAGCAGCTGCGACAGACGGCGCCGAGACGAGGAACGGGTCACGGTTCCTCCACCTCTTCTTCAAGCGGGACGCGCGGATCAAGTGTGACCTGGTTACCGGACATGTTTCCGGCGGTGAGCGGGGTGATGTTGGAGCCGGCTATCACGCTGCCGGATGTACGGGCGCTATTACCGGATCGCAGTTCCCAACTACCAAAGGGCAAGTAGATGGTGCGGGTTGTTCCTCCCGAATTTCCAAAGCGCAACTCGGTCCCCGATGCACAGTAAGGCACCTCGTCGGGCCCGGCCTGCCAGCCCGGGTCAGCTCTGCCGGTTCCCACTGAAACAGCCTTCAGGTGGCGGTTATTTGGGATGTTGACCTCTACCGCACCTACCGGAACATCAACTTCAGTGACAGCGCCCGGATCCACAGCCTCAGCGATCACCGGCACACCGACGAGAACCTCACCGGTGGCTGGATCTTCAGTTTCAGTCCAGGCGCTGGGATCTGCCGCCGGACAGTTGCCATAAAACACCTCATACCCCGAGTTCAGCGGATGAAGGGAAAAATTGCCTGGATTGCTCGTCCCAGGCAGTGTCGAGGTCGAGTAAGTAGACCGGAAAGTGGTCTCGGAGTTAACCGAAACCAGTGCACTGGGTATATCTTCGGCAAAATAGCGCGGGCGGTATGTTGCCGCTTCGGCGTACTGGAACCCTGCTGAGCCGGAGCCGCCTGCTGTGACGCCGACCTCGATCACGGGGTTCGCATCCTGGTTGATGTCCACGAAGCCGGATTTGGAAACGCTCACCTGATACGTGCCCGGATCGACCTTTAATAAGTAGGCGCAGCCCTGCGAGTCAGTCGTGCCAGTTACTGTTCCACCACCACCCACCCGCCGGGCGGTAACGCTCACACCGGCGCTGCCGAATCCGGAATCGTCAATAACCGAGACTAAGATCGTGCCCTTGCTCGGATCGTTAATGCGCTCATTTGGGTTCAAAACGGTATGGGAAGACACTGGCGCGGCACTATTGCGCATGTTGTCCCAGGTGACATCCACGTGCACCGATTTATAACGCAACTGCCCGCCCGTACCGGAGTTGCCGCAAGTAAACGACTCCTCCGGATCACTCACCCAGGCGGTAGTGCGGGTAACGGTATAAGAATCACTGCCAACGTCGACGCGCTTGACATCGTCCAGCAGCCCAAAGAGGTCCTCGATCTCGCGCGCCGCGTCAATCTCGGACGCGGCCAGATTGGCAGCCACCTGGCGGGCGCGGGTATCGCGCGTTGAGGTCTTGACGGCGGTCATGGTGTAGAGCATTCCCAGGCTGATGAGCGCAAAGAGCACCATCGCGATCATGACCTCGGGCAGCCCCATTCCCGCATCATCGAGATGTCTGCGTGATGCGTTTATGGACACCCGCTCCCTTTCCACAACTAACTCGTGTCATTTGCTGATGCAAACCGACGTGGGGGTAGTGAGTTCACACACCCCCACGTCGCTGAGTTAACTACCCGTCGTCGCCCGAGCCGCCCGATTCGGCCCAGTCCTGCAGGCCGCCGTCGTTACTGTCGTATGTAAGGATCTCGTCGAGACTGTCATGTTTGCCCGTGAGGACGAAGCCCTTTTCATCGGCGCCCTCCGCAACCTCAACGTCTACCTGATCGGTTCCCTTAAAACCGTTATCTTCGAGCTCATCCGTGCCTAATCCCTCATAGCTGCCATTGTTGTCCACTGCATAGGTTTCTGCGGCGATGGCGGCGTTCTTCAAGTCTGATTCGACCTGGGCCTTCCAACCTTTCTCGCGCTGATTTAGGAAGAGTGGAATCGCGATCGCGGCCAGAATGCCGATAATCACGATTACTACCAGGAGTTCAACAAGGGTAAATCCCTTATCTTCTTGCTGCCGTGCGGCTTGGAAGCGTGCAACCATGACGCTGTCCTTTCATCGTCGTTTTAAGCCGAAGTCCGAAAGAGACCTCGGTTGTCGCACTTATGTCATCGCCCCGCCGAAAGCTCTGCTTAAATGGGGTTCGCCCAAATGGAGTACTGCTGAGCGCCTTGTTATCTAACCGTTACACCTTTTTATTCGATCAAGTCGAAAACCGAGAAGATCGGTAGGTAAAGCGCTATGAGCATGCCACCCACGATCAGTCCGATGACCGCGATCATGAGCGGTTCAATGAGCGATGTGAGCTGAGCGGTCGTGGCCTCAACCTCGGCATCATAAAACTCCGAGATCTTTTCAAGCATGGTTTCTAGTGATCCTGAATCCTCACCCACCCCGAGCATCTGGACCACCATGGGCGGAAAAATCTCATGGTTGGAGAGGGGATCAGCCAAAGATTCCCCGGTGCGTACCGAATCACGCACATCATTAATGGCGTGTTCCACCACCGCGTTTCCAGCCGTCTGGCCGACAATTTCTAGAGCCTGCAGAATAGGCACGCCAGAGCGGACCATAGTCCCTAAATTGCGCGAAAAGCGGGAAATAGCGATCTTTTTGAACAGGTTCCCGAAGATCGGAACTTTAAGCTTAAGTGGATCGACAAATTCGCGTACTTTTCGATCGTGCCTGTGACGCCCCCACCACACAGCGAAAATTATGGTCAACACGAGTAAAACTGGCGCCATCCACTTCATCCAGCCCGAGAGCACCACAAGCAGTTTGGTCGGCCCGGGCAGTTCTCCACCCAGACCATCAAACATGTCCTGAAAAATCGGGACGATGAAAAGCAGCATGCCCACTGTCGCGAGAATCGCCATGACGAAAACAACGACCGGGTAGGTCATGGCTGACTTAATCGTTCCGCGTAATTTAACTTCTGCCTCGAAGTTATCGGCAACCGCTAGGAGGGAAGTTTCAAGGAAACCGCCCACCTCACCGGCGCGCACCATGTTGATCATGAGCGGTGGGAATGTTAGAGGGTGTTTGGCCAAAGCATTCGATAAGGAAGCTCCGGCCTCGACTTCGTTGCGCACGCCCCCTATTACCTTTGCCAGGGCCTCATTCTCCGTTTGCTGCGTCAAAATCGTGAGCGTGCGCAAGAGCGAGAGCCCCGCCGAGATCATCGTGGCCATTTGCCGCGACATAACGGCAATATCTTGCAGCTTGACTCGATCACTTCCGGGGAGTTTAATTTCCCGCTGCAACCCGGTTTGAGCTACTTCGCTCACAGTAAGTGGGGCGTAGCCCATTGCGGTTAAACGGGAAGCGACCGCGGTTTCGCTCGGAGCATCGATGCGTCCCGAGACGACATTGCCCCCTCGGTCGCGAACGACATAGTCGAAAGTCTTAGTAATAGCCGCCATTTATGTTCCTCGGTGCCCGTTGCCCACCAGGCGGTTAAAATCTTCCACGTGGTGTGCCCGGTCTAAACCTTCGGCATAGCTGATTTGGCCGCGGCGTACGTGACTTGCCAAATGTTGATCCATAGTTTGCATTCCGTGTTGGGCTCCGGCTTGCAGCGCGGAGTAAATCTGGTGCGTCTTGCCCTCGCGGATCAAGTTTCGAATACCCGGAGTTGCCACCATTACTTCCGTGGCTACTGCTCGACCCTGGCCATCGCTGGTCTTACACAGGGTTTGTGCGACCACTCCCTGCATTGAAGAAGCAAGCTGGGTGCGCACCTGCGCCTGCTGCCCGGCCGGGAAAACGTCGATGATGCGGTCAATAGTTTGGGCTGTGTCTTGCGTGTGGAGAGTGGCGAACACTAAATGTCCAGTTTCAGCCGCAGTTAGCGCAACCGAGATCGTTTCCAAGTCCCGAAGTTCGCCAACCAAGATGATGTCCGGGTCCTGACGCAGCACATGCTTAAGAGCCTGCCCGAAACTGTGCGTATCGGCACCAACTTCACGCTGGTTCACAATAGATTTTTGGTGCGAATGCAAGAACTCAATGGGGTCTTCTACTGTCATGATGTGACTTGCGCGAGTCCGATTAGCCAGGTCAATAAGTGCAGCGAGCGTCGTTGACTTACCCGACCCAGTTGCCCCAGTTACCAAAACTATGCCGCGCGGCAGTTCAGCAAACTGCGCTACGGAGGCGGGAATCCCAAGTTCTTCAAGCGGCTTAATTTCAAAAGGAATGAGTCGAAAAGCCGCGCCCACCGATTCGCGCTGGCGGTAAATATTTACGCGGTAGCGAGCTTGGCGCGGAATCGAATAAGAAAAGTCCAGTTCTAAATTCTCTTCAAATTGCTCGCGCTGCTTTTGAGTCAAAATAGAAAACAGCACGCGTGCGAGCGAATCAGTTTGCAGCTTCGAGTGATTCGCGATGGGTTCTAACGAGCCGTGTAAGCGCAGCATTGGCGGGGATCCTGCCGTCAGGTGCAAATCCGAGCCCCCGACCTGGTTGAGGTACAGCAGGAGTTCATTGAGGTTGAAGTCTTCCGGCTCAATCGTGGCGACGCCCAATCTGCCCGCGGTTCGAGGGGGCGAATTTTGAGGATTAGAACTCGGCATGCTGGGCATAGAAGCCCGC
The DNA here is from genome assembly GCA_027322505.1 of Demequinaceae bacterium. Lineage (GTDB taxonomy): Bacteria > Actinomycetota > Actinomycetes > Actinomycetales > JAJYRW01 > JAJYRW01. The sequence goes on from DAHVRJ010000028.1 coordinate 17,763, forward strand.
CGGGGTGCCCGTTCGCCCGGCACGGGAGGCATGGGTGGCAGGTTGCCATCACTGCTCATCTCAGACGCGCGATAAATACCCGGCTTTGCTTCGTTATTCATTACTCGTCCCGTCTGCTCGACAAAGAATCAGCATCGAACGGGCACCCGCAGTCACCGCTCATGCATGGGCAATATCGGCCCCGGCTGCCGCCAACTTAAATATCTGCTCAGATGATTACGCGGAAGATCTCTTCAAGCGAGGTTTCTCCCGTGAGCACTTTTGCTAATCCGTCTTGGCGCAGTGAGGTCATACCGTCTTCGGCAGCCGCAGCGACAATTTCTGCCGCTGAAGCGCGCCGGACAGTCAAGCGCTCGATCTCTTCATTGATCGTCATGACCTCGTGGAAGGCAAGACGGCCCTTGTAGCCGGTATTCGCACACGATGAGCATCCGACGGGGCGGAAAAGTTCAGGTATTTCACTGGGCTCCGGCCCCGGGAAACGGGCACGGACATACTCTTCCTCGGTGGGGATATACGCCGTTTTACAGCGGCTACACAACCGCCGGGCCAGACGCTGGGCGACAACGCAGTCTATGGCCGATCCAACCAGAAAAGGCTCAATTCCCATTTCAGTCAAGCGCGTTACCGCAGAGGGCGCATCGTTGGTGTGCAGGGTTGAGAGAACGAGGTGACCGGTCAGGGCCGCTTCAATCGCTATTTGCGCTGTTTCCCTGTCCCGAATCTCCCCCAGGAGCACCACGTCCGGGTCAGAGCGCAAAATCGATCGCAAGGCACTGGCGAAGGTCAAACCCGCCAGCGGATTAACTTGGATCTGGTTAATGCTGGGAAGTCGATATTCGACCGGGTCCTCAACCGTAATTACGTTAATTTCAGGCCGAGAGATAATGTTGAGCGTTGCATATAGTGTTGTGGACTTACCAGACCCGGTTGGCCCAGTCGCCAAAATCATGCCGTAGGGCTTGGTGAAACTCTCCCGGAATCGGGCGAGATTATCCTTGCTAAACCCCAGATCCATCAGATCATAAGCAGCTGTCGTGTTGTCTAAAATTCGCAATACAATTTTCTCGCCCCAAACGGTGGGTAAAGTTGCGACCCGAAGATCTATTTTTCGCCCATTATGCGTGATCGACATCCGCCCATCTTGGGGTTTGCGCCGCTCAGCGATATCAATTTCAGCCAAAATCTTTATGCGCGAAGTGATACTCAGCGCTAAACTTTTTGAAATTTCCTGCGCCTCGTGAAGCACGCCATCGATCCGGTAGCGCACACGCAGCGAGTTCTCGGCCGGCTCGACGTGAATATCTGAGGCGCGGTCCTGAATAGCTTGAGAAATAAGCAGGTTCACGAACTTGATGATGGGCGCGTCGTCATCCGAAATCTCTGAAAGCTCAGAAAGGTCGACGTCTTCATCCGCCTCTTCTTCTAAAGTGGAAGACAGGGTATGAAGTTCATCATCAGCACGCATGTAGCGATCAATCGCGGAGATGACATCCCGGCGGGTAGCGATCACAAGCTGAATTTCCATGCCGGTTGTTGACCGCACATCGTCTAAGGCCAGCACATCGGAAGGGTCGGCCGTAGCCAGGATCAGTACTCCGTCTTCAATATCGATCGGCAAGACTGAATATTTGCGCGCGATAGCCGCCGGAAGTGCCATAACTGCGTGCCGACTGATCGGGTACTCCCCCAGATCAACAAAATCCATCCCAATCTGATGCGCCAGTGCCGCCACATACTGCGATTCGGTGATGAGCCCCATTTGCATCAGGGTTACGCCCATGGACTGCCCCGCGGTCTGGCTCGCTTCAAAGGCAGAGTTCAGTTGTGCTTCGTTAACCAGACCCTGGGCGACCAAAATGTCGGTTATTTGCACGGGCGTGCTCCGTTCGATGCCGGGAATTTTCTCGCAGAGAATTCATCGGCATTTGGCGCACTGAAGTTGACTAATTAGCCGAAACTGGCTTGCCCGCCCGCGCTAGCGCCTGCGCCATAACGTCAATCGGTGCGGTCTGTCCCGTTATGAGACGCACCTGCTCCCCCGCCTGATGCAACAGCATGGCCGTGCCGGGAACAATCACGGCACCGGTGCCGCGCCAGTATTCGGCAAAACGCGTGGGCCAGGGGTCATAAACCACATCGAGCAGCATTCCCAGCGCTGCGGATTCACCAGCCAGCGCGCCAGATTCCTCAACTGAAGCGTCCAACGCACCGCCCGAATTAGCGCCAGCAGCGCGCATCTGCCGCGCCTCCATCAGCAACGGCACGAGCCCATCAGTGGCCCCAGCGGGCACCGTCGAGATCACCACATCAGCTTCCAGCAGCGCAGCAAC
>DAHVRJ010000032.1:0-3718 GCA_027322505.1 Demequinaceae bacterium
GAATCCCAGTCAATGTCGTACCGGCCCCGCGCTCTCCCGCCCGTCGCCCAACCCGCGCCGCCGAAGTTCGTTCTGTGCCCGCTCAAGGCCGCCGTGTTCGAGTGCGGCGAGTGATGTCTTACCCTGCCAAACTGGGCGCCCGAAGCGGCTCACGCGCACGGTGAGGTCTCCGGCGAGATGCTCCAAGTCCCCAGCGACATTGCGATGCTCACTCGGAAGCGGCACGGGCAACACATAAGCCTGGTCGAGTGGCGCGGTCGCCCAAACGTCAATGTGCCAACCGAATCCTCGCCCGGCAAGCCTCCACGTCTCATCACTCGTAGCCGTCCATACCGGGCTGATCGCGGGGTTGCCCAGCCGGATGACCTGGCCGCCAGGCAGTCGCACCACCAGCGCCGTAACTTCCGTTCGCATCGGGCCTGCCGTCACAAGCCCGCCGGCGAAGGTCACGCACGCATCCGCCTGTGCAAAACCTTGGGCCTGCCCCCACCACCACGCCTCTGGGAACCCTTCCCGCCCCCGGTTCTTTTCCGCGTAAACATCGGCATCTCGAAACTCCCACACCTCTTCGCCCAAAATTGCGGTGCCCGATGCCTTGCCGCCTAGCAGCCACGGATGCCAATACTGATTTAAGCCGGGCACCATTTGGAACACGCTCGATCCACCAAATGCCCGCCGCGGCCACGGGGTCAAGTCGTCAAATGCAATATCGAGACGCGCATCCGCGCCGAGGTCTACTTTGAGTCGGTGTCGATCGCCTGCAAATGCTGGCGCGTCGCCTGACTGCTCGAAGCCACCCCGCACGCCGAGCCGGTCGGCATCGGTCCAGGCTCCTTCTGTAGCTTCAGTGCGCAAAAAACCAATCGGCCAGGCAGCCAGCCCTAGTGTTGACCACCGCCCTCGTGGCCCCGTGTTTGCCCCACACAGCGCTATTACGACGCGCCCGGTTTCAGGATCCGTAATACGCCAGAAGTAGCCCTCCATCGCAACCCCGTGATGCGCGCGCTCCGGATTGCCGAAGAGCGGATCCGCGCCCGTAGACCTGTATCGCTTCAACAGTTTCATGCTTCAGTACAACATGAGTTGCCTTAGCTGGGCTGCTGCGTGCTAGTTGAGCTGCTGTGGGCGCGCCGCGTTGTTGATTCAGTTTTATTTTGGACGGCGTCTGGCACTTTTGTAGGAGGCGGCATGGCTTATTTTATGGTTCGGGATTCTGATCTGACCGCTGAACGGGGGCCGCACCCGGCCGCCAGTCCATTCGACAAATGCGTGAGCTTGTTGTAGATGAAGAGGAAATCGCTATTTCGGCCGGGAATTTCATCTCGGTTATTAAAGAGTCAACGCGGTTCATTCGGGCTGGTAGCGACGGTTGTGACTTGATCGCTGTTTGCGCTTAAGTCGAGGGCTAATGTTTCGCTAAACGTGGCGAACACTTGGTAAAACCGGGGCGGCCGATTTATGAATCATTCAAATGCTGCAGATAATTGATATGGCGACGCACCAGCGCGGCAGCGCGTTCAAGTGGCATCCTCACAGGCTCAGTGGAGCGGGCTATTGCAAGACCGTCGAGCACGGCTAACAGGTGGGCTGCTTCCTGTTTGGCAGCGACCTTTGGGAACAGTTCGGAAATTGTGGTTGTCAGATAGTTTTCCGTTTGTGACCATCCAGCTGTAAAGGCGTCGGCGACGGCGCCCGGCTGGGTGGATTTTGCTGCATACCAAAGCCAGATTATCGATGCAGTGGTGTCCTGCGAGTCCGCAAAGTGTGATGGCGCGGAATTGGCCAAGAGTTGGCAGAAGGCCTCGAAAGCCGCAATCGGACCCTCCTGGTCCAATACCTGGCGCGTCAGTGCAGTCGCGCGGGTTTGGAACTGCGCTGTGATGTGTTCTGCCGCGGCGACGAGCAGCGCCTCCTTGGTCGAAAAATGGTGCTGTACCGCTCCAATTGAGAATTTGGCCTCGGTGGCCACACGCCGCACCGATAATCCATCCAATCCGTCGCGCACTAAAACGCGCACAGCAGCATCTAGCACGAGCTGCGCACCCTGTCGGCGCTTTTCGGAAGGGGTTGCTGAGCCGGATAAATCAGGTACCATACGAACGTATTGTACGGGAAGGGGTGCGCGTAGTGCGCTATCGAATCGGGGCGATGGCTTTGATCGCCAGCGCGCTGGTGCTGGTTGTCCAACTAGTCGTCGCACTGCGCTGGCCAGGTGGTTACTCGATCACACAAAACGCTATAAGTGATTTAGGAGTCACCGTTTGCGGTGCATTCTCTGAGCAGGGTCTATTAATTCGGGACGTGTGCTCTCCATGGCATCAACTTTTCAATGTGGGAATGATTTTCTCGGGCCTAGCAATCCTCGTTGGCGCAGTGCTTTTATACAGCTGGTGGGATCAACGGTCGGGGCGCTTAGGAATCATTTTCTTGGCGATGTCAGGCGCATTCATTTCCGCTGTTGGGTTTGCTCCATGGGACCTATTTCCAGACATCCATGATTTCACTGCAAGCGCCCAGGCGATCACGCAGTGGATTGCTATGGCTCTAATAGCTATCGCTGCGGGCCGCGGAACTTTGCGAACGGTCACAATTATCACGCTTGCGATATCGCTGCTCGGTTTCCTACTTTTTGTTTTAGCGCTCGATGGAATCACCACGCCATTTTTGGGGTTTGGTGGCGTTGAAAGGCTGTCATTCGATGTGTTGACCCTTTGGGTGCCTTTCCTTGGAGTAGCAGTCTTGCGTGCGGGGGACTGGGCCCAGCCCGGATCCAAGCGAGGTGGCCCGCTCCAGAGCCATGCGGGAGGAAGTAATTAAATCGGGCGCTGCTTTGCAGCGCATCGCTCCCGGACAAAATATTTGACGTGCCATAGTGAGCATCATGTCTACTGTTGAGGACCTTCTTCCACCCTGCCCGGAATGTGCCAGCGAGTTTACATACGAGATAGGCGCTTTGTTGGCGTGTCCGATGTGCGCCCATGAGTGGGCGCCAGCTGCCACTAACCAAGAGAAGGACGGGGAGGATGCCGCTTCGGACGCTGCAATCCGGGACGCCTTCGGCAATATCCTGGCCGATGGCGACACGGTCACGCTCGTGAAATCCGTCAAACTCGCGGGCGGTGGCGGGACGACCCTGAAGGTCGGAACGAAAGTCACGAGGATTCGACTAACTGAGGACACCGGAGATGGCCATGACATCGATGCTCGAATCCCGGAGATTGGCCGCCTGAAATTAAAGTCGAGCATCGTGAAGAAGTCCTAGAGAAATCCTACCGGGGTCCTGCCAATATCGAATGAACAACGCATCACATCAGAATGGATTCGTAGTCTTGCCGCCCGCGAGGTATCGTCTTGCCTCGTTGCCTTAGAAACCGATCATGAGCCAAGCAACGCCTGATCGCATGGGACCACCGAGGAAATTGAAATTGAGACGTTTAAGTATCGGCCTTCTTCTTGCACTCTTCGGTTTCGCGGTGGCAACGCCAGCGACAGCCGCGCCAAGTCTCGATGAAGAGACTCGCAAGTCTGGCCTTTGGTACATCGATCGGCTCCATATCGATGAGATCCAGCGTGACGGCATCACGGGCGAAGGCGTGACAATTGCCGTCATCGATAGCGGAATCAATACTCAAGTCCCCGAACTGCAGGGGGCAGATATCAAGGTCAAGGGCCGGTGGTGTGTTGATTACGACACGGGCGAGGCGCAACCAGCGGACAC
>DAHVRJ010000033.1:0-19152 GCA_027322505.1 Demequinaceae bacterium
CGGCCTACGGCTATGAGATCTCGCACATCGTCAAAGACGGAATCAAGCGCATGTACGGCGAAGACGATGGCCGCGATAAGAACGTCATGTACTACTTGACGGTTTATAACGAGCCGATGTTCCAGCCGGAAGAACCCGAAGATGTGGACGTCGAGGGAATTCTGCGCGGCATGCACCGGGTGCACAAGGCCGAGGGTGATGGACCACGCGCCCAGATCCTGGCATCCGGAGTTTCGGTGCCGTGGGCGCTTGAAGCCACGGAGTTGCTCGACCACCACTGGGGCGTGAAGGCCGACGTGTGGTCAGTGACCGCATGGGGTGAACTGCGCAAGGAGGGGCTGGCTTACGAAGACAAGCGTTACTTGGAACCCGGTTCGCAGCCAGAAGTTCCGTACGTGACGCAGCGTCTGCAGGAGTCGTCCGGCCCGGTAGTTGCCGTAACTGACTACAACCACGCGGTGCCCGATCTGATTCGCCAGTGGGTCCCGGAAGAGTATGCGACTTTGGGCGCGGACTCATACGGATTCTCCGATACCCGGCCCGCAGCGCGTCGCCACTTCCACATTGATGGACCCTCCACCGCGGTGAAGGTGCTTCAACTGCTGGCGCAGCGGGGCGAAGTGGATGAGAACGCTCCGGCGCAGGCCATTGAGCGTTATGAGTTGCACGACGTGAACGCTGGCACCACCGGCAGCGCGGGCGGCGATTCCTAAACACGCTGCCGCGTGCACGTTAAGAAGGTGCTCGTACACACGAAGTAGTTACCGGGCGTCGATGGGAGAACACCTATCGGCGCCCGGTTTTTCGTGCTTACGCATTGGCAGGCCGCGTTTTAGGGGCGGGAAAACGCCCCCCTAGGGGCGCCAGATCGCGCGGCACCAAATGACCGGGCGCCAGATGACGCGCAGCGCGAAATGACCCCGGGCGCCGAAGCAAGTTACTCTTCGAGCAAACTCTCAAGCTCGGAACGGACACGACCGACGTATCCGGTGTCGGGGTGTTCAGCCAAAGCTTCAAAATGCCGGCGCGCTTCTGAAAGCCGCCCTGCTTCGACTGCGGCCTTGATGAGTTCCTTGCCGGCCTCCGGGGTGTGCTCTTTGGGGCGCCAATGCCCAACTCCGAGCGAGAGAGCCTCCGCCGGTGAGTCTGCTTCGCGCAGCGTTTTGATTCCTTCAGCAAGGGCAACGCCGGTGTGATCGCGCTCCACTGCGGTCGTCAGCCGACGCATTGCGCCATCTCGATCATCGTGAATCGAAAGGCGTGCCAGTTTAATTAATGGGTGCCATGCCCGGGGGTTTCCCGCAAGTTCTTCTCCAAGCGCCCAGATGGCGTCGTTGACGGCGCGCTCCGCTGCGGCCTGCGGATCTTCTAGTACTTCACCTTGCAAATTATCGGCCGAATGCTCGTGTTGCTGCGCCTCACGGGTCCGCAGACGCACCAGTTCCACCAGTTCACTAAACGCTTCGACGTCGTTGGGGTCCTCGATCAAAATCGCGCGCAGTTCGTCCTCCCGGTCCTGGTCCACGGGCGGTACGGACAGGGTTCGGCGTCGAAGACCCACCCGGTTTGCGGTGGGGCGACGCCGCAAAGCGCGAAAGAGTTTTTGCAGACGTGACATCGGCTCGACTCTATCGTGGCTCTATGCTCGGCGCATGGCCACCTCCACGAACGACTTTGCCAATACACCTGGCTCACAGGAGACTTTACGGCTGCTTCGTGCGCGTTCTGGAATGCTAGCAACCGCGGCGGTACGGCGGCTGGATGAAGATCTCGAATGGTTCAGAGAGCTAGAGGCTGAAGATCGCTCCTGGGTCGGTCTCGTGGCCCAGGCCGGCATCTCCGCGTTCATATCTTGGTTTGCAAACCCCATCGCACCGGCGCAAGCCACTGATCAGATTTTTGCTGCCGCCCCACCCGAACTTACCCGCTCGATTTCGCTGCAAAACACGTTGCAACTCGTTCGGGTTGTGGTCGAGGTTGTCGAGGAACATACAGATCAGTTAGCTGCAGCAGATAATAAAGCCCATTTACGTGAGGCCGTACTGCGATATTCACGCGAGGTAGCGTTTTCGGCGGCCGAAGTTTATGCCCGCGCGGCCGAAGTGCGCGGCGCTTGGGACGCCCGCCTAGAAGCACTCGTCGTTGATGCAATCGTTCGGGGCGATACCCAAGAATCCCTTGGGTCGCGCATGTCGGCGCTGGGGTGGAGTGGGCACGGCGGAACCCTGGTAATTATTGGGCACACACCCGTTGACGTTGATGGCCCCTACACCGCTGACCTGCGCCGCGCTGCTCGGCGCGCGGCCGATGACGCGCTGGTCGGCATCCAAGGTGACCGCCTCGTTCTCGTTTTGGGAGGTACCGGGGATTTGCGCACCGCTGCCACCTCGCTTATTGACCACTTCGGTACCGGCCCCATTGTTCTAGGCCCCATGGTTGCCAGCCTGGCGGAAGCCGGAACCTCCGCGCGTCACGCACTAACCGGTTTAAAATGCGTAGCGGCTTGGAGCAGCGCACCGCGCCCGGTCTCCGCCGACGAATTGCTCCCCGAACGAGTATTAATTGGCGACGCGGCTGCGCAACGTTCTCTTATTGTGGACATCTACCAACCGCTGGCTGCCGCCCGCGGCGCCCTGCTAGAAACCCTAGCGGCATATATCGACTCCGGCCGCTCTTTAGAAGCCACGGCACGCGGTCTTTATGTGCACCCAAACACGGTGCGATATCGCATCCGAAAGGCCGCGGAAATCTGCGGTTGGGATGCGCTGGATGCGCGCGAAGCATACGTTTTACAAACCGCTCTTGCGTTGGGGCGATTACACAACACCCGGTGGGGACGTGACCTAGGCCACCCGCCCATGACACAGGACACCGATTTTGTAGGAAACCTCTAAAACCCTCGCGCAGGCTTCGTAAGAGACGTTAGCGCGCAATCGCACCTGAGATCGGGCAGAGTTGATCTCGTGCTTGTCGTACTTTGTCCTGGTCAAGGATCACAGACCCCTGGAATGTTTAAACCGTGGCTCGAGCTCGACGGTGTATCCGAGCAGCTTGCTCTGCACTCCGCAGCCACGGGAATCGACCTGGTTGAACACGGAACAACCTCCGATGCGGAGACGATCCGCGATACGGCCGTGGCCCAGCCTCTTATTGTTTCGGCCGGTCTAATAGCGCTCAAAGCCCTCTTTCCCACTGATCTGGATCTGCGGGCAACCGTCGCTATGACCGCGGGCCACTCGGTGGGTGAATTCACGGCCGCCGCGGTGTGCGGCGCCCTCACGCAAGAACAGGCGCTAATGCTGGTTGCCGCTCGCGGCCGGGCGATGGCTCAGGCGGCCGCTGCCGGACCCGATACGGGCATGTCGGCTGTTTTGGGTGGTGACCCGGCGCAAGTCCAAAGCCGGCTCGATGAGTTGGGCCTGGTCGGAGCCAACATGAATGGCGCTGGCCAAGTCGTTGCGGCTGGCACCCTCGAAGCTCTGGACCAGTTAGCTCAGAAACCGCCGCACCGGGCGCGGGTAATGCCCTTGAAAGTTGCCGGTGCTTTCCACACAGATTTCATGGCACCAGCGGTAGAAAAAGTCCAAGAACTCACTGGGTCAATGTCGGCTCGCACCCCGGACATTCCCATGCTCTCCAACATGGACGCGGCCGTTATTGAATCGGGTCCAGAACTGCTGAACCACCTCGTGGAGCAGATTTCAGCCCCGGTGCGCTGGGACTTATGCCAGGACCGGCTCGGTCAATCCGATGTTACTGGCATCATTGAACTGGCTCCCGGGGCGGTGCTATCGGGCCTAGCTCGACGTACGCTGCCCGGAGTGGAGACAGTTGCGCTGAAAACACCTGCTGATCTTGAGGCCGCCCAGGATTTGGTGCGGCGCCATACGCGAAGCGGAGAGTAAGAATGACCCGTGCTGTTTTGACCCAGGCTCAGGGCCCTGCCCACACTCAGATTTTGGGCATGGGAGGAGTCCGCGGCGAAAACGTCGTTACTAACGATGACATCGCTGGCCCCATTGACTCCTCCGATGAGTGGATTCGCCAGCGCACGGGTATCATCACGCGCCGCCGCGCTGGTAAGGAAACTGACGTGGTTGACCTTGCTGAGGGCGCCGCACGCGCCGCACTTTCCGACTCGGGCCTCGATGCCAGCGAGCTAGACGCGGTAATTATGTCCACCGTGACGTACTTCCACCAAACGCCCGCTGCAGCCGCGATCGTGGCCGATCGCATTGGCGCTAACCCGGCCGCCGCGTTCGACATTTCGGCTGCCTGTGCCGGCTATTGCTATGGCATTGGCCAAGGTGATGCACTGGTGCGGGCTGGTCTTGCCAAAAACGTGCTCGTAATCGGAGCCGAAAAAATGTCCGATTTCGTTGATCCCACTGATCGTTCGATTTCGTTCCTGCTCGGCGATGGTGCCGGTGCCGCGATCGTCTCAGCTTCCGATACGCCTAAAATCGGCCCCACTGTCTGGGGCTCGGATGGTTCAATGGCCCACACCATTCGCCAAACCCATTCCTGGCAGGAGGTTCGCGATAACGATGCGGGCTGGCCCACGCTGCGGCAGGAGGGCCAAAGCGTCTTTAAGTGGGCCGTGTGGCAGATGGCTCCGGTAGCCCAGCGCGCTTTGGATGCTGCGGGAGTAAAACCGGAAGAAATTCAAGCTTTCATTCCCCATCAGGCAAACATGCGCATCATCGACCAGATGATCAAACAGTTGAAACTGCCCGAAAGTGTTATTGTTGCCCGCGATATTGCGGACACCGGAAACACATCGGCAGCCTCAATACCACTGGCGACTGAGCGTCTTCGTGAAGAAGGACAGGTCTCCAGCGGAGACCTCGCCCTCCAAATCGGTTTTGGCGCCGGGCTGGTCTACGCCGCACAGGTTGTAGCGCTCCCCTAGAGTTAAACCGACGATTTACCATCAGAACATCCAGTTCATCAACCAAGGAGAAACAAACAAATGGCCGCTAACGAAAACGAGATTCTCGAAGGCCTTGCCCAGATCGTGAATGAAGAGACCGGCCTGGATACATCCGAGGTCACCTCTGAGAAGTCCTTCACTGACGATCTCGACATCGACTCGCTGTCGATGATGACGATCGTGACGCTGGCAGAAGAGAAGTTCGACGTTCGCATCCCTGACGATGAAGTCCAGAACCTGGCCACCGTCGGCGACGCCGTTTCTTACATCGCCAAGGCTCAGGCGTAATTTAGCCAGCCACCGGCTGTCTGCAGTTTTTACATCGGCGTCGAGGCATTCGGCTTCGACGCCGATGGTTTAGGTACCGGCAATTTTGAGGAATGGTCATGACAAAGCAACGTTCGGTCGTTGTCACTGGTATTGGCGCCACCACTCCCCTGGGCGGCGATGCGAAAAGCTCCTGGGAAGCTGCATTGGCGGCACAATCGGGTATTGACACTTTCCAGGCCGACTGGATGACAGACCATGAAGATTTACCTGTTCACTTCGGGGGGCAACTCGCGACTCCAGCCAGCGAAGTTTTGCCCCGCCCCGAACAGCGCCGCCTCGATCCCAATGCGCAATACGCGTTGATCGCAGCCCGCGAGGCCTGGGAAGATGCGGGCGCTCCGCAGGTAGAGCCCGAACGGTTGGGCGCCGCGATAGCCTCCGGAATCGGTGGCGTGTGGACCCTCCTCAGTGCCTGGGACACGATGAAAGATCGCGGGGCTCGCCGCGTGCTACCGATGACTGTTCCCATGCTGATGCCGAATTCGGCAGCTGGATGGATTGGTCTGGAATTTGGTGCCCGTGCCGGGGCGCACACCACCGTTTCGGCCTGCGCCTCCGGTGCCGAGTCAATCGGATACGCGCTGGAAATGATCCGCTCTGGCCGCGCTGATGTGGTCATAGCCGGTGGCACTGAAGCACCTATTCACCCGCTTCCAATTGCCTCTTTTGCCGCGATGCATGCCCTTTCAACGCGCAATGATGACCCCCAGGGCGCCTCACGCCCCTATGACGTGAACCGCGATGGGTTTGTCATGGGTGAGGGCGCAGGTGTGGTGATTTTAGAATCCGCCGACCACGCCCAAGCCCGCGGCGCAAAGGTCTACGCTGAAATTGCGGGCGTTGGCATTACGAGCGATGCCCATCACATTGCGGCACCTGAGCCGGAGGGCCGGGAGCAGACTCGCGCGATGGATCTAGCAATGGCCGATGCGAACATTTCTACCGCCGACGTCGTGCACGTAAATGCCCACGCGACCTCCACTCCGGTGGGCGACATGATCGAGGCTAAAGCCATTGCCGGGCTTTTTGGTTCTGATGCGGACCACGTGCGCTTATCGGCAACAAAGTCGATGACCGGTCACCTACTGGGAGCTGCCGGTGCAGTTGAATCGATCTTCACGATTTTGGCGCTCCAGCAACGCCAAGCTCCCCCCACGATTAACGTCACCGATCCGGACCCCGAACTGAGTCTTGACCTGGTTCGCGATACGGCCCGCGAACTACCTGCAGGCGACATCGCGGCGATTAACAACTCGTTTGGGTTTGGCGGGCATAACGTTGCGCTGGTAATTCGTAGCGTTTAGCGCTTCGATTTTGGACGACGTCGGGCCGGTTGCGAATCCTCGTTACCGGCCCGTTTTCCTACTTTGGGCACTACCCAACCTGGTGCAGCCAGCGCACCGGAGCACCGGCGCCGGCGTAGCGGAACGGTTCTAATTCATCGTCCCACGCCTGACCGAGGACTAAATCCATCTCTTCGCGCAGGCGATGAGCATCTCCCACGCAGCGCTCCAGCACCGAACGCACCCGATCTTCCGGAACGACAACGTTGCCGTGGACGTCGGTGACCGCGTGGAAAATTCCCAACTCCGGGGTGTGACTCCACCGGCCCCCATCAGCGCCAGCACTTGCCTCTTCGGTCACTTCATAGCGCAGATGCGCCCAGCCGCGTAGGGCCGAGGTTAAACGCGCGCCGGTGCCCTGCGGTGCTTGCCAAGAGACTTCGGCGCGTAGGAGCCCGGGCGCTGCCGGCTGACTAATCCAGTCAAAAGCAGCGCGCACGCCAAGAACCCCGCTCACTGCCCACTCAACGTGCGGGCACAGCGCGCGGGGTGCTGAATGCACAAACAACACGCCTCGAGTCAATGCGCCAGACATGGTGCCTCCGTTCCTTTGCTTGAGGTTCGTCTTCCCCAACGCCCTCAATCGGAACTGCTTTAACACCATTTTTAGCTGCCAACTCGCGGCATATGCTCGCTATTGTGCCGTAAATTTCTTCAGAGTGCCAATAACGAGCTGATGCGGGCCATCTGGGCCCTACGCCGCTATCGAAAGCAGCATAAACATCGTATCGTTGAGATATGAACAAACGTCGCGCAGTTTCAGTTCCGGACTGGGTCACCCAAGCTCTGCCGCCGATGCCGGGAGAGCGCAAGCCAATGACGGCTTTAGCGGCCGCTGAATTGAAAAATGGCGACTGGGCCGTTGCAACTGCCACGACGCTGCTTGTTATCTCACCAAAAGGCGTGGAATTCGATTTTGATTGGGATCGTGTCGACAATGCTAGCTGGGATAATGAAACCGACACGATCACGGTGAACCGGGTTGACGGCAAAGAACCGTTGCGGTTGCACCTAGCGTCCGACCCGGAGGCGCGCTTCGCCACGACCCTGCGCGAGCGGGTCCAATCTTCGGTGGTCATGAGCGAGGTGGTTGATGTCGCTCCCGGGGTTACGGCAAAGGTCGCGCTGCGGCGAACCGCCACGGGTCGCATCATCTCTCAGGTGATGGGTCAGGCGAACTTGGACTTAAAAAATCCGCAGATTTTGGCGCGCGTAAATGAAGCTGAAGAACGACTGAGGGACCATGCGGGTTTACCCTCCTAAGGGTGCTACACTTTTCGATCGGCGCACCTAGTGGAGTGTCAAACTCCGCCGAGCGCCAGGTAGTATCGACAGTGCACGATCCCGCGTAGCTCAATGGCAGAGCACCCGACTGTTAATCGGGCGGTTACTGGTTCGAGTCCAGTCGCGGGAGCAAGGGAATCCCCCGGGCCACGAACACGAGGTCCGGGGTTTTTCATGCGGTGACCGATGCCAGCTTCGCTGCCAGTAGGATGGCCATCGCGGGCCAGTAGCTCAGCTGGTTAGAGCAGAGGACTCATAATCCTTTGGTCGCGGGTTCAAGTCCCGCCTGGCCCACCAATTTTGACGTTTGCTTAGGGGGCTTCGCCCGCGCCTTTTGGGCCATCCCGCGCCTTTTAAAATTTTCAGTAGCTTACTGGATCGCGCACAATCGGACACGTCATGCAGTGACCTCCCCCGCGTCCCCGCCCCAGTTCTGCCCCGACAATGGGAATAACCTCGATTCCGGCATCGAGTAACTGCTGATTCGTTAGTGTGTTGCGATCGTAGGTGTATACAACGCCGGGGCGTAAGGCCACGGCGTTGTTACCTGAATCCCACTGCTGGCGCTCCGATTCGTAGTTATCGCCCGCCGTTTCAACCACCCGCAATTCCTTCAGTCCCAGGGCCTCGGCTACCACATCAACAAATGGGGTGGTGTCGTGATCTACCACGCGCACTCCGGGCTTCTTGTCTGCTGGATAGAGCGAAAAGGTGTGTACTTGGCTCATGATTTTGGGGTAGAGCGTGACAACGTCGTGGTCAACAAATGTAAACACGGTGTCTAGGTGCATCGCGGCACGCAGGGCCGGCATACCGGCAACGATTACTCGCTGGGCGGCTCCTTGCGCGAAGAGTGCGGATGCGAGTTGGGTGATGCCCTGGCGTGAGGTGCGCTCGCTCATCCCAATAAGAACGACACCGTTGCCCACGGGCATGACGTCGCCGCCTTCAATAGTTGCCCGCCCCCCATTCCTGCTCAGGGTCTCCCCACCACACGGTCGAGCCTTGAAAGCCCGGGTGAAATTCGTAGATCGCTTTCATGAGCATCGTCTCGTCGTGCCGCGCGGGCCAATAGAGCGGATTCAGCGTCACTCCCCCATAAATCCAGCAACTGGTATCGCGGGTATATAAGGTGTTGGGCAGCGGCGGTAGCAAATACTCGTTAATCCCGGCTGATTCGCGCGCCAACGCGATGTAATCGGTGCGGTAGTCCGCGGGCAGATCACCGGTGGCTAACCCACCAATAAGCAACTCAGCCAACCGCTGTGGTGACTGTGCCTCTAAAAATGCTCGGACGCCGTCCAAAAGCCCGCTGCCCACATTATTGGCCACCACTTTTCGGTCCAAAAGCCACGATTGTGCTTCGGGGATCGCTACCGTTTCTGCGAGCAGGTCATGCAGTTCAACGACCTCGACATTATGCGAGCGCAAACTGTCGACGAACTCCCGATGGTGTTGCTGACCGCTCTCGACCCACATGACGTCATCAAATAGCAGATCATCGCAGTTCGTGGGGGTCAGCCGCTTATGAGCAAGCCGCGGTTCGCACACTAAAACCTTGCGTAGCTGCCCCACTTCGGAGTGAACACCATAGGTATTTGATTTAGCCATTATTTTGCCTCTCTTCTGGGTTAGAGCCGAATCCAACCGGCTAGAAGTGCGATGAGACCCACAACTGCTCCCGCGATTGAAATAACGAAGATGACCAGCTCTCGTCGCGAGAAAACTTTGCGCCCCTGCTCTCGGCGAGCGATAGCAAATAGAAGTGATGCCGGGGCATAAACAATGAATGACAACAGTAGGTACTCCAAACCCGCGGCGAAGAGCAAAAACGCGGTATACACCACGGCCAGGAACGAAATTATTCGATCGCGCGTGAGCCCCTCGTTATTGACGTAACCGTCGCGCTGGACTGAGATTTTCAAGGCGAAGCCGGCCGCGAGAATAAAGGGGATTAACGACAGGGCACTTGTGAGATCTAAAGCAAGATCCAGCGCGTCATAGGCAAAGAGCAAAACAATAAGCAGTATCTGAACCATCAGGGCGGTCATCAATACCGCATTGCGCGGCACATCATTGTGGTCGGTTTTGCCAAGGAATGCGGGCATATCGCGTTCCTTCGCCGCTACCGATAACACTTCGGCGGCCATCAGTGACCACGCCAAATACGCGCCCAGAACCGAGATAATCAGACCCACCGATACGAACCATCGACCCCATGGGCCGACAGCGTGTTCAAGTACTCCTGCCATCGATGGCTGGACTAATTGAGAAATTTCTGACATCGGCATAATGCCGTAGGAGACAATCGTGACGGAAGCG
The DNA here is from genome assembly GCA_027322505.1 of Demequinaceae bacterium. Taxonomy (GTDB): domain Bacteria; phylum Actinomycetota; class Actinomycetes; order Actinomycetales; family JAJYRW01; genus JAJYRW01. The sequence continues at coordinate 10,213 of DAHVRJ010000033.1, forward strand.
AATACGGCAAAAACCGTAAAGAATCCCAGCAAGGTGGCCTTACCCACGTCTTTGCGGCTTTTAGCGTGACGGGAATAGACGCTGGCTCCCTCGACACCAAGGAACACAAAAACGGTCACCAACATTGTTCCGCGTACCTGCTGAAATAGCGATCCCGCATAGTCGGCTCCGCCCCAGTTGGCCACGAAGACCTCCCAGTCAAAGACGAACAGGCACAGCAGTATGAACACCACAATGGGAACGATCTTGGCGATGGTCACAATGGTGTTTATGAACGCCGCATTCTTCACGCCACGCCGAATTAAAAAGTAAAAACCCCATAGCCCAGCTGATGAGATTGCAGTGGCTAAAAACGTGTCTCCGGCACCCAATCCGCCCACGCCCAGTCCGGTAAGAGTGGACATGATGAACACCCAGTAAAAGGTGTTGCCCGCACAGGTGCTGGCCCAGTAGCCAAATCCGGAAAAAAACCCGAAGTATTCCCCAAAGCCCTCTTTGGCGTAGGCGTAGACACCGGCATCGAGCTTGGGTTTGCGCACCGCGAGCATCTGGAAGACGAAGGCCAGCATCAACATGCCCGCACCGGCGATAATCCACGCGATTAGGGCGCCCGCTACGCCGGTTTCGCGTGCGAATCGGCCGGATAGGGAAAACACCCCCGCGCCAACCATCGACCCCACGACCATCGAGGTCATGGCAAGTACAGACAGCTTTACCGGCTGTGAAGTTTTTGTCTCCGTCATCTGCGATTCCTTACTGGCGGGCTGCCGCAGGCACCTGCAGCCGCTGCGATGCCCACCGGAACGTGCGCTAGATCACATTAAGCACTATGCCCTACTTCAACATTCTTTGTGGCGGAATTGGGGTAACGCCAGGTCTGCCGCCTTTTGGCCAGCTGGGCGCGCTAAAAAAGCGGGGCCTGAACTCGAAAGAACTGGGCCGGCACGCATAAAGAGCGGGGCCCGCACGCGCCAAATTCACGCGAATGCGGGCCCCGCTGCTACTGATCAACTAGCTAAAACTAGGAGAGGTTTTTATTTAAAGGCATCCTTGACGTTTTCACCAGCTTGCTTAAAGTCTGCCTTGGCCTGATCCCCCTTGCCTTCGGCTTCCTTCGATTCATCGCCGGTGACTTTGCCGGTGGCCTCCTTCATCTTCCCCTTGGCTTTCTCGGCCATGTTTTTCATCTTGTCATCACCGCTCATGATGCCTCCTTTTACGTTGGTGACTTCAACCTATCCAGCCACAAGCTGGGGCGCATCTTGGTTGCCCGGGGCAACTAATTCCAAGGGGTAGGGCCGTGACAATATAACTCTTATGGCCGTTAGAGATATCCGCGTAATTGGCGATCCGGTTCTTCGCACCACGTGTGAAGAAATCACCGAGGTCGACGATCGTGTTCGACAGCTGGTTACCGATTTATTGGAAAACGTTGATGATGAAGGGCGCGCTGGGCTCGCCGCGAACCAAATTGGCGTTAACCTGCGCGCTTTTTCTTATAACGTCGACGCGGAAATTGGTTATGTACTTAATCCGCGGATTGTTGAACTCTCTGACGAAACTCAGGATGGCGACGAGGGCTGCCTATCGCTCCCGGGCCTGTGGTACCCCACCAAGCGTGCCTGGTATGCCGTCGTGGTGGGAATGGATGTGGACGGCAAAGAAGTCGTCCTAGAGGGCACCGGGCTGATGGCGCGCTGCTTGCAACACGAGGTCGACCACCTCGACGGCATGCTCTACATTGATCGCCTCGACCGGGAAACGCGCAAGACCGCGATGCGGACAATTCGCGAGCAGTTGTGAGGCGGCCGCTGATAAGGCGGCGCTAGATCACAGCAGCGGGAACACGTCGAAGTAGATGCGCACGCGTTTCGAGTCCTTCGGCGGCGAGTTCTCATCATGACGCTGCAGGAAGCCGTCAATTAGCTCGGTCACTTTTTCGATCAGTTCACCGGCCTCATCGGGTGTCAGATGAGCGGTAGCCCGATGCGTAATGTTGTTTTCCAGCCACGGCCCCGTCAGCTGTGCAGCGTGCTGAAACCAGCCCTGCAGCGTTTCAGCACGCTCTTGTACCACTTGCGAAAGCACTAGTTCCGAGGCCGCCCGCACATCCGGATCGGTAAGCACATCGGGGGTCATTCGAATATTGCGCACCGCCCGCCACCACCGCTCGCGTCCGGTCGCTTCGGCTTCTGGATCGTCTTCAACGAGACCATATTTCGCCAAAATTCGCAGATGGTAGCTCGTTTGGCCCGTGCTCTCGTGTAAGAACTCAGCCAACTGTGTCGCCGTGGCCGAGCCATAGGACGAGAGTCGATCATGAATTTTAATGCGCAGCGGGTGCGCAAAAGCCTTCAAAGTTTCCGCATCAAACGGCGTCAGCGACATCCAAAACACTCCCAATGCTTGCAAAGACTTCTTTGCAGAGATATCTTTGCAAACAATTCTATGCATAGTCTTCTTGCTAAATCGTATCGGAGAAAATCATGCCTCAGCCGCCCCCGCACCTGGGATCGCGATTCGCTGCCCTATTTACCGCCAGCAGCCTGTCTAACCTCGCCGATGGCATTTTGAGCATCGGTTTGGGCCTGGTCGTCATCACATTGACGACCTCCCCCGCGCTCGTCTCTCTCGCCACCGCGGCATTCACGCTGCCGTGGCTGTTATTAAGCATCGTCGCCGGCGTCGTCATTGATCGATCCGATCGGCGCAAAGTCATAATCGTCGCGACCACTTTGCGTATTGGCTGCCTCGGCCTTGGCGCCATCGCCCTGGCCGCCGGTTTCATGAATTACCCGCTACTGCTGGTAATTTGCTTCATTTTCGGCTGCGCCGAGGTCTTTGCCGATAACGCCTACAGCGTGCTGGTTCCCGCACTGGTCCCAGCCCCACGCCTGGCCGCCGCCAACAGCCGCATTCTGAGCGCTCAGCAGGTGGCCAACAACTTCTTGGGCGCCCCGCTGGCCGGTTTCCTCTTCGCGCTAGGCGCTGCCTGGGTGTTTGGCGTGCCCACAGCGCTGTGCATCGGCGCGCTTATCGTCATCGGCTTGGGGCTACGCGGCACATACCGCGCCCAGAAAACCAGTGCGAGCCAGCCGCAAAACGCCAAACAGGACCTGAAAACCGGCTTGAAGTACTTGTGGCGCCATCCAATTTTTCGACCGCTGGTGCTGTCTTCAGCAGTGCAAAATATGATCTTTTCGGGCTACTTTGCCGTGTTTATTCTGTGGGTCGTGGGCCCCGGCTCCCGCGTGCAATTAGCCGAGGAGCACTATGGGCTGCTGTTTATGATGCTCGCGGTCGGATCAGTGATCGGAGCGTTAACGGTTGAACGGATCCTTAAAGTCTTCCATGAGATTCACGTCCTGGGCGCTGCGTGGCTGATAGCAGTTGCGCTATTGGTCGTGCCGCTCCTGGCGCCGAACGTCATCGCTATTGCTGCGATGCTGCTCCTATCGGGCGTGTCGAACACGATAGGAAACACGGTCTCGGTCTCGCTGCGGCAGCGACTGATTCCCAACGACCTGCTGGGCCGCGTTTTCGGAGCCTCCCAGATGATTAACTTGGGGCTCGTACCGATCGGCACCGTCATCGCCGGATTGATTTCGCAATACGCGGGCATGCCAATTTGGTTCATCGTGGCCGCAACGACCGGCAGCGCGGTCGTGATTATCGCCTTGCGCGCGGTTCCGGCCCGGATTATTCCTCCCGCAGGGACCGCCGCCGCACCTCAAGCTCCAAAAGTTGGCGCTGAGCGCTGCGATGCTCCTCCCCCTCAGCACTAGTGCGCTGTAGTTTGCTGCGCAGGTCAGCCATTTGGCGCGTGATGTCCACCTCTAGCAGCGCCCGAAGGACCCCCGTTGCGTAGTTGGCCAGCGCATCGGGGCGGTCTTCCGGCAGTGGGGAAACTGCCAGCTCCGTAATGAGGTTTTCAATTACGGACGGCGCCGCTTGCCGCACCGCATCCGCCCACCTTTTGATTCCCGCTTCTTGGTGGCCCACGCCCAGCTCGCGGGCGGTGTGCAGTCCGCCAGCGGCCCGAATACCATCGTGCACCGCGCGATAGGCCGAAACGGAAAAGGAATCGGCCGGAAGCGCATCAAACTCGTCGATGTCCAAAAACTGCGGTAATTGGAGGACCACTTCCAACACTTGCCGCTCCAAGTTGGCAACACGGTCATCGGCAGGTGGGCGCTGAAAACCCCCGCGATTTACGCTTCCACCACCCGGGCCCTCGGAAGCGGCGCGGGAATTCCCCGCAGGTGCGGGACGCCGTCCGAAATCACGACCCGCGGCACGCACGGCACGGCGAACGGTTTCAATATCCATCCCCAGCCAGCCCGCCAGCATCCGCGCGTATTCGGGTCGCAGGGCCGTATCGCGAATCCCCGCCACGACGGGCGCGGCGGCGCGCAAACCATTCACCCGGCCTTCTGCGGTGTCCAGATCGAAATTCTCCAGTGTGGAGCGCAGCACGAATTGGAATAGTGGCTGGCGCGACTTAATCAGGTCCCGGACGGCCTCATCGCCGCGCTGCTGGCGCAAATCGCAAGGATCCATCCCCGCCGGAGATATCGCAATGAAGGTCTGAGCCATGAAGCGCTGATCTTCGCCATAGGCGCGCAGGGCTGCTTTGCGACCGGCTTCATCGCCATCGAAGGTGAAAATAACCTCACCGCCCACCGAAAGGCCCGAAGATAACTGCACGCCCGCGCCCGGGGCAGAGTCCCCTACCAGCCGGCGCACTACCCGGACATGGTCCGCGCCAAAAGCGGTGCCGCAGGTAGCAACTGCGGTTTGCACGCCCGCTAAGTGGGCAGCCATCACATCGGTGTAGCCCTCCACGACCACAACCTGCCGGTTGCGGGCAATTTCGCGCTTGGCCAGGTGCACGCCGTAAAGGACCTGCGATTTTTTGTAAATCGCAGTCTCGGGCGTGTTGAGATATTTCGGCCCCTCATCGTCATCGTGGACCTTGCGGGCCCCAAACCCGACCACATCTCCAGTTAGGTCACGAATGGGCCACATCAACCGACCCCGAAAGCGGTCATAGTGACCGGAACGGCCCTGGGAAACTAGGCCCGAAGCGGCTAATTCTGGCTCAGTGAACCCCTTGTTGCGCAGATGTTTGAGCAGGTTGTCCCAGCCGCGCGGGGCGTAGCCGACTCCGAAGTGATCGGCCGCCGCGCGATCGAAGCCGCGATCCATCAAGAACCGGCGACCAATTTCCGCTTCCGGGCTCGCCAGCTGGTCAGAGTAGAACTCTGCGGCGAGCTTGTGGGCCTGAAACAGCCGCTGGCGCCGCCCCGGCTCTACGCCCGGGCGCGGCGCGCTTCCTTCCTCATAGCGCAGTTGGAGCCCGATGCGCCCGGCGAGGTATTCCACCGCTTCCACGAAGGGCAAGTGGTCCATCTTTTGGACAAAGCTAATGATGTCCCCGCCCTCACCGCAGCCGAAACAGTGCCACAGCCCCAACTGTGGGCGGACGTGAAATGAGGGGGTGCGCTCATCGTGGAAGGGGCACAGGCCCTTCATTGATCCCACTCCGGCGCGGCGCAGCGTTACGTGTTCCCCAACGATCTCGTCGATCCGCGATTGCTCGCGGACCGCATCAACGTCTGCCCTTATGATCCGTCCGCCACTCACGTCTTAGATCCTAAGGCTCGCATTTGAGCCGGTGAGTTGGGCATGCCACTGCAGGGCGGAAACGTCAGTAAGCGCGGCGATCTGATCCACAATTACGCGCAGTTTTTCCTGATCATTAGCCGCGTGTTTATAGTCTGCGGCGAAGGGCGCCTCCAGCCCAGCCCCCTCGCGCTGGGCCAGGGTGGTTACCAGCTCGGTGACGATCTCGCGCTGGCGGACGTACTCCGCCTGGCGGCTTTGATTTTTCATTACGAACTCGGCGGCGATGCCCTTCAAAATCGCTATTTCTGCCAGGGTTTCCACGGGCACTTCCAGGTTTGCTGCGTAGCGGGTCAGCTGCCCAGCTCCATATTTGGAGCGGGTGAGCTTCTCCGCCGCCAGGCAAAAGCGGCCAATCAGCTGGCTGGTGAGGTCCTTTAGGCGCGCGAGCGCGCGCCGCGACCCGTCGAAACCCTCAACCCACCACGGCAGGGCTTGGAGCCGAGTTATGGCCTCATCTAAACCGTTGCGATCTACCGGTGGGCCATACCACTCCGTGACAACGCTGGTAATGCGATCGCGCACCTCCGGATCGCGCAGTTCGCTTAAATCCAGCCAGCCCGCCACGATGGCATCTTCCACATCATGCACGCAATAAGAAATATCGTCCGCCAGATCCATCACCTGAGCTTCCAGGCACAGCACCCCCGGGGGCGCGCCGGCGCGCAGCCATTTAAACACTGCTCGGTCATCTTCGTAGACGCCGAATTTGGCCGTGACTTGACCGGTAATCGGAGAAATTGGGCCCTGACCGTGCCCCCACGGGTATTTGGTGACCGCATCTAGCGAAGCCCGGGTTAGATTTAGGCCGCGCGGCTCCCCTGAATCTTGGTCAAATATTTTGGGTTCCAAGCGGGTTAAAAGCCGCAGTGTTTGCGCGTTGCCCTCAAAGCCGCCCATATGTCCAGTTAGATCAGCTAGGGCGCGCTCCCCATTATGACCAAAGGGCGGGTGGCCCAAATCGTGGGCCAGGCAGGCGGTATCAACAACGTCGGGATCACACCCCAGGGCTTTTCCTAGTTCGCGGCCCACCTGCGCCACCTCAAGGCTGTGCGTGAGGCGGGTGCGCACAAAATCATCAGTTGCCGGGCCGACAACCTGGGTCTTGGCACCCAAGCGGCGCAGCGCCGAAGAGTGCACCACGCGCGCCCGATCGCGCTGGAACGGGGTGCGCTGGGGGCTTTTAGGTTCTTCTGCGCACCAGCGCTGAAAGTCCGATTCGCCATAGCCGTGATCCATGCTTATGACTGTAGTGCCCACCAACGACATTTCGGACGCGGCTACTGGGCACCACCGACCGCCGGTAGCGCCAACAACCGGCGCGCGTGCTTTGCATATTGTCGGTGCTCTGAACCAAACTGGAGCCCATGACTCTTCATTCTGCTGCAACAGACTTGTCCACGCGGACCATTCATGAAGCCGGCCCCTGTGACCCGTGGTGGCGCCACGCGGTGATCTATCAGATCTATCCCCGGTCCTTCGCTGACGCGAACGGGGATGGAATCGGCGATTTACCGGGCATAACTTCCCGTTTGGAGCACTTGCAGAAACTGGGTGTTGATGCGATTTGGCTCTCACCGTTCTTTAAGTCGCCTCAAAAAGATGCGGGCTATGACGTGTCGGATTACTGCGATGTTGATCCGCTTTTTGGCACGCTGGATGATTTTGATGCGATGCTCGCCCGGGCCCACGAACTTAACCTGCGGGTAATTGTCGACCTGGTTCCCAACCATTCCTCAGATCAGCACCCGTGGTTTCAAGAAGCGCTAGCTGCCGAACCGGGAAGCGCCGAGCGCGAGCGGTTCATGTTCCGCGATGGTAAGGGCGCAGATGGCAGTGAGCCGCCCAATGACTGGAAATCTGTTTTTGGGGGCCGCGCTTGGACGCGCGTGACCGAGGCTGACGGCACACCGGGCCAGTGGTACCTGCACCTATTTGATTCCAGCCAACCGGATTTCAACTGGGAAAACCCGCAAGTGCGTACCTATTTTGAAGACGTGCTGCGGTTTTGGCTCGATCGCGGAGTCGACGGCTTTCGAGTTGATGTTGCCCACGGCATGATCAAGGCCGAGGGACTACCGGACTGGGACGCGGAGCAGGCAATGATTGCCAAGGGCGACACTCCGGCGGGCACCCCCATGGAACAGGTCGAAGAGGAAGAGGAAGACCTTTCCACCGGTGATGGCAACGCGGGGCCGATGTGGGACCAGGACGGTGTACACGAGATTTACCGGGCCTGGAATAAGGTGCTGGCCGAGTATGACGGTGAGCGCGCTCTGGCGGCCGAGGCGTGGGTAAACGACATTGACCGCATGGCGCGCTACGTGCGCTCCGATGAAATGCAGCAGGCCTTTAACTTCGCCTACCTCACCTCAAAGTGGGACGCCGGGCACCTGCGGGAGGTCATTACGGAGTCGCTTCAGGCTCTCGACAAGGTCAACGCCCCCTCAACCTGGGTCTTGTCCAACCACGATGTGGTGCGCCACGCTACGCGGCTGGGTCTGCCCGTACCTGGATCTCTGCCCAAGGGAATTGCCGCTGATGATGTCCAGCCCAATGAGGAACTGGGCCTGCAGCGTGCACGCGCGGCTAGCCTTTTCATGCTCGCTCTGCCCGGTTCGGCATACCTGTACCAGGGTGAGGAACTGGGCCTACCGGAGCACACATCCTTACCTGCTGAGGTGCGGCAAGACCCGGCGTTCTTCCGGACTAAGGGCGCCGAGACCGGCCGTGATGGCTGCCGGGTTCCCCTGCCCTGGGAGGTGGACGCCCCCGCATTTGGTTTCAACACCACGGGCGAGGCCTGGCTCCCCCAGCCCGCGCACTGGAACAAGTACGCGGCCCAAGCCCAATACGATGTGGCGGATTCCACTTTCGAGCTCTATCGCACCGCGCTGCGCCTGCGGAAAGAACTCGGGCTTGGTACCGGTTCTTTGGCCTGGGTTCAAGAGGGCCTCATCGGCGCTGAAGCGGAAAATTCCGTGGCGTTTATGAGCGGCGATGTGCTGGTTGTGTTAAATCTCGAGGGCACTGCGATTTCGCTCCCCGAAGGGGCGCAGGTGCTGGCGGCCTCAGGTGAGTTAGAAATTTTGGACGGCATCACGAACGTTCCCGCCCGCACGGCGGTTTGGGCCCGGCTTGGGTAAGTAGGCGGCTTACTAGCCGCCCGAGATGCCCAGCTCTGCCTCCAGCAGGGTGGCTTTGCGCTCCGGCTCTAGTTCGCGGGACGTGAGCCAGCCCTCGGGCAGGGCGGGC
>DAHVRJ010000037.1:0-12671 GCA_027322505.1 Demequinaceae bacterium
GGTTTGTTGACGCGGCACCGAATAAATTGTATGTTCATTAAACAATCTAAGTGGAGCGCCGGCTACCGGGGCTCCCGGCTTTGACGTGTTTCGAACGACGGAGACACGCCGAAAGATCGGCACGTAATTGCAATGCGGCAGCTGCGTCCCAGGAACACAACCCCCACATACCTCATCCGAAGGTGAACCACACCTCAGTTAAAAAATAATTCCGCAAAGGAGCGAAAGTGAAGATCCGCAATGGTTTTGCTGTAGCAGCCACCGGCCTGACGTTGGCCCTGGCGCTCACGGCCTGCGCTGGAGAAGGAGCCGGATCGTCCAACGGTGATGATGCCCAGCCGGCGGCCGATAGCAATGGCGATGACTCATTCAGCGTAGGAATCGCAATGCCCACCCAATCGATGCAGCGCTGGCTGGATGATGGCCGCCACATGAAAGAAGGCTTTGAAGAACTCGGCTACGACGTAGATCTGCAATATGCCGAAGACGACATTCCCACCCAGGTCTCGCAGTTAGAAAACATGATTACGCAGGGCGTAGATGCGCTCGTCATCGCGACAGTTGATGGTGAATCGCTGACCAATATCGCCGAGAGCGCGGCCGAGCACGATATCCCGATTATCGCCTACGACCGGCTGATAATTGGCACCGACGCTGTTGACTACTATGCAACGTTCGATAACTACGAGGTCGGTCAAATCCAGGCCCGCTATATCGAGGAAAAGCTCGATCTGGAAAACGAAGACGGACCGTTCAATATTGAGATTTTCGCCGGATCGCCAGATGACACTCCCGCCCAGTTCTTCTACCAGGGGGCAATGGACTTACTGCAGCCCTATATCGATGACGGCACGCTAGTTGTGCAATCTGGGCAAACTGACTTCCAGCAAATCGCGATTCTGCGCTGGGATTCCGCCGAAGCCCAAGCCCGCATGGACAACCTCATGACCGGCCATTACGGCGATAAGGAACTGGATGCGGTGCTCTCCCCCAATGACTCGATCGCGCTGGGAATTGTCGCATCGCTGGAGTCACTCGGCTTCGGTTCGGCAGATTCGCCGTACCCAATCATCACCGGTCAGGATGCCGAAAAGGCCGCGATGAATTCGATCTTGCAGGAAAAGCTCACCATGTCGGTGTTTAAGGACACCCGCAAACTGGCACAAACCGGCGTCGACATGGTGGATGCGATTCTCAACGGTGAAGAGCCGGAAGTGAACGACACTGAAAGCTATGACAACGGCGTGAAGGTTGTGCCCGCGTTCTTGCACGCTCCGACACCCGTTGACATCACCAACTATGAGGAAGTCCTGATTGATTCGGGTTACTACACCCCCGAAGACCTCGAATAGCAGTTAGGAAGGCGCAGGTTACAGACAATCAGGAAGGGGCAGACAGATGGCGCAGACAGATGATCGCTGGCTCTTTGGCTGCGGCTTTGATGCGGGTTTTCCTGTCGGTGGTTTTGTGGCCTGTAACCTGCGCCTTCCGTTTTCGCTCGCGCCTTCTTTTTGCCCGAGCCCGTAGCTGTTCGGCGTTTCGAGTCGCCTTGAGTTTCCCAGTTTCTTCCCCCTAGTTATTCCCAGTTCTGCCCCTACTAATCCGCGTTCTTTGTCTTTGTATTTGGAGGTTTTTCGTGAAGATTGAACTACGCCACGTCCCCACGCCTGTGTTTGAGACCGCCGAGCAGCAACCTGCCATTTCGGCGGCTGAGTATCAGCTCCGCTGTGATGCGTTCTACGAAGCAGCCGGCGTTGACTGGCTTGTGGTTTACGCCGATCGAGAGCACGCCGGAAACGTGCACTTCTTGACCGGGTTCGACCCGCGGTTTGAAGAGGCGCTCGTTGTGCTCGGTCCGAATAAAGCACGCAGTTTGGTGGTCGGCAATGAGGGAATTGTCTACGCCCCGATCGTTGGATTCGACATTGATGTGGTGCTGGCGCAGTCCTTCAGCCTGATGGGTCAGCCGCGGCAAAAAGCGCCACGTCTGGATTCGATTTTGGCCGAGCTCGGCATCACTTCGGGTCAGAGCGTGGGGGTAGTCGGTTGGAAGTACCTCGAAGAATTCGAGGGTGGCCACCCCGATGTTCCAGCGTTCGTGCCCGCGTTCTTGCTCGAGGCCATTGAGCGTGTCTCTGGCACGCAGCCCCGTGACGTCACCCAAGTGGTTATGAACCCGCAATCAGGCTTGCGCAACATTGTGACGGCGGAGCAGATTGCCGCCTGGGAATATGCAGCGGTGGAATCCGCGCGGTCAATCTTTGGCATCCTGCACAAAACCAAGCCCGGGTTAACCGAGTTCGAGGCAGTCAAAGGGATGGACCATCAGGGCCTTCCGCTGTCAGTTCATCCGATGTATTCAACCGGTTCCGGCGCGATAAACGGGCTGCGTAGCCCAACCGCGCGCAAAATTGAACACGGCGATGGGGTAACCACGGCGCTGGGCTATGCCGGCGGACTGACCTGCCGCGCGGGCGTGATCGCCGAGGACGACCCCGAGTTTTTCGAGCAGGTTGGAGTGCCTTATTTCCGCGCGATTGCCACTTGGTATGCCAATGTTGGAATCGGTGTGAAGGGCGGAGATCTGTGGCAAAAGATTGAAGATGCGCTGGCAGATGTGGAATTTCGCCCGCTCGTCAATCCCGGTCACCTCATCGCGCATGAGGAGTGGACGCACACGCCACTGCGCGAGGGAAGCGAAGACGTGCTTACCTCCGGAATGGCCATCCAGTGTGACATCATTCCCTACCCGCTACCGGAAGGTTGGGCACTAGATGCCGAAGACGGCATCGCGCTGGCTGACGCCGAATTACGCGCTGATATCGAACAGAATTTCCCCAAGCTGTGGCACCGCATTCAGCAGCGCCGCGAGTTCATGAAGAACCAGCTCGGCATTGAATTGCGCGAAGAGGTTATGCCTCTGTCACCAACCTGCGGTTATCTCGCCCCATTTTGGCTGCGCCCAGAGCAGGTCTTTGTTGTCAGCAAATAGGGGCACGAAGAATTAGGGGGCGAGAAGAGCTCGCGAACTTGCAGCGAGCTCGAAGCGCGTTCGGAGCCAACAGCCGCTTCGAGTTACCCGCAAATAATTAAAAGAGCCCTCTTCGTAGCGCTAGAACCAGCTTTGTAGCGCTAGAACCAGCCGCGTAGCGCTAAGTGCAGTGCCGTGCTTCGCGCTACGCGGCTTTTAATTGCGGCTCGGGGAGCTTTTTCTTCCGCGCCGCGCCACCTGCCGCGACACTTGCGCGAAACCTGGCCCACCCTTGCCCAGAACCTGGCCCGACACTCCCGCGGAACCTTAACGCCGCACTGCGGCCCCAGTTTGGCGGAGTTCTGACGGAACCCCCTAGATTTTCCATTGATAATCGCGGCTTTTAGTCACTCCAGTCACATCAGCATCGTTTAGTCACATTTTCGGAAGGGGTTCCGTCAGAACTCCGCCAATCACGTTGACCGAAGGCCATCGTCGCACCGCTTCCCACGTCTACCGTCACATCAAATTCGCCGCACCATAGCGCGTGTTTTTCGCAATCAAGCCAGTGATTGAATAGTGAAGTGTTCGAAATCACTGCTCGCCTTGATGGCACTGCCGCGCGCGCTGGCGTAATCACTACCGACCGCGGGCAAATCAAAACTCCGGCGTTCATTCCCGTCGCCACGCAAGCGACCGTGCGAGCAGTGCTGCCAGAGTCTATGGCCGATCTCGGCGCACAGGCTCTGCTTTCGAACGCGTACCACCTGTACCTACAACCCGGTCCCGACATTGTGGACGCTGCCGGTGGGCTGGGGAAGTTCATGAACTGGCCCGGCCCCACTTTCACAGACTCAGGCGGTTTCCAAGTGCTTTCGCTGGGCGCAGGTTTTAAAAAGACCCTGTCGATGGATCCGGGCGTCATGAGTGACGACGTCATCGCCCCGGGCAAGGAACGCCTCGCCCATGTCGATGATGACGGCGTGAATTTCAAGTCCCATCGTGATGGTTCCATCCACCGTTTTTCGCCGGAGATTTCGATGCGAATTCAGCACGAGCTCGGCGCCGACATTATCTTCGCCTTCGACGAGCTCACCACGCTCATGAACTCCCGCGATTACCAGGAAAAGTCGCTCGAGCGCACCCGGCTGTGGGCGCTGCGCTGCATTGCGGAACATCAACGACTCGAAGCGCAAAACCCAGCTCGCCCGCGACAAAGTCTTTTCGGAGTCATCCAGGGCGCACAGTATGAAGATTTACGTCGCAAGGCGGCCCAGGATCTAGGTGCCATGGATTATTTCGCCGGCTTCGGTATTGGTGGGGCAATCGAAAAACAGCGGCTGGCTGAAATCGTTGGCTGGGTTGTGGACGAACTCCCCGAAAATAAGCCTCGCCACCTGCTAGGTATTGGCGAGCCCGACGACTTATTTCATGCGGTAGAAGCCGGCGCGGATACCTTCGACTGCGTTAATCCCTCGCGCGTGGCCCGCACTTCGCGCGTCTACACCCGCGCCGGTCGCTATAACCTCGCTTCAGCCGCTTCCCGCCGCGCCTTTGAACCAATTGAACCCAATTGCGATTGCTACACGTGCCGCAACTACACCCGCGCTTATATTCACCACTTATTTAAGGCCAAAGAAATGGTGGCCTCAACGCTTTGCACGATTCATAATGAGCGCTTCACCGTCAAGCTCGTGGATGACATGCGAGATTGGATTGCCGACGGGACCTTCCGCGAGCGCAAGGACGAGTTCTTCGCCAAATATTACGGAGCCACTGGCATCGACCGCAGTGCCGTCTGAGTCCGACTCAGGCTAAATCTGGCCTGCCGGCTGAGTCCGGCCCAGGCCAAATCTAGTTGCGTTCCGCCACGGGAGCATCCTCCCAATAGGTGGGTTCGCGGCCCTTCAGCCAGCTAATAATGCGAATAGTAATCGGCAGCAAGACAACTTCTACCCCGACCTTGTACACGTATCCAACGACCACGTAGTTGATGAACTGCCCGCCGGTGGTGATGCCAATGACGCTGGCGGCAATCGCGCAGAATACGAGGGTATCGGCCAGTTCCCCCACGCCCGTAGAACCAAGAAGACGCTGCCACAGTTTACTTTCGGCGCTGCGCCCCTTCATCTTTACCAAAACCAGCGCATTGAGCATCTGCCCCACGACATACCCAGACAGGGACGCAATCACGATGCGCGGAACGAAGCCCAATACCGCCTCATAGGCGCCCTGGTGCTCATAAAAACTCGCGCCAGGAACATATTGAACCGCCAAAAACGTCAGCGAAGTCAAAATCGCCAATCCGAAGCTCACGAAGATGGCGCGTCGGGCAGCCGCGAAACCATAAACTTCGGAAATCACGTCCCCCAAAACGTAAGCAAGGGGGAAAAGGACAGCGCCGCCGTCCGCAATTATGGGCCAAATCTGGATCGGGCCCAGCGATATATCTCCGCTGCCGATCTCGATTCCCTTGGTCGCGACGATGTTTGAGACGACGAGAACGACGCAAAACAGCGCCAAAATAATGTCGAAATGGGAGGAGCCGCGGCTGGCGAAGCGTACGACTTCGCCGGTGGCGGTGGTGGTGCGCGGTGACTTCGTGGGCATGTCAAAGCATTATTCCATTGGCGCGATGCCGCCGTGCACCCGCCAAATTGCTGCCCGGGCCCGACAGACCATATGGTTGAAGAATCAACTATTTGCGCGAGGAGGCATCGTGGCGAAATACGTTACCGAAGGCAAAGAATTCACCCGGGATATGAACTACATTCCCGATCGCATCACGGCACGACCGGGACTTTCGGCTGATCCGCTGGATCCGACCGCGCGCGAGGGCAAGATTGATGTGCCGACCTGGCCGGTGGAGGCGGGGCGCTACCGGCTGATCGCTGCCGCCGCGTGCCCGTGGGCGAACCGCAGTCTGATCGTGCGCAAACTGCTGGGCCTAGAAGAGGTCATTTCGCTGGGAATGCCCGGCCCAACGCATGATGAGCGCAGTTGGACATTTGATTTAGATAAGGACGGCGTCGATCCGGTTTTGGGGATTGAGCGCCTGCAGCAGGCCTACTTTAAGCGCTATCCGGACTACCCGCGAGGCATTACAGTCCCGGCCGTGGTGGATGTGGAAAGCGGCGCAGTCGTGACGAATGATTTTCCGTGGATCACACATGATTTGTATTTTGAGTGGCGCGAATTTCACCGCGCGGATGCGCCAAATTTGTGGCCGCAGGACCAGCGCGCTGAGATGGAAGATGTCATGCAGTACATCTTCACCGAGGTAAATAATGGGGTGTATCGCTGCGGTTTTGCCGGTTCACAGGGCGCTTATAACGATGCTTATGACCGACTATGGGCGGCCATGGACTGGTTGGAAGATCGCCTTAGGGATCGCACCTATTTAATGGGTGAAAATATCACCGAGGCTGATGTGCGTCTATTTACGACCTTGGCGCGATTTGACGCGGTGTATCACGGCCATTTCAAAACAAATCGCAATAAGCTCACGGAAATGCCGAATCTGTGGCGCTACGCGAAGCAGCTTTACAACATTGAAGAGTTCGGTTCCACAATTGATTTCGACCAGATTAAAGAGCACTACTACGTGGTGCACCGGGATGTGAATCCGTCGGGGATCATTCCTAAGGGGCCGGATTTGAGCGTTTGGACAGCTGACGCGAACTAGGCTCCCGGCGCTTTTGCGTTTTCTTGGAACGTGTTCAGAAGTTCAATGATCGCGCCGACTTCTTGTGACGAGAACACCGCTTCAGGCCCGGTAGGTGCTCGGTCGATGTAGGGCGATTCAAAAAGGCGCCCGGGTTCCATGACACCGTTTGCAGTTAGTTCGTCGATGATTAACTCTACGAACCGCAGCTGGTTCACCGAGTACTCTTTATTGTCAAGAAACGCGGTGAACGCTTCGAGTACTGCCGACCGTTCGAGCCCGATAAGCCCGCGAATAAACACGCCAAGGCCGCCTTCGTGGGAACTGGCCCAAATCAGGTCGGCTTTGTTTCCGCCGGCTTGGGTAAGCATTTCCTCAAATGCTTCCAGGTCGGATTGCGTTAGTTGTTTATTTCGGCGTAGGCGCTGCAGCGCAACATGGTCTTCATGTTGCCTTAAATAATCAGTGGCTTTTGCGCGAAAACGTTCGAAATCAGTGCCCGGGGTAATGCCTGGTATCTCAATTTCACTGCTCTCAGTGAGTTCATCTTGTAAGTCGGCATAAACCGGGTTTTGGCGGGTAATTTCTATGAGTCGGATGAGGCCACGCAGGCGCACCCGAGCCTGTTCGAGCATGCCAAGTGTTACATCCACCCACCAGTCGTCACTACTTACGCGTTCAATCAAGGGCGCCTGGGCAGCGACCATCGGAATACCGGTCTTAGTAAGTAATATTTCCGCGATGGCTTGGATTCGTTCGCGCATTGCTTCGGCTTCTGAGCTATCTACCTCAATTTGCGCAAGCTGCCGACGTAGCACGAGCAGGTCGAAACGTTTTGCGTCCTCGTCGGCGTCTATCGCGGCTGACGGCAAGTGCGCTAAGTGTTCGATTGCCTCGGCGACTTCAACTTGTGTGAGGTTTTGCCACGTCGTCGCTGCACTGAATTTCTCGACCAGGCGTCGTTTTGGGCGTACGAGAAAGTTTTCCGGATTCATGCCGGTGATGAACTCGCGCAAAATTTCGGACGTCGTCCGGCGCAGTTTTTTATTTTCGTCACCTAGAGCCCTGACGAGTTTGACGCGATTTTCAAAGAGCCGGTGCGACAGAGATTTTTGGATTCTTCCTTCGGCTCCGGGTAAGTCCTGACTGAAGTATTCGAGATTGCCGCAAAAGTCGAAGACTAAAAAGTCGGTCTTGTCTTGTCCTGGTCCAAATAAGTCGGGGCACAAGCGGGTGCCGCGTCCGATCATTTGCCAAAACTTCGACTTGGAGTGCACCGTTTTGAAAAATACGAGATTAACTACCGCGGCAACGTCGATGCCGGTATCGAGCATGTCCACTGAAATGGCAATGTGCGGGGCCTTGTCTGCAAGGTAAAAGTCTTCAATAAGCGACCCCGAGTAAGGAGCAGAGTGGGTGATGGTCCGCGCAAACGTGCCGCCAAATTCTGGGTACTGTACGTCGAAGCGTTTTTGTATGAATTCGGCATGGTGTTGATTTTTCGCAAAGATTATGGTTTTGCCAAGCCGGTCGCCACCAGAGACACGGTGGCCTTTTTCCATAAGGGTGGCGAGCACTTTATCCACGGTATCGGCGTTAAATAGGAAACGGTTTAACGCCTCGGAGTCAACCTGATCTGGTGGATCCACTTCACCCCAGTCCAGTGCGTCCCAGTCGGCTTTCTCGTCATCGCTCAAGTCATCGTATTTAATACCTTGGCGCATAAATTTTGTTCCAACTGACACCCCTTTTGGGGGCACCAGATAACCGTCGGCAACGGCCTCTTCGAGGCTGTACGCATCGGTGGGTACTCCATCTTCTAGGTTAAAGAGCCGATAGGTGTTGTGATCAATCTCGTCTTTTGGTGTTGCGGTCAATCCCAGCAGTAGACCGTCAAACCAGTCGAAAATTGCGCCGTATTTTGCATAAACAGAGCGGTGGGCTTCATCGATAACTATGAGGTCAAAGTAGCCAGGGCCAAAACGTCGGCCACTTCCAGTTTGCTCATTGATGAGATTCATCATCGTGGGATATGTCGAGACATAGACGCGCCCCTGTCCGCCTCGATTGGTTACTAAGTTGACCGGCGTGGTGGCAGGCGCGTGCGTGTTGAAGGCATTAGCCGCTTGCTTCACTAGCGCTGTGCGATCGGCTAGGAAAAGGACATTCTTCACCCAGCCGGCCTTCATCATTTGATCAACGAGCGCAACAGCTGTCCGGGTCTTGCCCGATCCGGTGGCCATGACCAACAAGGCCTCGCGTTCTTTACGCTCGAATGCCTGATTCACTGCTCGAATCGCACGTTCCTGATAATACCGGCCAGCAATTTCGGTATTAATTGGTGCAGTTTCGAGGTTTCGGCGCTCATGGCGGCGTTGCATTATTAGTTCAAGCTCATCGCGCGTGTAAAAGCCCTGAACTTCACGGGGTGGATAGCCCGACGCGTCATCCCAAATCCAGTGTTCATCACCATTTGAATAAAAGATCACGGGACGGCGACCGAACCGAGCTTCGAGCCTGTCGGCATAGAGCTTGGCTTGCTGTTGGGCTATCGCGGGGCTCTTTGTGGCGCGCTTCGCTTCGACCATGGCTAGCGGTAAATTGTCGGCGCCCCACAGCACATAGTCAACAAAGCCAGTGCCCTCCTTGTTTGGCATCCCCGTTACTTGATATTCGCGGTCGCGAGCTGCATCTAGGCTCCAGCCAGCGGCCCGCAAATCTTGATCTATGTAGTTGATACGCGTTTGTTCTTCGTCGTAATCACGCGTATCAACTTCAGTTTTAGCTGCTTGGCTGACTCGGATCTGTTCTTGAAGCTTGTTGATTTTCGCTTCGTGGGAAGCAACCAAGTCATCCCTGGCGGCTAGTTCGGCAGCGTACTTTTCATCTTGTTCTTGAAATTTCTGTGCCAGTCGCGTCACTTCTTCGCGTGACAGTGGAGCCGCTTTGGCCGCGCGTGCGGGATCAAACTTTTCAGTTACTGGCGCACTTGTTGGGTCCACGCTGTGATGGAAAGCCGCCCACACCATGACGTGGTGCAGTTCGCGCAGCGCAGCGAATCCTTCTTGTCGGCTAATCGTTCGCTGCGTATGCGCAGCATCATTGCCAAGCTTCCGAATCAAATTCAACTTTTGCCCGATCGCCGGCTCAATCTTTGCCTTAAAAGCAGAGTCGTTGATGCGCGCAGCTAGATCATTCCGGTATGCAGGCGGCAGGTTAAGAATCTCGTAAAGGTAATTGACAAGCAGTTCAACCGTGCGCCGGCTGTAAAAACAAGCGGAGCGCGGATCGGTGGTTACATAGGATTCAGCACTGGCCGCGTCTCGATATAACTCGGGGAGCGTCGCCTTTAGAAACGCAAAGTTACTCACGCTATTTTGCTCTCCATACTTTGGGCGGCGTCGCGCACCAACGAAAGGCATTTCACGCCGTGCATTATGCGCCTCCTGCTGCCTTTCGTCTATGTTCTAGTCATAGTATCGGCAAGATTTAACAAAACTCTAAAAGCAACCTTCTCTGATTCATTGAACTAAGTTGCATACGGAGTTCGCCTCAGTACAGCACGTTGACGGTCCTACGAAGGCTTATTAGACTGTAGTTGCCCACCATCACGATGGACCGGGAAGAAGACCTTAGAACCCCAGCCGGACGGTTGGATCTAGGGTCTTTCGCTTCTCAAAGGGATTGCGGAGTCTCGAAATGGTCGAGCACGACGCCTTTAAGCATGTCCCAGAAGTGACTTTCACCTCGATGATGCGCATTTATCGCCCCTAAAACAGCGTCAGGTATGGCTAGCAGCGGTTCATCTCCCCCGCGCAAGTGCGTTATGCGCATGTCCTTAGACAACCAGTGGTTCTGAAGTGCGACAACATGTGCCCGGTCATACTTGTCTTGCGCCGGGGTGCGACATTCAAGCGTGACGTCCCAGACTTCTGCCTCCGCAAGGTAATAGTAAATGCGCTCGAGGCACTTACGGCGGAATCGCTCGGTTCGTGCCTGTCTCTTACTAAGATGCGAGACCACGACAGAAAGCGGCTCGATCTGTCCAATCACTTTCGCAATTTGCAGTTTGGACTTACTACTCTCGTCGGTCCAGTGAAGTTTTCGCTGCCCAGGACGCAATAAGCTAGCCATTTGAGTCCTGACTTCTTCAATTCGGGGAGCAGGGATGAGAGCAGCGCAAATCATATATTCCTGGCGATCAGACCTGACTCGTGCCACCGGGGTGTGTCAGTTAGGGGTGATTTCGAGGGCGTGAAGGATTTGGTTGGCGGCGGGGGTGAGGGGGTCGGCGGCGGTGTGTTCGTGGCCGGCGATTTGGATGGTGATTTCTTGCAGGGGGCGTAGGGTGCGGATGAGTTTCTTCAGGCTGAATCCGGTGACTTTATGCAGGTAGCGGGCAACGGCCAGGGCGGTGAATACGATGGTCAGGTGCGCTTCGATCGCTTGGCGGGTGTGGTGGAAGATCGGCCGGGCGCGCAGGTCGGATTTACTCATTCGAAATGAGGCCTCCACCTGCCATAGATCGTGGTAGCTGGCAATAACCTCGTTCGCGGGCATTAAATTCGCGGGAATATTGGAGACGTATCCTTTCAATCCCACGAGTTTGCGGGCGCGGGCGATGGAGGCCTCATCAAGGACGCGTTTACCCTGGCGCGTTTTGACGAACCGCGGGGTCCGAGGAGCTGTTTGCCCATCAATGACGGCTTTGGCGCGGTTTTCCTGAGCGGTGATGGTCTTGTTGTCCCGGGCGGCGCGTTTGGCTGAGTAGGCCCACACCGCCCGCCAGGACGTGGGGAACTGGTTCGGGTCCCAAACCGGTTCGGCGCGCTTATTCACATCGTTTACGCCCTTGGCCCCGACTTTGGGGGTGATCGTGTCGATGATGCGCCCGTCGGTGAAGTGATCACCGTGCCACCGAAAATGAGCTTCTAGGTCAACAGGGGCTTTGGTGGCCCGAGACCCGACGATGAAGCGCATGCCCGCCTCATCCAAAGCGGTCAGGTTCTTCGCCGATAACATTCCAGCGTCGGCGACGATAACGAAGTCCTCCAGATTGTGACGGGCTTTGAACCCCTCGATGATCGGGATCAGTGTTTTCGTTTCCGCGTGGTTGCCTTCGAAACATCCGATCTCCAGGGGGAAGCCTTCTCTATCGACTAATAGCCCGACCACGATTTGCGGGTCGACGCGGCGTTCCTTGGAATACCCCACTTTGCGCAGCGCGTCTTCATCTTCGGCCTCGAAATACAGGGTGGTCACGTCATAAAGGCACAAACTCACATCCCCACTGGTGCTGGCGTGAGTGAAACAGGCCTTAGCGATCGCACCACGATAATCCCGCTCCTGAGCCCGAGCTAGGGAGCGAAACATCGTCCGCAGTGAGGCATGCGAGGCGCCGATTTCATCAAGGACGCGCACCGAATCTGCCTTAGAAGTCGGTTCGATCAACCGGGCAAGCACAAGTTGTTTGAACGCCTCATCACCCACCACATCGAACCCCAGGCGGGCATAGGTATCTTCCAGCACCCGCCACAACAGTGCCGAGCGTTTCCCGGTGATCACGCCAGTTCCCGTCGGATTCGCGCCAGCAGATAGATCGAGGTCAAGTTGGCCCTGACCGGGGCGCATTTTCTTGCGCGCTAACGCCATCAACGCCGCTAACTCTGCTTTGCTACGCGCCGTGCCCACATGCTCAAGGACAACATCACGCCCACCGCGACGCTCCGCGATCTGCACCTTCGTCGCTCCCGGGCGGCCAGGCACTTTCCGCACGAACACCATGAAGCCCAAGCATACCCAGCCCGGGGTGTGTCAATTCACGCCTCCGCAACCCGCTGACCAGCACAAACACCTCTCAGAACACCAAGAAAAGGAAAAGTGGCACGAGTCAGG
This sequence comes from Demequinaceae bacterium, assembly GCA_027322505.1. Taxonomy (GTDB): domain Bacteria; phylum Actinomycetota; class Actinomycetes; order Actinomycetales; family JAJYRW01; genus JAJYRW01. The sequence goes on from DAHVRJ010000037.1 coordinate 12,531, forward strand.
CCGTACGGGAGCTGAGATCGCCACCGTCATTATCTTGGCGCTGCTGCTGGTCATAGGTGGCGGGGCTGTGATTGCGACGTCGCGAAAGCGCTCGCGGAACCACTAAAGCCGCGAACTCACGGCCGGGTGTTACTTCGCTTC
>DAHVRJ010000058.1:0-10382 GCA_027322505.1 Demequinaceae bacterium
CTGCCGCATTGCAATTACGTGCCGATCTTTCGGCGTGTCTCCGTCGTTCGAAACACGTCAAAGCCGGGAGCCCCGGTAGCCGGCGCTCCACTTAGATTGTTTAATGAACATACAATTTATTCGGTGCCGCGTCAACAAACCTCAATTTCGACGTGCGCAATCGACAGCCCGATCTCGCCAATCCCGCTGGGCGGGTTTCGGATCCCAGTCGTTCCGCTTACCGCAGTTGCGCCAAAGCCGCAGCGGCGCCTTCCTTAAGCAGGGTCGTATCGGCTGTTGCGGTGAGCATTGATGCTCCGCGCTCCGCCCAGTCCAGCGCCATTTCGGGGGAGGAGCAGTGCACACCGGCCCTTACTCCGGCTTCGTTACACGTATCGACGATGCTCTGGATCAGCTCATCGACGTCCGGGTTGGTGTCATAGGTGTCGCGGCCAAATCCGCAACTGAGCGCTAAATCATTTGGGCCGATATAGACCGCGTCGACCCCGGGCACCGCAACGATTTCATCCAGCGAGTCAACGCCGTCTTGGGTTTCAACCATCACCACGCAGGTGACGCGATCATTGGCAATATTGGGCAGCGGCGCGGCATCTTCGCGCACATCAGCCCACATTGGCCCCCAGCTGCGCGCCCCGGCCGGCGGGAACTTGCACGCCGCTACCGCCTCCGCCGCCTGTTGCGGATTATTGATCATCGGAACAATCACGCCCGCCGCGCCCGCATCAATGGCCCGCATGATCATCCACGAATCGCGCCACGGGGTTCGAACTAGCGGTTGGTGCCCGCCCGCACGGGCCGCCTGCAAAGTTACGGGCAGGTCGGCCAGCGAGCCAAAACCGTGTTGCAAGTCAAGCACCGAGTAGTCAAAATCCGTGGCCGCACACAGCTCAGAAGTGATCGGATCAGTCAGCATCCGCCACAGCCCAAACACCGGCTCGCCCGCCTCCCACAGGCGCCGTAGGTGAGCACTTCCCTTCAAATGCGGTGTCGTCATTATGCGCTCCTTCGCGGATCGACCAGGATTTTCGGTCCGGCTCCCGCGTCGGAGGGCCGGGTTCCATTAAGGACGGCATCGAGTTCCCAAAGCCCGACCGTCGCCGCCACGATGGGTCGGGGATCGACGTGGCCCGATGCGTATTCGGTAATTGTTGGTGTCAGCCCGGGGGAGCCGCTGAGAATTCCAACTGCCGTGATGTCATTGAGAACCAGGTCGCGGGTATCAATTTCCGTGGGCACCGGGGCGAGCCCAATGAGTACGAGCCGCCCGGCTGGTTCGACACGGGCCAGACCGCTTTGCGGGACGCCGGCCCCATTCGTCGCATCGACCACCGCGTTATAACGGGGCCGCGGAATTTCCGCGACTGACGCGACGACCTCAAAGCCCAAAGACCGCGCGAAATCCCGACTTGTTTCCGTCGTTCCCACCAGGTGGACTTCTACACCGCGTGCCCGCAAAAACTGCGCAACCAAAATCCCAATAGTGCCCGGCCCAAAGACCAGCACGTGCTGACCGGGCTGAGGATCACAGGCCAGCGCGGCCCGCAGCGCATTCGCGCCCGGCTCGACCAGCGCGGCTGTCACATCATCGATTGCGTCCGGAATTTCATGTAGTGCTCGGACCGGGACCGCTAATTTTTCGGCCAACGCGCCCGGGAATCCGCCGCGGATCCCCACCTCGTAGCGCTGCGCACACACGTGATGGTTTCCCGCCCGGCACGGCTCGCATGTCTCGCAGCCGAGCATGGTGTCACCGGTGACCCGCTTGCCAAGCCAATCAGCCGATACCCCGGCCCCGACTTGGCGCACCGTGCCGGTCCACTCGTGCCCCGGACGAAGCGGATATTGCGCATGCCCGGTATGGAGGTAGGCCATGTGGCCAGTCCAAAACTCCTCATCCGTGCCGCACACCCCTACGAGGTGGACATCGACCACGACCTGGCCGGGCTCCGGTTCGGGCTCGGGTACTTCTTGTACCTCGGCCCGCCCGGGTGCGGTGATAACAAATGCGCGCATCTACCCCTCCCCAATTTGCGCTGCCTCGCCCGCCCACGGAGTGCGCAAAAAACCAGTGAACCCCCCGTTCGTCGGGGCGGTGCCCACATCGGCCAGGAACAGTCGACCAGAATCGGGGAAGTCCCGTAATTGGTGTTCCGACAAGCCCTCCCGCGCGGTAGTTATCAACAGTTGATCTTGTCGCGGTCCCACAAAAGCCACGCTCGTGGTATGCGGCGCGGCCACCTCGACCGTTGCCAGCACGTCACCCGAGTGCGAATCGTGGCAGCGCACCTGGCCCGCGCCCCAGTACGCGACCCATAAGTTCCCCTCCGCATCGACTGCCAGCCCATCGGGCGTTCCCGGGTTTTCGGGCGCAATCTGCGCTAGATTTTCGGGATTAAGGACGGCGACCCGCTCCCCGGGATTGCCCGTTGCGATGTCGTAGGGCATCCGCCACAGGGTTCTTGCCACACTGTCGATGTGGTACATCTGGCTGCCATCTGGCGCCCACCCGATCCCGTTGGAAAGCGAGAAACCGGAATCCACCAGTGATGTGCGGCCCTGGGGATCCACAACATAAAGACTGTCCCTGCCGCGGGAGTCATCCAGACTCATCGAGCCAACAAAAAACCGGCCCGAGGGATCACAGGAGCCGTCATTCAGCCGAGAATTAAGAGCGGGGCCCACAATCGGCTCGCTCGCATACCGGGCGCCATCGGGGCCGATCGCGTGCAGGCGTTTTTGCCCGGCTGCCAAAATCCCCCCGTCACTGGTGGGAACGGCCGCGCCAATCATCTCTTCAAAATGATGCGTGGTCTGGGTGACGATCCCGCTTTCGGTCAACACGCCGTCCCAAATTTCACCCGCAGTAATGTCCACCCACGCCGCCCGCTGGCGGCGGGAATCCCATACCGGGCCTTCCCCGAGCGTGAAGTGACGGGCGGTGGCGGGCCGGGCGGTGAAGTGTGTGGTCATTGGGTCCTTTCCGGCTAAGCGCCGACGATTTCGCGAATTTTTGGGAGCTGTTCTACGAGCGAGTTCAGGGGCATTCGATACCGCAGCGCGCTGACCGAAATGGCTCCGGGCGTCGCGGCGGGCGACGGTGCCGGGGCAGGAATGGCCACGCAGTTAATTCCCTCCTCATTTTCCTCAGCATCGACCGCAAAACCCTGAGTGCGAATTTGATTCAGTTCGGCGGTCAGCCCCGCGATCGTGGTGATGCTGTGCGGCGTGGACGCCCTCAGGTCCACGCCCTGGGCCCAGGCCTCCACCTCGCTGTCGGTGCGATGTGTGTGAGCTAGCAGGAGTTTTCCAACGGCAGTGCAGTGGGCGGGATTGCGCCCGCCAATAACCGAGGTGAGGCGGATCGCGCCGGTGGGCGGATCAACTTTGGCGCGATAAACCACCTCCGGGCCATCCAAGACGGCGTAGTGGGCGGTTTCGCCGAAGTGTTTAGCGAGGGCTTCAAGCGCCGGTTGGACGCGCAGGTGTTCGGGGCGCGCGGCGTGGAAGGCGAAGGCCAGGCGCAAAAATTCGTCACCTAACTCGTAGTAGCCGTGTTCTTGCTGCGTGGCCAGACCGGCCCGGCGCAGCGAGCTAAGAGCGCGGTGGACGGTGGATTTCGGTGAATCTAATTGCCGTGCGAGGTCATCCAGCGCAATGCCCTCGGGGTTTTTGGCCACTTCGACCAGGGTGGCCAAAACTCGGTCAGCACCCACGAGCCGCGGTGGTCGTTGCTGCCTTTCAGGCGGCGGGCCAGACTTTTCACCCGGGGCGCTAGACTTAGCCATATTCCAAATAATAGATCACTGTTTCATTTAATGGAAGGCAATATGACTGCCGAGCAACGCAGCCAGCAGTGGTACGGCGGCAATGACCGCGACGCCTATATTCATCGCGCTTGGATGCGTCGCGGCCTACCGGACCGGGCCTTCGACGGACGTCCGCACATCGCGATTGCCAACACTGCTTCGGACTTAGTGCCTTGCAATATGCACCTGGGCGAAGTAGCCCAGGCGGTGAAAAACGGGATCTGGGAGGCAGGCGGCGTGCCGCTCGAAATGCCGGTGATGTCGCTGGGCGAGACGCAGGTGCGACCCACCGCAATGCTGTGGCGCAACTTGGCCGCGATGTCAATCGAAGAAATGCTGCGCGCCAACCCGATTGACGGCGTTGTGCTCCTTGGCGGATGCGATAAGACGATCCCGGCACTGTTGATGGCGGCCGCCTCGGTCAATTTACCGGCGCTGTTAGTCCCCGGCGGGCCGATGCTAACGGGAACCTATTGTGGAAAAGCAATTGGCTGTGGAACCGAAACTTGGCGCATGGACGCTGAAGTGCGGGCCGGCAAGCTCGACGCCGAAGTTTTCCAGGCTTCCGATAAGGCGATGATTCGCTCCAAAGGGCACTGCAACACCATGGGAACTGCCTCCACGATGGCCTTAATTGCGGAAGGGCTGGGCGCGAGCATGCCCGGCATTGCAGGAATTCCGGCACCGGATGCGCGCTTGTTGGAAATGGCGCAAGACAGCGGACGGCTGATCATCGATATGGTTGCAGCCGGGCGGCGGCCATCGAAGATCTTCACGCGCGAGGCGTTCCAAAACGCAATCGTGACACTGGCAACAATCGGCGGTTCGACAAACGGTGTGGTGCACCTGCTGGCCATCGCGGGACGGCTCGGTATCGACCTGACGCTCGATGATTTTGATGAAATCGGTTCCGGTGTTCCACTGCTGGTAAACCTCGAACCGGCCGGCAAATACTTAATGGATGACCTATTCCGCGCCGGCGGTCTGCTTGCAGCCCTGCGGGAAGTGCGCGACCTGCTTTCTCCCAAGCCCATAACGGTGACCGGGCATCCGCTCGTTAACTATTTGGGCGGAAACTCTTCGCGCACCGCCGGGCTGGCAACCTCCGACAGGGGATACCCGTCCGAGGCCGCACCGGCTGCGCAGATTTGGGATTCCGATGTGATCCGTCCGCGCTCGCAGCCATTGCAAGAATCCGCAGGTATTGCCGTTCTGCGGGGAAACCTCGCCCCCGATGGCGCCATCATCAAACCGGCTGCAGCCAGCTCCGACCTGCTGCAGCATCGCGGACCGGCGGTGGTTTTTGACTCAATTGAGGATTTTCACGACCGCATTGATGACCCAAACCTACCGGTGACAGCTGACTCGGTTTTGATTTTGCGCGGATGCGGACCGCGCGGATATCCCGGAATGCCCGAAGTGGGCAATATGCGTGTGCCTGCGAAGCTTTTGGCCGCTGGGGTGCGAGACATGGTGCGCATATCGGATGCTCGAATGAGCGGGACGGCTTTTGGAACCGTCGTGTTACACGCAGCACCCGAAGCAGCCGCTGGTGGGCCGTTGAGCAAGGTGCGCGACGGCGACATAGTTGTGCTTGATGTGCCACAGCGCAAGCTCATGCTGGAGGTGCCCGACGCGGAACTGCAAGCTCGAGAACCAGCCGCCCCGGCGCTCGCCGCGTATGCTCGGCCGCGCCGCGGTTGGGAAGATCTTTATGTTCGCACCGTTTTGCAAGCGGACACCGGTGCCGATCTGGACTTTTTACGGGGCAGCAGTGGTGCCGCGGTTGCCCGCGAGTCGCATTAGCGCGCGGGGGATACACAATCGTGACTCAAATCCGCTTGCTCATGGGAGGACCATGAGTAACATGACAAGCAAGCGCGGCCTCGTCATGAGGACGTGAAGTCGTGTACTAGGTCAAAGGGGATCTACTATGGCACTTCCGAACATGCGCAGGGTTCTTGCGCCGATTTCCATGGTTGCAGCATTTGGGCTGGTTCTTGCTGGATGCTCCGGCGATAACGGCGAGACCGACGATGGAGGCGCAGCCGACGCTGGGGAGGGCGAAGAGGAGTCCCCGGATGAGGGCGGCGGTGATGAATTCGACGGCGTGACTCTTGAAGTTTCGGGTGCCTGGTCGGGAGCCGAGCAGGAAAACTTCGAACAAGTCCTCGCCCAGTTTGAAGACAACACCGGTGCAAATATCAACTACACCAGCTTCGGTGATAAAGCAGCCACCACACTCGGAACGCAAATTGAAGGCGGTTCACCACCCGATGTGGCGCTAATTTCGCAACCCGCGCTTTTGGAACAACTCGCCTCCGATGGCCACCTGCAGGCCATTTCCGACGAAACCAAAGACATTGTCAGCGAGAACTACAGCGAAAGCTGGGTGGAGCTGGCCACGGTGGAGGATGACCAATACGGCGTATGGTTCAAAGCCTCGAATAAGTCCACCGTTTGGTACAACGCAGACATTTATGATGAGGCCGGAGCCGAAGTCCCCGAAACCTGGGATGACTTCCTCAGCCAACTGGAACTGATATCTGACGCCGGCTACGCCGGAATTTCCATCGGCGCGGATGTGGGCTGGCCCATCACTGACTGGTTTGAAAATGTTTACCTGCGCACCGCGGGCGCCGATAAATACGACGAACTGACCGACCACGAGATTCCCTGGACGGACGAATCAGTCACTGAAGCACTCGAAGTGCTCGCCGAACTATTCGGCAACGACACTCTCGTCCAAGAAGGCGCCGACCAGCGCACATTCCCGGAATCTGTGACCGAGGTGTTCGGTGCCGAACCGAACGCCGGCACCGTTTACGAGGGCGACTTTGTAGCAGGCAACATCGCCGATGACGGCAACTCCACCGTCGGTGAAAACGCCCTTTTCTATGACTTCCCATCGATCAACGGTTCGGAACCGGCCGTCGTAGGCGGCGGAGATATTGCCGTTGCCTTCAATGATGAGGAAGCTACCGATGCGCTCATGCAGTTCCTGGCCTCGCCCGAATCGGCCGAAGTTTGGGTACCCAACGGCGGATTGACCTCACCAAATAGCGGTGTTGATACCTCGCTTTACCCCGATGACATTTCCCGGCAGATCGCCGAATCGCTTATTGAAGCGGAAACCTTCCGTTTCGATATGTCAGACCTCGCGCCCAGCGCTTTTGGTGGAACTGAGGGCCAGGGCCAGTGGAAGCTGATGATCGACTTCCTCCAAAACCCCGATGACATTTCGGGCATCCAAGAGGAGCTCGAATCCGCAGCCGAAGACGCTTATAACTAACCACTTTCTGATCCTTATTCAGAAACGGTTAAAAAATGAGTGATTCTGCCGACGCTCCGGCGCTAGCAGAAGTTGCCACGCCTGTGAACCCGCGGGGGAGCGCCTCCAAGCGTCCCCCTGCGGGAGGTCACGGTTCCGCGAAGCGGCGCAACTTCTTTCTGGCCCTGATCTTCCTTGCCCCAGCGCTGCTCCTAATTGGAGCGCTACTGGTCTACCCCGTGGTCTTCACGGTCATTCGATCCCTATTCGACCAGACCGGTAAAGAGTTCATCGGGTGGGAGAACTACCTCACGATGTTCTCCAAAGACTCCACGTTCATGGCGATCCGCAATAACGTGATTTGGGTCATTGTTGCCCCAATTACGTGCACGATTTTGGGCCTAGTTTTCGCAGTCCTCATGGAGAAAATCCGCTGGGCCACCGCGTTCAAACTGATCGTGTTCATGCCCATGGCGATCTCAATGCTCGCCGCCGGCGTGATTTTCCGCGGAATGTTTCAAGAAGACCCCCAAATGGGAGTGGTAAACGCCGCCATCGTGGGAGTAAACAAGGTCATCAGTGGCGAAGCAGCGTCATTTCCCGGCGCCAAACCGCGCGGAGAAATGGGAATCACCGATGAGCAGGGCACCATTATTTCCGATGACGTTCTTGAACCGGGAACTGAGCAAAACTTTCCGCTAGTAGGTATTCGGGCCGACGATTTACCGGAGGGCCTACAACAAGCTGTGCCGGGTGCCGAACCCGCCGACGATCAAATCACCGGCACGGTGTGGCTGGACGTTATTCGCGGCGGGGGCGGCACCAACGGCGAAATTGATGAGGGCAAATCGGGACTGGGAGGTCTGCGCGTCGACGCGGTTGATGCAGATGGCCAGATCATCGCCAGCGCCACGACCGACGATGACGGAACTTTCGTGTTGGAAGGCCTAGATCCCGGCGACTACCGCATCGCCTTGCCCGCCACGAACTTTGACGCCGGAACGCAGGGCGTTTCGTGGCTCAGTTCCAGTTTCATTACCGCCGTAATCATCCTGTCCTATATCTGGATTTGGGCCGGTTTTGCCATGGTGATGATTTCTTCGGGCCTGTCGGCGATGGACCGCACACTCCAGGAAGCCGCGCGTGTAGATGGCGCAAATGAGTGGCGCGTCTTCACCAAAATCACCGTCCCGGTACTTTCGCCGGTCATCATTGTCGTACTGGTGACCCTCATCATTAACGTGCTGAAAATATTCGACCTGGTATACGTCATTCCGCCCGGCTCCTCCCAGGCGGCGGCGAACGTAATCGCGGTCGAAATGTGGCGCGTTTCCTTCGGAGGCGGCAACAACCAGGGGCTCGGTAGCGCACTTGCGGTACTCCTGCTCGTACTGGTCTTGCCCTCGATGATCATTAACATTCGGCGGTTTAGGGAGGAGCGAGGCTGATGACCGCACAAACTCAAACCATGCCTACTGCGCGGCCAGCCCCGCAGCGTCGCAAAAAATCGGTCGCGAGCCGAATTGCCGGCTTTTTTAGCAAGGGCATAGTCAACTTCGTTCTACTCGTAATAGCCGTATTTTGGTTAATTCCCACCATCGGCTTGATGCTGATGTCTTTGCGCACGGTCGGCGACAATGCCGCCTCGGGCTGGTGGACGGTACTGACCAAGCCAGCCGAACTCACCATCGAAAACTACGTCAACTTACTTTCGAACCCCACCATCACCGGCTCGCTGTGGAACACAATCATGATTGCGGTTCCGGCCACAATCTTGGTAGTAGTTGTGGGGGCGCTAGCGGCGTACGCGTTCGCGTGGATGAACTTTCCGGGTCGAGACTGGCTCCTGATCGTCGTCATTGTGCTGCTGGCGGTGCCGATTCAAGTAGCACTGATTCCGCTGGCCCGCCTATTTGGAAACCTGGGAATTTTCGGATCAATTACGGGCGTGGTCCTGTTTCACGTCGGCTTTGGCCTGCCCTTTGCCATATTTTTACTACGAAACTTCTTTATCCAGATTCCGGGCGAACTGCTAGAAGCTGCCCGGATCGATGGCGCAAGTGAGGCTCGCATCTTTTTTCGCGTCGTCTTACCGCTGGGCGGCCCCGCGATTGCATCGCTGGCAATTTTCCAGTTTCTGTGGACGTGGAACGACATGCTGATCGCACTTATATTCACCAATTCCGAATCGCAGCCCCTCACGGTCGCGATTCAAAGCCAACTGCGACAGTTTGGCGCGAACATCGACGTGCTGTCGGCTGGGGCGTTTTTCTCAATGCTCGTACCCCTGTTCGTCTTCTTCGCATTCCAGCGCTACTTCGTACAAGCACTGCTGGCGGGCTCACAAAAGTAGTCATCCGCCACGACTGAACGTGCCAAAACGTGCTCGCTGAATGAGTTCTCCTCTTGACGAGATAGTAATGATGCGTACTTGTTGTCCAACGACGTCCCATGTGACTACATACTCGGCATCCCTGCCGTCTACTGCGTATGACGATAGGCGTTGGACAAGAGGGTCGCCTGGATTCCCGAACCCGACCGGATCCTTTTGTATCGCAAGCAACACGCGCTCGGTGGCACGGTAAAGGATTGGATCATTGTGCTTCCAATTGATGAGGCGCGCTTTGACGTCTTTCGCATAAACAACTTCCATTCGAGGGGAGGATAGCAGAAAAGAGCCCAGATTGGGCGATTTGGTTTAATGGGTATGTTGGTATTACCCTCGAGTCAGGAGGAGGCAAATGTCTGTTGTGGAGATTGAAGTCGATAAACGCGGCCGAGCGTCTCTAAAGGCTGCTGGAATTACACAGGGGCGTTATCGAGTCACTCGAATGGATCATCATTATGTGTTAGAGCCGGTTATTAGCTATACGGAAGCTGAATTGGCCGCATTGCAAGATGAAAAGGTCCGCGCCGCGCACCAAGCAGCCGAACGCGGAGAAACAGAATTCTCCTCTTCGGCTGAACTGCCATAGGCCCGCGTTGCCGCATTGCGCCCGCGCTTTGGATGAAAGCCCCGCCACGGAGTCGAAAGCGCCGCGCACGGGGACTAAAGCCCCCGGTTCCAGCCAGAAACTGTGCCTAGCCTGGACGTACACGATACGAAAGGGCACAAATGAAGGCCTGGCAATTCTACGGTACTAATAAGCCGCTAAAACTAGATGAGATCGCTGACCCGAAACCGGGGCCCGGTGAGGTAGTTCTGGCCGTGAAAGCCGCCGGAATCTGCCACTCCGATGTTGGAGCGCTAGAAGACGAGGGCTGGATGCCCCTCTTCCCAACGCTGCCAGTGGCAATGGGCCACG
>DAHVRJ010000072.1:0-3513 GCA_027322505.1 Demequinaceae bacterium
CCGGGATCGTCTTGGCGGTGATTTTGTAATGTTAATCGCCAATGATTTATTGCTTACGCTCTCCGACGGCGCTGTGCTGGCCGCAAGCGATGACGGTGATGGCGGAAATTTCGCGCTAATACTTTTGGCTTCCGGATTCGTTTTCTACTTCTACGTCTTTATGCGCTACCGCAATGCCGGAAAACGCCATAAACATGAGCAGGAGACGGAAGCTCATATGCACAATTTGCGCGTGGTGGACCGTTTTATTCGCACCCGCCATGCCCTGTCCAACTCGTCCATGAGCGACTCCAATAACACCGCGGTGCGCGGCTCCCTCAACACGCCCTTTAGTGGGCTTGGTTCGCTCAAGAAATTTATCGAATAGCGCCGAGCTAACGCGTGAACAGGCCGGCGAGCAATCTCCAGCCCACGAGAAATACCAGCACCACACCGGTGGCTACAAGCACGAAAGGCAAGGCTGTTCCGCCCCCGGATAGGGCGCGCAATGCTAGGCCACCGGCCACGGTAATGATCCAAAGGGGAAGACCCGTTCGCAACACAGCGAGCGGGTCTTCCCATGCCCGCATTGCCACCCACCCAATGATGAGGGCGACGATGAACGGCCAGGCCGTCGTCCATAATTGGGTGCCCCAGGCGCCAAATATTTCGTCATGGTGGGTAGAGCGACCCAGCGCTGTGAAAACGATCACGAGGATCAGGTCAGCAATAAAGCTCCAAATAACATGCGCGCGGGGCATGGCGGTCCTTCGATTGGGAACGGTGGAAGCGGCTTCGCCCGGGCGCGTTCTAAACTGGCGTTATGAGCGCATTAAATCCCGAACAAGAAGCCCAACTGTTAGCCATCATGATGGATCATGCGCGCGCGGGGGAGACCGCCGACCTGGCGGAAGCCTATGAGCGGGGCTATCCCTTGGATATCCGTGATGCTGACGGCAATACGGCGCTCATGCTCGCGGCTTATAACGGGCGGGTGGAGACAGTGAAAATGCTGATCGAGTACGGCGCAGACGTCGATATCCGAAATAGCCGCGATCAATCGCCAATTGCGGGCGCCATTTTCAAAGGTGAAGAAGAGGTGGTCCGCATCTTGCGGGCTGCCGGCGCCGACTTAGACGCGGGGACACCATCGGCGCGCCAAACTGCCGAACTTTTTGGCAAGACTGAACTGCTCGATTAACAACTGGCGCACGTCCATACAGCGTATTGAAGACTCCCGAGGCTTATAAACTCGCGTGGCTCAAAAATAAGAGTGGCTCCCCGCGCAATGCGAGGAGCCACTCCTTTAGGCACTAAAGCCGTGCGGGCGGCCAGCCGGGTTAAACGGCTGGGGTGTTATCGGGATTCGGCTCAACAGCAGAGGCTGCGCCGGCAGCAACTTCTTCAATGGCGCGACGGACACCCTCACCGTAGGCGGGATCGGCCTTGGTGCAGTTATCGATGTGGCGTTGAATCGTTGCCTGTGAGGCACCCTGGATGGCGCGAGCGGTGTTGTAGAACAGCGCTTCTTGTTGCTCGGGGCTCATGAGGCGGAACAGGTCCCCGGGCTGCTCGTAGTAGTTTGAGTCATCCTCGCGGTAATCATAGACGCCCGCGGTGCCTTCAAGGGCCAGATGCGGTTCGGCGTATTCGGGCTGTGCCTCGAAACGTCCGTAGGCGTTGGGGGTGTAGCCCGGGACGGAGCCCTGGTTGCCGTCAACGCGTCCGGTGCCATCGCGGTGGTAGGTGTTTACGAACTTAGCGCCGTGCGGGTAGTTCACCGGGATCTGGTGGTGGTTTACCCCCAGACGGTAGCGTGCCGCGTCCCCATATGAGAACAAGCGTCCCTGCAGCATGCGGTCGGGGGAGAAGCTCACACCCGGCACGATGTTTGCGGGGGTGAAGGCAGCCTGCTCTACATCCGCGAAGTAGTTCTCGGGGTTGCGGTTCAGTTCGAGTTCGCCGACCTCGATAAGTGGGTAGTCCTTCTTCGACCAGACCTTGGTGAGATCGAAGGGGTGGAAACGGTAGTTGGCCGCGTCAGCCTCGGGCATGATCTGCACGGAGAGGGTCCACTTGGGGAAGTCACCCTTTTCGATGGCCTCGTACAGGTCACGCTGGGAAGACTCGCGGTCCTCAGCGACGATCTGTGCGGCCTCAGCGTCAGTCAGGTTCTTGATGCCCTGCTGGGTGCGGAAGTGGAACTTGACCCAGAAGCGCTCGTTCTTGTGATTGATGAACGAGAATGTGTGCGATCCGAACCCGTGCATGTGGCGGTAAGAGGCGGGAATACCGCGGTCCGACATGACGATGGTGACCTGGTGCAGGGCCTCAGGCAGGTTGGTCCAGAAGTCCCAGTTGTTCTCAGCCGAGCGCAGGTTGGTGCGCGGGTCACGCTTAACAGCACGGTTGAGGTCGGGGAATTTATGGGGGTCGCGAATGAAGAAGACCGGCGTGTTGTTGCCAACGATGTCCAGGTTGCCCTCTTCCGTGTACATGCGCACCGCGAAACCGCGGATATCGCGCTCAGCATCGGCAGCACCACGCTCACCGGCAACGGTCGAGAAGCGCACGAACAGGTCAGTTTCCTTGCCGACGCCATTGAAGACAGCGGCCTTGGTGTACTGGCTGATGTCGTTGGTGACGGTGAACTTACCAAAGGCGCCCGAGCCCTTTGCGTGCATCCGACGCTCGGGGATGACCTCACGGTCGAAGTGAGCGAGCTTCTCTAAGAACCAGACGTCCTGCAGGAGCATCGGGCCGCGCGGTCCGGCAGTGGCGGCATTGTCGTTATCTGCAACAGGTGCGCCTGCCGCGGTTGTGACCGGCATGGTGTTGTCAGTCGTCATTTTCCCTTACTTTCTGGTGGATTTACGAAAAATAGTGTGGTGAAAAACTAGGCGACGGTGGTTGGTTGGCCCACTCGGCATTGCGGGCACAGCCCCCAGAACGTCACTTCAATGTTGTCTATTTCGAAGCCGTGTTCGCTCCCGGCGCTCAAAGGTGTGGAAGTCCCCGGATCGGCAACGTCGTGGATACGCCCGCATTCGCGGCACACAACGTGCTGATGGTTATCACCGGTCTCAAGCTCATAGCGCGCACCGCCGTTGGGCACAGCGATCCGACGGGCAATATGGGCGTCGACCAGAGTGTTAAGCACATCGTAAACAGTCTGGGTAGAGACGGTTCCCAACTTTTCGCGTACTTGGGTAACGATTGCCGTGGCATCGAGGTGGGGAGAGTCGTGGATCACCGATAAAACCGCAACGCGGGGTCGGGTTACACGTAAGGACCTCTCCTTAAGTAGAGACTCGGCCTCGGTTTCCAGCATGACCCCACTATAGCAGTTTTCTGGATTCATTCCAAATTAGAAATGGAATCAATCCAGAAAGGACCTGCGTAGGAACATCCAGTAACATTGCCGATGACCAGGGAAACGGCGCCGGGTGGGCTCAGTTCAGGCGGGGTCGTCGAGACGAGATTGTGCAGAGTGAATGACCAAACCTAGGTACGTGAAAACACTGCTGTTGCTCG
>DAHVRJ010000077.1:0-3013 GCA_027322505.1 Demequinaceae bacterium
CTTGCGTACTTCAAAAACGATTGCGGCCGCTGCCCGTGTCACGGCATCAATCGCTAGTCCTGAGAAGAGGAATACGGTCGCTCCACCGAGGATTACTCCTACCAGCGTGATGGGCGAAACGATCTCATACGCCAGCATTGACGCGGCAAACTCTCCCATTTCGGCAACAGATTCCCCGATGGAAGCAAGGGCGGAGTTCACGGACGCCATATAGGCGCCATAGAGCGCGGTAGCGGCCAAAACCGCCGTCGAAATTGCAATTCCCTTGGTGATCGCCTCCGTCGTGTTGCCGGCGGCGTCCAAATCGGTCAGCACCTGCGCGGCATCTTCATCGATGTCGCCCGACATTTCCCCAATTCCCTGGGCGTTGTCTGATACCGGACCGAAGGTGTCCATCGCCACTATGACTCCCACCGTGGTCAACAATCCGCAGCCAGCAAGTGCGATCAAAAAGAGGGCGATCGGCAGTGAACCACCGGATATCAAGAATGCCCCGCAAATTGCGGCGGCGATTACGCCGGCGGTGTAGACAGCTGATTCAAAACCGACGCCTATTCCAGACAGGACCACCGTCGCCGGACCGGTGAGGGTAGTGCGGGCCACGTGTTTGGTCGGGTTTGATTCCGTTCCGGTGAAATAACCGGTCAGCCAAAGCACCACTCCGGCCAGAACAATTCCGATGATCACCGCGCCCGATGCCATCCAGCGGGGGTCTCCGGCCTGATCGACCGCACCAACTCCCAGTTCAGCAAACGAGCCGGGCAGGTATATGAAGGCAGCGACAACGGAACCAGCAGCTGCGATGAGTGCGGAGAGATAAAAGCCGCGGTAGACGGCAGTTAGCGCGTTTTCATTGCCGCGTACGCGCGTGATGTAGACACCTAAAGCGGCGGTGATCGCCCCAATTGCCGGCACGATCAATGGGAAAATCAGGCCGGCTTCGCCAAAGGCAACTTTGCCCAAAATGAGCGCGGCCACCAGCGTGACCGCATAGGACTCGAACAGGTCGGCCGCCATCCCGGCGCAGTCGCCGACGTTATCGCCGACATTATCGGCAATTACGGCCGGGTTGCGCGGGTCATCTTCGGGAATGCCCTGTTCCACTTTGCCCACCAGGTCGGCTCCCACGTCGGCGGCCTTGGTGAAGATTCCACCCCCAACGCGCATGAACATCGCCAACAGTGCGGCACCGAAACCAAAACCTTCCAAAACTGCGGTGGCATCCGTGCCAAAAATGATCACAGCGGTTGCCGCACCGAGCAATCCCAAGCCAACGGTCGCCATCCCCACGACCCCACCGGTGCGGAACGCAATCTTCGCGCCGAGGTGGGCGCCGTCCTTAGTGGTAGCCGCCGACGCAACCCGCACGTTTGCGCGCACCGCCAACCACATTCCGAGGTAGCCAATAGCGGCAGAAAATGCAGCTCCCACGACGAAAAAGATGGCGCGACCAGTTTTAATTCCCGCATCACCCGGAAGCAAAAACAACAGTCCGAATACGAGGACGACGAAGAGGACGAGGGTGCGCAGTTGGCGGGAGAGATACGCCGATGCGCCCTCTTGCACCGCGCCGGCAACATCATTCATCGCCGGCGTTCCCGTTTTGAATGCGAGTACTTGACGCCGCAGCACAAATGCGAAAACGAGCGCCGCCAATGCGATAGCGCCCACGACAATGGCGACCTGCATGCCGGAGCTGGAAATTTCTAGGGCGCCGTTTTCTGCTGAAATGTGTGCGGATTGCACCGCGGCCGTTAGTTGCGTCGGCCCATCGGGGGCCTCCGAAAAACTGGCGATCATTCGTCCTCCTTGACGTGACCGACCCCCGCCCGTGTGGACCAAAGCAGTTGGGGGTCTTCGTGGCGGATTCTACGCAGATTTTTACTGGACCGCTGACGATGTCACACTCTTTGCCATGAGCGGTGGAAATTTCTCGGCGTTGCGAATGCTGCTCGAACGCTCCCGTCAAGATGAGCAGCGAGTAGCAGCAGCTCCCGCCACTGCTGACGTTGTTTCAAACGTCCAACGCCACGTATCGCGCGTGCCGGAACGCAAAGAGCGCCGCACCGATTGGCCGGCGTGGGCAGATGCGCAATTGGTGGCCGGCTGGCAAGAACTGGGAGTAGCGCAACCCTGGGAGCACCAAGCCGCTGCCGCAAATCAAGCTTTTGCGGGCCAGACCACGCTGTTGGCCACGGCGACCGGTTCGGGTAAATCTTTGGGTTACTGGCTACCCGCGCTCACGGCAGCGCGATTGCCGCGCGGAAAAGGGTACGGCACGTCTTTGTATTTGGCGCCCACCAAGGCGCTAGCCGGCGACCAATTGCAGGCAGCGCGCACAATTTTGAACGCCGCCAACATCACCGACGTGGCGATCACCACCGTCGATGGAGATACAGATTTTGAACAGCGACGCTGGGCGCAATCACAGGCACAAATTGTTTTGACGAACCCGGACATGCTCCATCACGCCCTGCTGCCCGCCCATCCGCGCTGGCGGCGCCTGCTCAAGAATCTCAGATTCGTCATCGTAGATGAGGCCCATGCCTATCGCGGTGTGTTCGGCGCTCACGTTGCCGCGGTCCTGCGCCGCCTATTGCGCCTTGCTTCTCACTACGGCTCAGCGCCAACGACCATCTTGGCGTCCGCCACCACCGCCGACCCGCAGTTGAGCGCCGCGCGGCTTATTGGCGGGAGCCCCAAAGAAGTAAAAATAATTGCGGATGACGCCTCTCCCCGGGGCGAGCAAACGCTCCTGTTGTGGGAGCCCGCCCCCCTGCCTGCAGATGAGCCCGATGCTCCCTGGGTTGCACGCACGGCGACGAACGAAGCGGCCCACGTGCTGGCTGATTTGGTGGCTCAGGGCGTGCGTACCCTTGTTTTTGCCCGCTCACGCTCCGGCGCGGAAAACATTGCCCAGATCGCGCGCTCGCTGGTGTTAGACCGCACGGGATCGACGGAACTGGCGCAGCGGATCGCCACGTATCGCGGCGGATACCTACCCGAAGAGCGG
>DAHVRJ010000096.1:0-2721 GCA_027322505.1 Demequinaceae bacterium
CGCAACCGTGCCGCTCATCATCCATGCAACGAAGCAGATCCTCGACCAGTGGGGCGAAGACGGCTGGGAACTCGTGACCGTAGTTCCAGGCCCCGAAGGCACCAACCCGGTCGCATATATGAAACGTCAGAAGGCCTAACACATGACCAAACCATCACAACGGCTGGCAGAACTCGGACTTCAGCTGCCCGCCGTTCCGGCGCCCGTTGCCGCCTACGTTCCCGCCGTACGCGATGGCGACTACGTCTACACCTCCGGTCAACTGCCCTTCGTGGACGGCAAACTGCCGCAAACGGGGCTCGTTGGGAGCAACGCGAACGACGTCTCAATCGAAGAGGCCACCGGACTGGCGCAGGTGGCGGTGCTGAATGCGCTCGCGGCCGCCGCCGAATTAGCCGGTGGCATCGACAATATTGAGCGCATCATCAAACTCACGGGCTATGTCGCGAGCTCGGTTCCCGCAAGCGGGGAGCGCTTCACCAGCCAACCGGCCGTTATCAACGGCGCGAGTGAACTGCTGGGCGAAGTTTTCGGCGCAGCCGGCCAACACGCGCGGGCCGCCGTTGGCGTCGCAGCGCTGCCAGCCGACGCGCCCGTGGAATTGGACTTGATCGTTAAGGTCAGCTGACCTCACATCTGGGAGCGGCGCTCCAACCGTCCGACGTCCAGCAGCACGACCGAGCGCGCTTCGGTGCGAATCCAGCCGCGGTTGGCGAACTCGGCCAGGGCCTTATTCACCGTCTCGCGTGAAGCCCCGACAAGCTGCGCCAGTTCTTCCTGCGTTAAATCATGAGTGACCTGCACCCCAGCATCGGTCTTTTTACCAAAGCGTTGGGAAAGTTCGAGCAGCGTCTTGGCGACCCGCCCCGGAACATCGGCGAAGACCAGGTCTGCGAGCGCCTCATTCGTGCGGCGCAGGCGACGGGCGAGGGCTCCGAGCAGGAAGCGTGCGACCTCGCGCCGGCCACTGAGCCAGTGCAACATGTCGATGTGGCCCAGTTCCAATAAACGCACATCAGAGACGGCGACCGCTGAGGCCGTACGCGGCCCCGGGTCGAAGAGGGAAAGTTCGCCGAGCATTTCACCCGGCCCCAAAACGGCCAGCAGATTTTCGCGGCCGTCGCCCGCGCGGCGTCCAATTTTCATCTTGCCCGAAGCGATTATGTACAGCGCATCGCCCGGGTCGTTCTCTGCAAAAAGTTCATTTCCGCGCGCCAACTCCAAGGGGCGCATTTGTTGAAGGAGGGCTTGCGCCGCTTCCTGATCAAGAGAACGGAACAGTGGTACTGAACGCACGAGCTCGTCGTCCACGACCAACCTCCTGTGATCTTCGCATCTCCGACGCAAATTTGCGCAGTAATGCTCCTGAGTGTGCCGTAAACGAGGCGCGGGCGCTAACTACCACGCCTGGATTTGGTCATCCAGTTGTGCAATTCGCTGCGAAGTTTGGGCCGCGCACCGCTGCAGGAACTGCAGATCGTCGCTGCTGGGCAGCGGTGCATCCAGTTGTAATATCCCGGCCAGATCGCCATCTTCAATCATAAAGTCGGATGTTGCTGCCGTGCCTGCGAGCTGCAGTTGTGTCAGGGGTGGCACTACGCGCGCCGCGATCAGATCGCGCTTCGCGGTGATGAGCCGCAACCAGTGCGCCAGTTCGCGGCGCTCAGCGCGCAGTTGGTCGACGTTAGGGTCTTGCGGTCCAGCGCCGGCGATAATGGAGCGGGGTAGCGCGGGGGTGTCGTTCACCTGTAAACGCTCCTTATATTTAGCGCCCAAGTCATAGGTCGGTAGGCAACATGATCCATATCGGTGCATCAGCGCCGCGCTTAAAGCCGCGGGCATAAAATTTCACCTAGTTGGAGTAACCGACCTAGACTTTTGGTTGTGAATCTCGCCTCGTCCCACAACTCCGCTCCGGAAGAAACGACCCTCGCCCGCAAGCGCCGGGCCCGCCGCATCAACCGGAAGCTGGCTGAATTCTTCCCCGATGCGCGCTGCGAATTGGATTTCACCAATGCTTTCGAACTCCTGGTCGCGACGGTGCTGTCGGCCCAAACGACGGATGTGCGGGTCAACCAGATCACGCCGAAATTATTTAGCCGCTACCCCGATGCGCACGCCCTGGCTGCTGCCGAGCGGGCGGAGCTGGAAGAAATAATTCGCCCCACGGGTTTCTTTCGTGCCAAGACCGACTCGCTTTTGAAGCTGGGCCAGGCGCTGGTGGCAGATCATGACGGGCAGGTGCCCAAGACCCTGGAAGAGCTCACCGCCCTGGCTGGCGTGGGACGCAAAACCGCCAACGTCGTGCTGGGCAATGTGTTTGACGTTCCCGGCATCACGGTCGACACCCATGTCGGGCGCGTCGCGCGCCGCCTGGCCTGGACCGAGTCCAATAATGCGCTGCATGTCGAGCGCGATATTGCGGAACTTTTTGAACCCAAAGACTGGGTAATGCTGTGCCACCGGTTGATTTTTTTAGGACGGCGAGTTTGTCACGCCCGTAAACCCGATTGCGCTGGGTGCCCCATATCGAAGGACTGCCCCGCAGCCTTTAGCTTCTAGCTCCAGTTCTAGGCGAGCTCTAGGTAGCGCGACTGGAGTCTGCGATCGGATCCACTTCGGCGAGCCAATCTTGCAATAGATCAGTTACACGCGCGGTGGCCTCTTCGGCCGGAAAGTGACCGACGCCGTCCAAAATTTCGAAGCGGAACTGCCTCCCGG
>DAHVRJ010000100.1:0-45209 GCA_027322505.1 Demequinaceae bacterium
ACCCGATTTTGCACTCCGAGGCCGTACTGATTCGCCGCACCGGCGCCGAATCGGAGGGGCTTGAGACACTCACGCGCCGTCTGCGGGGCGTCCTTGTTGCCCGGCAATACGTGCTGATGGACTATGTGGTGCCGGCCGATCTGATGGAAAAGGCTGTCGCGGTCACGCCCGGGCTGGAATCGCCCACGGTCTCCTCGCTGCATGAGGGCAAATCGGTGGCGGTGCGCGTGATGGTCTCCGTGCGCGAGACCAACCGCGTCATGGACGAGCTCTATGCGGTGGGGGCGCGGGCAATCATTGTGACTTCAATTCACGCGTGTCGAATTTAGCGCCCAGTTTATGTATCGCAGGTTTCGTCCGCGTTCCACGGTGATCGTTGCGATCATCGTTTCAGTTTTGCTTTTTGCGTGGGAGCTGTTCCTGCTGTGGGTCATATTTCTGCGCGAGGGAGACCTGCCCTATAACGCCGGTACCTGGGCGCTGATCGTGTTGATCGGACTGGTGCTGGTCTACCGGCACGGCACCGTGCGCGCCGACGTTTCGGAAAACGGAATCATGATTCGGAATCTGTTTTGTAATCACACGCTCGAGTGGCCCCAAATTATTGCCGTGCGCATGGGGGAACACCCGTGGGTACAGCTCGATATTTCTGATGGCACAACGATCGCTGTGATGGCAATTCAGCGCGCCGACGGTGAGCGGGGCAAAACCGAAGCAAAGCGATTGGCGACGCTGGTGCACCAACACGGCACCGCACGGGATCGGTAGTGCACCGCACGGGATCGGTAGTGAGGAATTACCCCTGGGCGGTGCGGCGGCATACCTCTTCCCAGGCAGTTGGTTGGAGCCCCAGTTGGCGCCGAGAAGCTGCATCATCTAGCACGTAGGGCCGCGTGCGCTGATAGGACAACTGACGCAACTCCCGCCCCAGGGGCCACACCACACCCAGGGTGCCCAATACCCACGTCGGTATGGCTCGCACCCGCACGGGCGGCTTTCCCACGCTGGCCAAAATGTCGGTGATTGCTTCGGCTTGCGTGCGGGGCGGGTTCGTCGGTGCATGCCACACTTTTCCCCAGGCCTGCTCGTCATGAGCAGCAACGGCAAGGGCGCGTGCCGCGTCGGCCACATCAGTAAAGCTGTGGGGCTGATGTGCATCATCGAGCACTGAGACCGCCTTGCCCTGCAGGGCAGCGGGGATCACGCGCGTAATGATTCCGTTTTCGCCCACTCCCGCCCCTACATAGTCCGAACTGCGCACTTCAACCGCCCGCACCCGGCCGGCTTGATGGGCCTGGAGCGCTTCTTGCCAGATACCCGCCCGCAATTGGCCCTTGCGGTCGGTAGCGGCATCGGGCGCCCCCTCAATCATTGGCCCATCCACCGGGCCGTAGGGGTAAAGGTTGCCCGCAATCGCGTATACCGCGCCGGTGTGTTCAGCTGCTGATAACATCGCGGCCGCCAGCGGGGGCCACACCCGCTGCCAACTTGAATAGCTGGCCGGGTTAGCGCAGTTATACAGTACGGTGGCGCCTTGCGTTATCTGCGTCAGCGCGTCGGCGTCAGCGGCGTCAGCGGCAACGTGCCTAACGCCGCCAATCCCCGTGTCGGTGCCGCTGCGCGTTACAACAACGACATCCGCCCCGCCCGCATTCAGTAAGCGGGCTAAGTGTCGGCCCACCGGGCCCGCTCCGATAATCACGTGCTTGCCCGCAAAAGTGTCCATCCCCACAGGCTACCGAGAAAACCAGGTGATTAAAGGCGGTTTGCCGCGTATTTTCCGGCCGCCGCTGCCGCTAAAAACGCTGCCGGATCCTGGGCCAGTCCCCGCCCCATAGTTGACAGGCGCACCGGAGTGGCCTGCAGTGCGCCAAACAACTCGGTTACGGGCACATCCACCCGCGTGTGGCGGCCAATTGGGGTGATAAGTTGTGCTACTTCTTCTTCGACTTGTTCAGCTAATTCATGCAGGGCGGCCACAATCCCATCGTCAATATCGGCTGCCAAATAGGGCCGCGCCGTCCTTAATTGCGGTACCACTACGGCAGCCGGTGCCAGGGCGACGCGTGCGTAGGCGGTGAGGGAATGATGGGAAATGCCGCGGTGGCGCGGGCGCTGGTCCCCACCGGAGATGCGCAAAGCGGCGACCGGTTCCCCGCCCAAAACACCGGCTGCGTTGATCGCTTCACCGGCGGCAACGCCCGAAAACCCCCAGGCGGTTCCGGTGCCCAGATTTCCCGGACCCTGCGCGACGATTGCCAAATCGGCGTCCAATACGTGGCGCGCGGCCAATAAGCCGCTGTGGAGCGAGACGGCTTCGTGATCGCCCCCAAATGCTTGGCCGACGGTAATGACGTTTTGCAGCCATCCCGCCTCACGCAGGGTGCCGATGGCCCGGGAAAACCAGGCGGGAAGCGCGCCCCCGTCCGTCATCACATAGGCAATATTTAGGTCCGGATCCACGTGGTGGGCTCCGGCAATGATTGCCGGCAAAGCAGAGTGTAGATCGGCAACCACGACCGGCATGCCATCCAAAGAATCGGCGTTTTCCAGCGCGGCGTGATGCGCAGATTCCTGTTCATCAATTCCCAACACCATGGCTTGCAGCGGGGTATACCGCGCTTTAATTAGGTGGCCGGGCCCCGGGCGCGGGTCAGGCGGTAGATCATCAGGAAAAGCAATCACTAGCCCGTAGCCGCCCGTACCTAACCCGCGAGCTAAGGCCGAGACATTGAGCAGCACGCGTGCGCCTGGGCGGGGCTGTCCCACGAGTGCGGGAAATGCCAGGGCCGGTACTTCCGGTGGCAACTGAACACCGGGTATCGGCTGTTCCAGCGCGACAGTCATGGTGGCCACTCCCGGCCAGGAGTCGCCGATGGACAAAACGGTTCCACTACGCCACGTGATCACAGCACCAGCCTAATTGGTCGCCAAGTTGGTTAGCATGGTTCACGATGACATCTGCTGCAATTCCGCCCCCAGAGCGGCTTTTAAACCTCGTGATCGGACTGGCTTCCGCCCGGCGGCCGGTGACGCGCGCGCAAATTCGCGAAACGTTTTCTGGTTATGCCGCTTCCGCTTCGCCCGCGGCATTTGAACGCCTCTTCGAACGCGATAAGGAAGCCCTGCGCCGCCTGGGTATCCCGCTCATCACGGCCTCGGTCTCCACGTTCGACGATGAAGTCGGTTATTTAATCGATACGAGCCACTACGCGCTGCCCCCGCTGGAATTTACTCCCCAGCAGGCCCGCATTGCCACACTCGCTGCCACGCTGTGGCGTGATTCGGCCATGCAGGATGCCGCCACGCGCGGGGTTACGAAATTGCGCGCCGCCGGCGCCTCGATGGGCGGGCTGGCTCCCTCGACAGTGGATATCAACGCGGGGGCCACAACTCCAGCCTTCACTGCCCTGCGCGATGCAATTCGGGAGCGTCGAGAAGTGACGTTTACGTATCGAGCCGCCTCCACGGGGCAAGAAAGTCAGCGGCGCGTCCAGCCCTGGCGCATCACGGGACGCCGCGGCACCTGGTACCTGACCGGTTACGACCTTGATCGCGCTGACTCCCGCCTGTACCGGATCGACCGGATTACCGGCAATGTGCGCCGGCGCGGCAAAGAGGGTGCCTTTGAAATTCCCGCCCCCGATGCCCAGAACGCCCGCGTGGCGGTCGCGGAGCCGATCACCGCGCGCGTCGTGGTGGCAGCGGGCCGGGGCAACGCACTGCGGCTGCGGGCGGAGCAGACCCGACCAGTTGCCCAGTTCGACGGTTCGGCCGGTCCCGCGCTCCCGGCGCAACTGCTCGATGCGTGGGAGGGCGCCGATGTTCTTAGGATCACCGCCGACGTGACGGAACTCGCCCGCGCTATTGCGGGGCTGGGCGAACACGCCCTGGTACTTGAGCCAAGTGAGCTGCGCGAGCAAGTAATTGACCTTTTGCGCGCAGCTGGAGGGGTGAAAAATGGCGGGCAGTAGTTCACAGCGCGTGGCGCGCATGCTCAGCATCGTCACCTACGTGCACAACGCCGGCGTGGTGGATCTGGACGAGCTGGCCACCCATTTCGATGTGCCGCGGGCGCAGCTGAAAAAAGACCTCGACATGCTGTGGTGTTCTGGCCTTCCCGGCTACGGGGGAGGGGATCTGATCGAGGTCGATCGCTCCGATGACCTGGTGCAGATCACCAACGTTGAACACATGGGAATCACCCAGCCGCTGCGTTTGAGCCCTGAAGAGGGGATTGCCCTGCTTGCGGGCGTGGAAGCGCTAGCGCAAGTTCCGGGAGTAGAAGACGCGAACACCATCGCCGAAGTGCGCGAAATCTTAGCCACCGCCCTGGGTTCGGCTGCTGAGGCTGCACCTGAATTAGAGCTGGAACTGGTAGAAGATGCCGCCGCGATAGACACTGAAATCGCGGCCACCGTTCGCGCCGGCCTCGATAGCGGAAAACGCCTGGAAATCACCTACGTATCCAACAGCGATGAAACCACCACGCGCGAGGTCGACCCCTTGCGCATAGTTGCCGCCGAGGGGCACTCCTACCTGCGAGCTTGGTGCTATCGCGCCGGAGGCGAGCGGGCATTTCGCCTCGACCGCATATCGGCAGTAAGAATTATGGACGTCGCCGCGGCACCGCCCGCGGAAATCTCACCAGACTTCTCACTTACTCCGCAGGAGGGCGAGCGGGTCGTCCTGGAGGTAACTTCTCCCGCCCAGTGGGTCCTTTCTGAAATTGGGGCCGAGGATTTGGAGTTCACCGACCAGTCAGTGCGCGCGGTCGTCACGGTGGGGAACCGCGCCTGGTTCCAATCACTGCTGCTGTCGCTGGGGCGCGCGGTGGTGCGCGTGGAGCCGGCTGAAATACAGCAAACGGTCCAAGCCGCCGCCCGGCGCGCGCTGCGGAATTACGACGTGCTCAGTGGAACAGACACGCTCAGCGCCGGAAATTCGACTACCCCGTAGGATGGCGCTGTGCCGTGGTTTCTCATCTGGACGCTGCTCGTTATCGCCTCACTCGTACTGGGGTTTTTTCTCCTGCGCGATCTGTGGAGGAAGGCTCAGGCATTCATGGCGGAGTTTGCGCGTGCCAGTGAGGTTTTGGAACAGCTTACCCAGCGCACTGCTGAATTAACTGCAACGCTAGAGCAGGTTCAAGAAGCACATGAAGCCCAAAAGGCCGACTTCACGGATTTGGCCGCCGCGCAGCGACGCGTGAAGGCCATGCGCAAAGCGCGGCAGCGAAAAAAGGCCGGCCGGCGCCAAAACCACGCGGCAAAGCGCCGCACCTGGCGCGAAATTGCGGTAGACCCCCGCTTTGACCGCTGGCGGAAGAAGTAGAATTCGCGTGATTGAACCCGGCGCGTAATTCGCAATTCTTATTGGAGGAACTTCGTTATGCGTTTCCCACAGGGCTGGCAGCTGGTGATCCTGCTTATTGTGATCATCGTGGTATTCGGGGCTGCCCGACTGCCCAACGCGGCTCGAAGCCTCGGCAAATCCTTAAAGATTTTCAAAAAAGAAGTCCAAGACCTGCGCGACAGCGACGATGAGGGCAATGCCGATGCTGATGGCAATGCCGACGATGATGACGCCGGGTCGCCCAATGGGGATGATCACCGGCCCGGCGCGGGTGCCGGCTCGTGAGTTAGCCGGTGAGTACTACTCCTAAAAAGCGTCGCACGCGCGGGGCCGGCGCGAAGATGCCGCTGCTGGCGCACCTGCGGGAGGCGCGGAATCGAGCGCTGTGGGCACTGGGGGGAGTGGTGGTCGCTGCAGTGGGCGGCTGGCTGCTGTACCCGTTCATTATTGACGCCATGAGTGACCCGGTCACCAATCTCACCGCCGACGGTCGCGCGGCGGCACTGAACTTTTCCGCCGTTGCCACATCCTTCGATATGAAGATTAAGGTCTCGCTGTTTGCCGGTGTGATCTTGGCTAGCCCGTGGTGGCTGTACCAAATTTGGGCTTTTATCTCGCCGGCGCTCACGTCCCGCGAACGCTGGATGAGCGTGGGTTTCATTGGCGCTGCGACCCCCTTATTCTTAACTGGCGCGTCTCTAGCGTGGCTGGTGCTGCCGCGCGCTGTGCAGTTCTTAACGGACTTCACCCCGGAATCGGGCGTTAACTTTATCGACGCGCAAATGTATTTGAGTTTCGTCATGCGCCTGGTGTTGGGCTTTGGAATTGCCTTTACCCTGCCGGTGGTGATGGTGGGCATGGCGCTGGCGGGAATTGTGCGCGCGCGCACCTGGCTGGGGGGTTGGCGCTGGGCGGTGGTGCTGATTTTCACTTTCGCTGCCATGGCCACGCCCACTACCGATGCGGTGACGATGTTTGCTCTGGCAATCCCCATGCTCGCCCTGTACTTCGGGGCCGTGGGAATTTGTGCGCTCATCGATCGGCGCCGCGACCGCCGCATCGAAGCAGACCTGGAAGCTGGGTAAGAATGCGCAAGCGCTTGGCCGTCATCATCAACCCCACCGCGGGCCGGGGCCGGGCCATCGTTGTGGGCCGCGAAGTGCGCGAACAGCTAGACGCCGCGGGACACCACGTCATAGACGTCTCGGGTGCGACGGCGGCCGCGGCGGACAAAAAATTACGGACGGCAACCGCCGAGTTGAAGTTGGACGCCGTCATCGCGGTGGGTGGGGATGGGCTAGTTAACCTGGCGGCCACCGCAGTGATCAATACCAGGATTCCGCTGGCAATTATTCCGGCAGGTACGGGGGATGACATTGCCCGGGGCCTGGGGATTTCGCGGCGCCCACACCGCAATATCGCTGCTTTGGTCCGCGCCTTGGAAACTGATCAAATTCCCACCCGGCCGGTGGACGTGGGCGTCGCGCGGGAAATCCCGCCCATGGACGTTGACCGCGGGTGGGAAAGTCGAGCCGGGGAGGTCGGCAGCGCGCGCACTGGGCGAGATCTTGGGGAAAGGGAAGGCCAAGCGACGCGATATTTCTTGTCCGTCATGACGGGCGGTTTAGATGCCACCGTCAATGCCCGCGCGAACGCGATGCGCTTCCCGCGCGGCCAGGCCCGGTACTTCTTCGCCCTGCTGGCAGAACTGCGCCACTATCGCTCTTACGCTTATCAACTCAAAATTGATGGGAAAGAAAGCAGACGCGAACTGATCCTGGCCTGCGTGGCAAACCTTGGCTATTTCGGGGGCGGCATGAAAATCGCCCCAGGAGCCAAATCGGACAGCGGCCAGCTCCAGGCCATTTTGGTCAACCGGGTTTCCATAATGCGATTACTGTGGATTTTTCCCCGCATATTTTGGGGCGGACACGTCACGCACCCGGCGGTGGAAGTGGTTACGGCTCGTGAAATTGAAATCCAGCCGGCCCCGGGGCAGCAGTTGCCCACGCCCTTTGCCGATGGCGAACCAGTAGCGCACCCGCCGGTGGCCTGTGCAGTGAAATCGGGCGCGCTGCAGGTAATCAAACTGGGATAATTACCGTACAAAGCCGTAGCCTGGGGCTATGAGTTCCCCTGCACAGCGCTACGCAGCAGCTCAGCAGGCTGCACGCGACCGAGCCGGTGCCATACCGGAATTTTCGGCCAAATATGACTTCCCGCTTGATGAATTCCAACTCGAAGGATGCCGCGCCCTCGAGGCGGGGCGCGCGGTTCTCGTGGCCGCGCCCACCGGTTCCGGCAAGACCGTAGTTGGTGAATTCGCCGTGCACCTGGCGCTCCAGCAGGGTCGCAAAGCGTTTTATACCACACCAATTAAGGCCTTAAGTAACCAAAAATACAACGATCTTGTGGCGCGTTACGGCCCTGAGCGGGTCGGCCTGCTTACCGGAGATACCTCTATTAACGGTGAGGCGCCCGTGGTGGTCATGACCACCGAGGTGCTTCGCAACATGCTCTACGGCGGCTCCCACACGCTGGCGGGCCTGGGGCACGTAGTGATGGATGAGGTGCACTACCTTGCTGACCGGTTCCGCGGGCCGGTGTGGGAGGAAGTAATTATTCACCTGCCTGATGACGTGCAGGTGACCTCCCTGTCGGCAACCGTCTCTAACGCCGAAGAGTTTGGCGCCTGGCTTGAGACGGTCCGCGGTGATACCGCGGTGGTAGTAACGGAACATCGCCCGGTGCCGCTGTGGCAGCACGTCATGGTCAACCGCCAGCTCTATGACCTGTATTTGACCGGTGGTCCCGACAGTCTTCCGGGCGCTGACAACACCGGTAAGGCCAAGAATGCTAAGAACACTGACGGTAAAAAGAAGCGCAAATTTCGCATAAATCCCGAACTGTTATCCGTTGTTCGCTCCATTCCAGACCTGCGCGGCAATGGGCGGGCGGGCGGTGGTCGCGGGGGACGAGGAGGGCGCGGCGGATACGAAAGGGGGCGTGGAGGCGGGGGTGGCCGCGGCGGATACGGCCGCGGCGGGTCGGGCCGCAACCGCAATGGCCGCGGCCGGGGTCGAAATCGCTATGAGCAGCGTGATCGGCGCCGCGGTGGTGGTTTTCGCGGTGGGCCCCGCCCCGGGGTGCCGTCCCGAGCCGGAGTACTAACTCGCCTCGATAATGAGGGGCTGTTGCCGGCCATCATTTTTGTGTTCTCTCGGGCGGGATGCGATGGCGCGGTAGCCCAGGTCGCCGCATCGGACCTGCGTTTAACAACGCAGGTAGAGCGGCGTGAAATTCGTGAAATTGTCGAGGCGCGCTGCGCCGATCTACCGGCTGAAGATTTAGCAGTTATCGGGTACGAAACCTGGCTATCTAATCTGCAACGCGGTCTTGCTGCCCACCATGCCGGATTGCTGCCGGTATTTAAAGAAACGGTGGAAGAACTGTTTGTTCGCGGGCTCATTAAGGCCGTGTTTGCTACCGAGACGCTGGCCCTGGGAATCAACATGCCCGCCCGCTCAGTCGTGCTGGAAAAGCTGACCAAGTGGAACGGGGTGACGCACGCCGACATCACAGCGGGCGAATACACCCAGCTAACGGGACGGGCTGGCCGGCGCGGCATTGATGTGGAGGGCCATGCCGTAGTTGTGTATCACCCGGGCCTGGACCCAAATCAGTTAGCTGGTCTGGCCTCACGGCGCACCTATCCGTTGCGGTCTTCCTTCCGCCCGACCTACAACATGGCCGTAAACCTGGTGGGACAGGTCGGACGCGCCACCGCCCGCGACATTTTGGAAACCTCCTTTGCCCAATTCCAAGCCGACCGGGGAGTGGTGGGCTTGGCCAAGAAAGCCCGTGACCTTTCCGACACCCTGGACGGATACGAAAAGACCATGGAGTGCCATCTGGGGGATTTCGATGAGTACGCGAAGTTACGCCGCGAGATTTCTGAGCGAGAGGCAAACCTGTCGCGCGATGACTCCCGGGAGCGCAAACTCGCCACGAAACTCTCGATCGAAAAATGGCGCTTAGGTGATGTTGTCGCCATTCCGGCGGGCCGCCGCGCGGGATGGGCCGTGGTACTAGAGCCTTCCGCAGGCACGATGGAGGGCCCAAAACCAACAGTCTTAATGCTCGATCGGCAGGTGCGCACCGTGACCGTCCAGGACCTGGGCGGCCCGGTTGAGCCCATCGCCAACATTCGAGTGCCGCGGAATTTCTCAGTGCGCAACGCGGCCGCTCGCCGCGATATGGCAGCTCGACTCCGCAGCGCACTGGCCGAGCGCGGAGCGGACGCAAACTCTCCGGCACGCCCGCAAAAACAGCGCGCCCGCGCCGCCGATGATCAAGCCCTTGCGCAGCTGCGCGCGCAGATGCGTGCCCATCCCTGCCACGGCTGTGCCGAGCGCGAAGACCACGCCCGGTGGGCAGAACGCTGGGCCCGGACCAAGCGCGAATATGACGGACTAGTGCGCCGCATAGAGGGCCGCACCGCTTCAATCGCCCGCGACTTCGATCATGTTTGTAATGTTCTGATCGTTCTGGGGTACCTCGACGAAGACAATGAAGAAACTACCGTTACTGATGCCGGGCGCTGGCTGGCCAAACTGTATGCGGAAAAAGACCTAACCGTTGCAGAATGCCTACGCCGGGGCGTGTGGAAGGAACTGGAGCCCGCCAGCCTGGCTGCGGTGGTATCCATGATGGTTTATGAAGCCCGCCGCGAAGATCCCGGCTCGCCGCGCATACCCTCCGGGCCGGGGGGAAGTCTCCAGCAGGCTGTCTTCGCCACGCTCAATATTGCCGAAGAGCTCAGTCAAATTGAACAAGACAACCGCGTGCAGCCCGGCGAACTTCCCGATCTAGGAATCGTCGACGCAATCTACGCCTGGGCCAGTGGCGCCCGACTGGATGAGGTGCTGGCCGAAATTGAATTGGAAGCCGGAGATTTCGTGCGCTGGAGCAAACAGGTCATCGACCTGCTGGATCAGGTCGCCATTGCCGCCCCCGAAGAATCCACGCGCACGGCTGCCCGCCGAGCAGTCGACCTCGTACGCCGCGGGGTAGTGGCCTGGTCTTCGGTGTAATCCCCGCTACGCTGTATGGCTGTGAACGTGACCTTCTATCGCGGGGGAGTAGTGGCAACGGCAATCCCCGCCGGCCAGGCCACTCCCGATGCGCTCATAGTTAAAGACGGTTCCATCGCGTGGATCGGAAACTCTTCCGATCCGGGGCTACCGGAAGAAATCACGAGCCTTATTCAAGAAGCGGAAACGGTCGAACTTGACGGAAACCTCATAACTCCGGCCTTCCACGACGCTAAAATTGACGCCCTCACCCTCGGCCTGCAACTACTGGACCTACCCACCGATCCGGAACAAGCGCTGGCAGATGGCGAACTCCAAGCCGGCCTGCGCGCGGGGTTGAACGCTGCTGCGGAGGCGGGAGTCGCCGTCCTTAATCATCATGGCAACGCCCAGCGACCGGTCAGTGAACTGCAAAAATTCGCCGACCTCACCGCGGATGCCGCAAGTGGATTGCCGCAGGTGGTGGTGTACGGCGGGGGCAAACTCACCAGCGCCGCCCAGGGGCAGGAAATTTTGGCAGCGGCCCCGGGGTTGGCCGGTTTTGGTCCCGTGGCGATAGACGGTGATTTCACCACTGGCACTGCCGCGCTGGAGCAGCGGTATTCCGACCGACACGCGCCGCAGTGGTCGGGGGATGACCCGGGCATGGGGGAGCTGCTCGTTTCGGAAAGTGAAATTGCGGCGCATCTGATCGCGGCGACACAATTGGGACGGGCCGCGGTATTTCGGGCCCGCGGTGATCGCGCCTTACACGCGCTGGTGGCGGCATTTGAGGCGGCCGCGCGGGAAGTGGGCGATGATGCGCTCCGCCGGGCCGGGCACCAGGTTGAATCTGCTGACCTGATTGACGCAACCGCCCTTAGTTCCCTCGTACTTTTCGGGGTGACAATCATTGCTGATCCGCAAGCGGAGGCGGCTTTCGGTGGCGAAGACGGGCTGTACGCCAAACGTTTGGGCCCCGTGCGGGCACTGGCAATGAACCCCTGGGCGGACCTAATTACCACCGGAGTTGAATTGCGATTTGCTTCGCATGCCCCGCAACGTTCCTTTAACCCGTGGGGGACCGTGCACACCGCGATGACTCATCACGATAGCGGGCAGCGGCTGAACATGATTGACGCGTTCGGCGCGCACACCGGGGGAATAATTTCTTTAGAAGTCGGAGCGCCGGCCACCATCGCTATCTGGTCCGCAGTCGACACGACGGCTTATCCGCTGCGCGCTAATCGCGGGTTCGGTCAGTTCGAAACCGTGCTCACGCTCCCCGCGAACAGCGCGCTAGCCAACATCGAAATGGATGTACAACCTATTCAGTGCATCCAGGTTTTGCGGGAGGGTGTTGCACTTATGTCGCGACACGCCGACAGTTAAAGACACGCCCACCAAATGGGTTAATTTTAGAGGAAATTTTGTTGGCTCTGACCTGCACAGAAGCCTGTGACCAGCGGGTTTAGGCGGTTGACTCAGCGGGCGGAGAAGGTATTTTCGAATCAGGCCAGGCTCGCGCTTCCCTTAGATAACGACCTCCTCGAGGTACGGCCCGAAGGTTGCGCGAGCCATTGGCATATTTGGCCCCGTTTCCATGCCCGCACTGCTGGCGCACACCCGCAATTGGCACGCCGTAAATCTATGCGATTGACAGCGGAGTAGTTGCGGGCCTGTGCGCCAGTCCCGCTCGATAACCACGTAGGCTGCTGGCGTGGAACTTCGGACCCTCAGTGGCATCTTGCGCCTCGTTTTGGCGGCCGCAGGTGGCTACATTACGAACTTTGCGTTCGCGCCCTATGATCTGTGGCTCATAGCGCCGCTGGGTATTGCCATCCTGCTTTTCATTACGCGCGATGTAGCGCTTAGTTCCACCAAGGCCGCTGCCGTCTACGGCTTTATTTGGGGTTTGGCGTTCTTCTTACCACATCTGGATTGGGCCGAATTCGCGGTCGGTCCGGCACCGTGGATATTGCTGGCGGGTTCTCAGGGTGCCTTTATGGCCCTGGTGACTTGGGTGTGGGCCCTGATGCTGCGGTACCAATTCGTACTGCTGCGCTTTAGCTGGCAGGCCATTATTTTCG
This sequence comes from Demequinaceae bacterium, assembly GCA_027322505.1. Classification (GTDB taxonomy): domain Bacteria; phylum Actinomycetota; class Actinomycetes; order Actinomycetales; family JAJYRW01; genus JAJYRW01. Next base: position 12,518 of record DAHVRJ010000100.1, read on the forward strand.
GCATATTTTGGACGGCAAGCGAAGAGTTGCGATCCAATGTTCCGTTCGGTGGATTCCCCTGGGGGCGGATCGCGTTCTCCCAGGTGGACGCGCCGGCAGGAAAATTGGCCTGGCTCGGGGGCGCTCCGCTCGTAACGTTTGTGACCGTTGTGGCAGGGGCCGTAGTCGGTATTGCTGCCTATCGGGTCTTTACCACCCTGCGGCTACTGCGCCGCGGGGAATGCGCCGGATTGATGCTGGTGCCGCGCACGGTCGTCGTCGGTATCGCCATGCCGGTGGTTTTGCTGCTGATTGGCAACGTAATCACGCTGGATAATCACGCGGAGAACGGGACACTGCGCGTCGGAGCAGTACAGGGCAATGTGCCGGGGCAGGGGTTGGATGCTTTCGAGCGCCAACGCATAGTTTTGAACAATCACGTTGAAGAAACCCACCGGCTCGCCGAGCGGGGCGAAGACCTAGATCTGGTGGTCTGGCCGGAAAACGCCACCGACATCGACCCCCAGGTAGATGCTGAGGCCTACCGGGCCATTGACGCGGCGGCAGCAGAAGTTGATGCGCCGTTGCTGGTGGGCGCAGTGCGGGCTGTGGGGGAGTCGGAGCGCATCAATATTTCGCTGCTGTGGGAGGCAGGGGTCGGAGAGACGCAGTCCTATATCAAGCAGCATCCCGCGCCCTTTGGCGAATACATCCCTTTTCGGCCCATAGCACGCCTAGTTTCAAAAGAGGCTGACCGGATTCAGCGCGACATGATCGGCGGGGACGAGGTGGGAGTCGTGCCGCTGGAGAGTTTGCGCCATGATCGCGAAGTATCGCTCGGCGACGTTATCTGCTTCGAAGTTGCCTATGACGGGATCGTGCGCGAATCCATTGCGGCCGGGGGCGAACTATTGCTGGTTCAGACCAATAATGCGACGTTTGGATTTACGAATGAGTCCGTGCAGCAACTAGCGATGACGCGCATGCGGGCCATCGAACACGGCCGAGCAAGCCTGCAGATCTCGACCGTGGGCGTTAGCGCAATGATTGATCCGGACGGAACCGTCACCCACCGCACCGGCCACTACACGGCCGAAAACATGGTCGGTGACATGAAGTTGCGCACGACTTTGACGCCGGCGACCATGTTCGGGAACTGGATCGCGTTCTTTTTCAATCTGACCGCGATAGTGATTGCCGCGGGAGTGTTCATATCGTTTGGCCTGCGCAAACTATTGCACCGCACCATTCGCAAGGACGAGGAGAAGTCGCGCCGGGAAGCTAAAGCGCAGCAGGCGCGCCCGCAAGACGGAGCAGGGATCGAAAACAAATCGCTAACCGGCTCTGGGGCACCGCGCGAAGGCCGCCGCTTGCGCACTGGCGACGTGGACGCACTGTGAAAACGCTGGTAATCGTTCCCACCTATAACGAAAGCGAAATGCTCGGTGAGACGATCGGCCGGCTGCGAGACGCCGTCCCAAATGCCGATGTCCTAATCGTCGATGACGCCTCACCAGACGGTACGGGCAAGCTCGCTGCCGAAATGGCGGCCCAAGATGGGGCTATTTCGGTGTTGCATCGAGCCGGGAAACAGGGTTTGGGTAAAGCGTATGTGGCCGGATTCGGCTGGGCCCTAGAGCGCGGCTATGAGGTCCTTGTCGAGATGGACGCCGATGCCTCTCATCAGCCAGAAGAACTGCCCCGGTTATTGGAGCGTATTGCGGCCGAGGATGCGCCCGATCTCGTGCTGGGTTCGCGCTGGGTCCCGGGCGGGTCGATTGTGGATTGGCCCCGGCATCGCGAGTGGCTCAGTAGGGGCGGAAACGCCTATGTTCGGGCCGTTTTAGGCTTGGGAGTCGGGGACGCGACCGGTGGTTTCCGGGCCTATCGAGCCAGTGCATTAACTCGGGTGGGATTGGACCAGGTTGCTTCGACCGGATACTGCTTTCAAGTCGACATGGTGCGCCGCGTTCTGGATCTTCCGGGCAAAATAAAGGAGGTCCCCATCACCTTTGTGGAAAGGCGAGAAGGGACCTCCAAAATGAATCGTTCAATAGTTTTTGAGGCGCTGTGGCGCGTAACTGGTTGGGGCGTTCGACGGCGGATGCAACAGCTGCGGCGCCTGCCTCAGGCGCTGCGGCGCAACTGACCCTTTCGCAGCAGGTCAAGGCGCTCATCTAGCAGCTCTTCAAGTTCGGGAATCGAACGACGCTCGAGCAGCATGTCCCAGTGGGTACGCTGCGGTTTACCACTCTTCTCCTCGGGGCGCACACCATCGCGCAATAGTGCTTCGGCACCGCAGCGGCATTCCCATACCGCGGGCACTTCAGCATCTTCGGCGAATGGCAGCACAATGGTGTGCCCATTGGGGCAGTCGTACTTTGCTTCCATACGCGCTGCAAAGCGCACACCCACATCGGTTTCCAAACTGGTTGTGCCCAGACGCGTTCCGCGTAATCCTCGGTCAGCCATTTATGGTTACCCCCTTCTCGAGGTACCTAGACGATCGCTTCATACAGTCCAACGGTTGAACCGAGCAAAATGTTCCGCCCGCCCGGCTTAGAGTGGGGTAGAACACACGAAATAGTGCAGTGCAGTAGTGCGGCGAAAAGGAGAAAAATGCGCTATCAGCAACTCGGTTCCAGTGGTCTTACCGTCTCAGGGGTTGGGCTGGGCTGCAACACGTTTGGGGTTACGCTCCCGCCAGATGAGGTATCCGGCGTGGTGAAAACGGCTTTGGACGAGGGAATCACGTTCTTTGATACCGCTGATATCTATGGCTCCTACGCTGGCGAGGGGGAGGAGTTGCTGGGACGTGCGCTAGAAGGAATCCGGGACGATGTGATTATCACCACAAAATTTGGGATGGATACTTCGGGCGCCAATGGACCGGACTGGGGAGTGCGCGGATCTCGGCGCTACATTAAGCGCGCGGTCGAAGCATCGCTGCGCCGGTTGCGTACGGACTGGATTGATCTTTATCAGATGCATCAACCAGATCCGATGACCCCAATTGATGAGACGTTGTCGGCGCTTGATGATTTGGTGCGCGAAGGAAAAGTGCGCTATATCGGCTGCTCGAATTTTGCAGCGTGGGAGGTAGTCGATGCGCACTGGAGCGCGGCGAGTGGGGGACTAACGCAATTTATATCGGCGCAAAATGCCTATTCCTTCCTGGATCGCTTGCCAGAAGCGGAACTGATTCCGGCACTAGAGCACCTAGGGATGGGTCTTTTGCCGTATTACCCGCTGGCTTCCGGCTTGCTAACCGGCAAGTACCGGCGCGGGGAGGCAGCACCGGCTGGAACGCGGTTAGCACAGCGGCCGCAGCGACTCGAGGCAGCGAATTTCGACGTCATCGAGGCATTGGAGCGTTTCGCGGCGGAACGCGATTTGCGGCTGGTCGACGTTGCGATCGGGGGCCTGGCAGCGCAGCCGACGGTGGCATCAGTAATCGCCGGGGCACGCACTTCACAACAGGTGCGATCGAATGTTGCAGCTAGCGCCTGGGAGCCCGATGCGGCTGACCTGGCCGAGCTGAACGAGATTACTGCGATGTGACGTTATTTAGTCGTCCGCTGCGCTACAGCCGAGTTGCTGCGACAGTCTGGCCGCGACACCCCGAATGTAGGTGCCAGCCTCGAACAGATGATCTCCCAGTCGAGTTTTTGGTGCTGCCACGTTAATTGCGGCAATGATGCGACCGCGAAAATCTCGAATCGGAGTCGAGACGCCGACCAAACCGGGCTCGAATTCTTCGTCGACCGACGCGAAGCCATTTGCCCGGGTTTGGCGCAACAACTCCACAAAAGTCTCGATGTCAAGAGCGCCATTAACCGCTCCGGCTGAACTGCCCGCTTGCGCTAGTGCTGGAGGCATCCTGCGGCCAGACTCGGGCGGGTTCGTGCGCCACCAATCCCGAATTTCTTCGTCGGACCATTCACTTAGCAGCACGCGTCCTGCCGATGTGGAATGCGGCGGAGTTTCGACTCCCTGCCAGTTCAGACCCCGGAAAGCATGTGATGGAATCTCACTAAGCAGTGTGAGGACGCGCCCGCCTCGCAAAACACATAAGTGGGTCGTCTCGTGCAGCCCGGCAACAATCTGTCGAAGATAGGGCGCGGCCAGGTCGGCTAGCGAGGTCTCTACGGTGCGGGCCGCGAGCGAAAAAATCTTCCAGCCAATTCGATATTTCGAGGTTTCCCCGTCGCGGCTGACCAGCCCTTCTTGTGCGAGAGTGGCCAAAACCCGCGAGACTTGAGCTTTATCGCGGCCCACTATTTCCGCCAGCTGATTTACACCTAAACCATGACCGGAATCATCGTCCGCTAGGGCGCTCAAAATTTGAAGATCTCGCCGCAAACCGGCGTTGTGGAGGCGCGGCGTACCGGTGCGGTTCTCGCGGGTCATTCCCAATCTCCTTCTGTTGACGTATGCACAACCTATGTTGACCATACGTTAAACTGCGTCTATGTTTACTATTGCTTGACCCACATGGGGGTTCGATATGCGGATCCATGGGAGTTTTAGTTAAGGAGTTAGATTCCAGCGGTATGAGCGGATTTTGGACATACCTGTCACGACGAAGCTCCTCAATAATCGAACTGTTCGGGGAACACTTTCTGGTTTCCATCCTCTCGTTGGTGATAGCGCTCATCATTGGTGTGGGTCTGGGTCTCCTAGTTTGGAACCGACCGCTTCCGCGCGGGGCAGTACTGGCTGGCGCTGGTGTGATTCTCACAATTCCGTCTTTCGCGCTGCTGGGCCTTCTGATTGCCCCACTTGGGTTGGGGTGGACCCCAACTGTTGTCGCGCTGGTGATGTACGCATTGTTGCCAATAGTGCGCAACACGGTCGTTGGGTTGCAAGAAGTTCCACGGCCCGTACAGGAGGCCGCCCGGGGAGTAGGTATGACCAAAGCCCGCGTCCTTTTGCGCGTTCAACTCCCCATCGCCTGGCCGGTTATTTTGACCGGAGCGCGCGTTTCCGCCCAGCTCGTTGTGGGTATCGCAGCTATTGCTGCCTATGTTTCCGGTCCCGGGCTCGGTGACCTAATTTTTAGCGGACTGTCGTCTTTGGGTTCAAAGAATGCTTTGAACCAGGCAGTAGTGGGGACCATCGGCGTAGTGATCGTCGCTCTCGTAATGGACGCTGCCTTTACAGTGCTCCGCCGTTTGACCACCTCGAAGGGTTTGAATGTCTGATCAAATTCCAGTTGGCCTACACCCAAAAAAGGGTGCAGAAATAGTTCTTGAAGAGGTCACCAAGTTTTATCCCGGTGCGGAAACTCCGGCGGTGGAAGACTTCTCCATGGTTGTTCCCGCCGGCTCGCTTGTGACCTTCGTTGGCCCCTCCGGCTGCGGCAAGACCACCACGATGAAGATGATCAACCGCATCATCGAGCCAACCGCGGGCACCATCACTATCGGTGGCGAGAACGTCATGTCGATTAATCCCGACATCTTGCGCCGCCGCATCGGATACGTGATTCAGCAGATTGGCCTGTTCCCGCACATCACCATTGCCGAAAACGTCGGCGTGGTGTGCGGCTTATTGGACTGGGATAAAAAGCGCACGTCTGAGCGCGTTGAAGAGCTGATGGATCTGGTTGGTTTAGAGCCGGAAATCTTCGCCGACCGCTACCCGCGCCAACTTTCGGGCGGTCAGCAACAGCGCGCCGGTGTGGCTCGCGCGCTAGCGGCAGATCCACCGGTAATGCTGATGGACGAGCCCTTTGGTGCCACCGACCCGATTACACGCGAGCACCTGCAAAACGAGTTTTTAGAGTTGCAGACCAAGCTCAATAAGACGGTGATCTTCGTCACGCATGACTTCGATGAGGCCATCAAAATGGGCGATAAGATCGCCGTTCTTGCTGGCAGATCACGCATTGCGCAATACGACACGCCAGATCGGATTTTGGCCAATCCCGCCGATGAGTATGTCGAGTCGTTTGTGGGGGAGGGGGCCTCACTTCGACGCCTGGCGCTGGTAAGCGCCGGCGCGCTCAATCGCCGCGATGCCAAAGTTGAAGATGCTAATTTGCCCGGCATTTCCGGCTCCGATTCGCTTCGCGTAGCGCTCGATACGTGTATCGGCCAAAATGCGGGGGCGCTGCGGGTCTTTGATGAGGTGGGCGAGGTGGCAGGCGTTATCGAATTGCCGCAGATCCTCTCGGCGCTCAACGACGTGAAGCTAGCGACAGAGAGTAGTTGATAGCCATCGCGGATCAAGCCATAGCAACTCGCAATAGTCTAAAAACTGGCCCCACTCGAGCATCGGGCGCGCTGCAATTCGTTCGTAGCAAGCGTCTGGGCACCCCGCTACTAGCGACGCTTTCTTTGCTCGCACTTTACTTGTGGTTGAACACTCTCGAGCTCGATTCGATTGAGCAGCGCACGATTAATTCGGAGTATTTGGTCAACCGGATTATCGAGCACTTACAACTGACGCTCGCTGCATCAGCAATTGTGGCGGTGATAGCAATTCCGGCCGGTATTTTGCTGTCGCGAACGAAATCCCGCATCGCCCACGGAATAATTTTGGGGTTGGCAAACGTCGGGCAGGCCGCCCCGGCAATCGGCATTTTGGTGCTACTGACGATTATTTTTAGCACCGGCTTCAACATTGCCCTCATTGGTCTGGTCGCCTATTCAATCCTGCCGATCTTGCGCAACACCATGGTGGGTATTGAGCAGGTCGATGCCCGAATCGTTGAATCAGCACGCGGTGTGGGAATGACCAGCCGCCAAGTGCTCTTTCGGATCCAATTGCCATTAGCAATACCGGTAATTTTGGCCGGTTTACGCACCACCCTCGTTTTTGCAGTTGGCGTCGCCTCCCTAGCAACGTTCGTAAATGCTGGGGGACTGGGCGACATCATCGTTAACGGCATCAAACTTCAGCGCATGCCGGTGCTGCTGACAGGCAGTGTTATTACCGCGTGTATTGCGCTGTTCATCGACTGGATAGCAAGCCTGGTCGAAGATCTATTACGCCCAAAAGGCATGTGAAAGGAATAACGACGAATGCTTCGTCTAAATGGCACTAAAAGCTCGCGGGTAACCCGGAGCCTGACCGCCGCAGCTGCTGCGCTGACCCTCTTTGGAGTCGCCGCTTGCGGATCAGGTGGACCAGAGACTGGAAGTGCTGGTGATGAACTCGAAGGCCTAGAAGGCACGATCGGATCAAAGGACTTCGCCGAGCAGTACATTCTGGCTCACATAACGAGCCAGCTGTTCAACGCCCACGGCGCGGATACCGACACCAACACCTCAATGGTTGGTTCGACCAACGTCCGATCCGCCTTCGAAACCGGCGAGCTCGACGGATACTGGGAATACACCGGTACCGCGTGGATTACCTACTTCCAAGAGACCGAGCCGCTGGAGACTCCCGAAGAAATGTTCGCGGCGGTCAAAGAGTCTGACGCTGAAGACGGTATTCACTGGTTTGATCCAGCTCCGCTAAACAACACGTACGCCATGGCAGTTCTCGCCGAAAAAGGTGATGAGCTGGGAGTTGAAAAACTCAGTGAAATCGCGGATATCGACCCTGCCGAACAGACGTTTTGCATCGAGAGCGAATTCTCGACGCGCGATGATGGCTGGCCCGGGCTGAAGGAGGCCTACGACCTAGACATCCCGGACAGCAACGTCGCAATGGTCGATACCGGAGTTGTATACACCGAGACCGCGAAGGCCGAGACCTGCAACTTCGGTGAGGTTTTCGAAACCGATGGCCGCATTCCCAATCTGGACTTGCGCGTATTGGAAGATGACCGCAATTTCTTCCCCGCCTACCAAGGTGCGCTGACCATGAAGCAAGAGATCGTGGATGAGTACCCGGCGCTGACCGAAATCGTTGACGAACTCTCGCAGCTGCTCACCACCGAGGTTATGCAGGAACTGAACGAACTTGCCGACGTTGAGGGCGAAGACCCCGAAGACATTGCCACTGACTGGCTCGAAGAAAACGATCTAGTCTAAACCAAAACATTCCAGCGCCCCCTTTTATCACGCTTGCGCGTAAACGAAAGGGGGCGCTTCGCTCTAAATAAGGAGACTCTTGAAGATCACCGATATCCGGCTGCAGCAGTTGCGACACAAGCTCGAGCCGCCATTCCACGCAGCTTGGGATCCCACACCACGGAAAATTTTCGATGCCACGATCGTCTTCGTAGAAACCGACGCAGGAATCACCGGAATCGGCTCCGGCGACACAATGGACGGTTTCGCGGGCCATGAGCACCTCTTCATTGGCAAAGACCCGCGCGCAATCGAACAACACGTCCGCACGATCGAAACGATCAATTTCCACTCCGGTCGGTTTTGGCCCTTGGAAGTCGCCCTGTGGGACATCATCGGCAAGGCGGCGGGCCAGCCCGTCGCCCAGTTTTTCGGGGGAGCGAGTAGGCGGATACCGGCCTACGCCTCAACGGGAAGTCTCCAATCGGCCTCTGAGCGGGTTGAATCGGCCCACGCGATCGCCGAACGCGGATTCCAGGCGTTGAAAATTCGTATTGACCGCAACGACATTCCCGGCGGACTGGCAGCGGTAAAGGCGGTGCGCGAAGCAATGGGGGACCGCCTCGACATCATGGTTGACCTCAACCAGTCCTGGCGGATGGCCGGCGATATTCAACCAGCCCTCGAATACTCCCAGGTGCGCAGAATAGTCGAGCAACTCAAAGAACTCGACGTTTTTTGGGTCGAGGAACCCCTGCCCTATGCGGATGCGGTTGGCCTACGCCGCCTGCGAGAAGAAACCGGAGTGCGCATCGCAGCCGGGGAAATGCACCCTTCACCCAGCGAACTTTTACGATATTTAGAAGATGATGTGCTCGACGTTTATCAAATGGACGTCGTGCTTGCCGTTGGAATGTCGCGCGCCCGCACACTCGCCGAAGTCAGCCACCTGAAAAACCGCAAATTCACGCCGCACAGTTGGACTAACGGCATTGGCGTCCTCGCCAACCTGCATGTCGCACTGGGCGTGGGCGCCGGAACCTATTTTGAGTTTCCCTTCGACCCGCCCCAGTGGACGCCGCATCGGCGTGATTTCATGCTCGCCAACCCCGTCGACATCGATGACGAAGGCTACTTAAACCTGCCCGATCGCCCCGGACTGGGCATTGAATTAGACGAAGCTGCCATCGAAAGGTGGACAATATGACGAAAAACTGGACCGAAGCGGCCGCCCAAGCCCAGCTTCCCACCCAGCTGTTCATCGACGGTGAATTCCGGCCGGCACGCTCCGGTAAAACCTTCGCAAACCATTCACCTATTGATGGCCGCCTGCTTGGGAATGTGGCCGAAGGTGCTTCCGAAGACGTAGATATGGCGGTGACCAGTGGCATCCGCGCCTTTGAGGACGGCACGTGGCGCTGGATGGATCCAGCCGAGCGGAAGAAGGTGCTGCTACGCCTTGCGGATCTGATTCGCGCCCACAACGAGGAAATTGCGCTGGCCGAGACGCTGGATGTCGGCAAACCCATTGGGGATACTCTCAGTGTTGATGGCCTCAGCGCGGCTGACTGCTTCCAGTGGTACGCAGAGGCAATCGACAAATTTTATGGCGAAGTCGCGCCCACATCTGCGGAGCGGATCGCCCTCATTACACGCGAGCCACTGGGAGTGATCGGCGCAGTAGTGCCGTGGAATTATCCGACGATTATCGCCAGTTGGAAAATTGCCCCGGCGCTGGCTGCCGGCAACTGCGTCGTGCTGAAGCCAGCTGAGCAAAGCCCCAGTTCGGCGCTGATCCTGGCGCGTCTTGCCGTGGAAGCCGGGGTACCCCCGGGGGTGTTCAACGTGGTAACCGGGGGACCGGCGGCCGGAGAGGCCCTCGGGCGCGATCCCCGCGTTGCAAAGATCGCCTTTACCGGCTCCGGACCGGTGGGCAGAAAATTCCTCCAGTACGCGGGGGAGTCCAATGGCAAACAGGTCGCTGTTGAGGCAGGCGGTAAGTCACCGCAAATAATTTTGGATGACGTCCCGAACCTAGATGCGGCCGTTTCTGCCGTTGCTTGGGGCATCTTTTATAACGCGGGACAAACCTGCCATGCCGGATCGCGTGTCCTTGTCGGTCGGGGAGTCCACGATGAATTTTTAGAAAGACTTGTGAAGTTCACAGCAGAAAACTTCATCCCGGGTGATCCCTTGAGCACCGAAACCAAGCTGGGCGCAATTGTCAGCCCCGAGCAAGCAGACCAGGTCATGAACTACATCTCAATTGGAACCGAGTCCAACGCCGAGCTCGTCCTGGGCGGCCAGCGTGCCCGCACCGATTCCGGTGGCACCTACGTAAATCCAACGGTATTTACCAACGTCGAGACGTCGTCCCAAATCGCCCAAGAAGAAATCTTTGGGCCGGTGCTGACGGTAACGCCGGTTAATGATCTTGCAGACGGGATCAGGCAAGCCAACGGCACCGACTACGGGCTGGCCGCCTCGATCTGGACGGGTGATGTGACCGCGGCGCATAGCGCCGCGCAGCGCCTGCGCGCTGGAACCGTTTGGGTTAATACCTATGATGAGGCCAGTTTGATGACTCCATTTGGTGGGTTCAACGGCAGCGGTTTTGGGCGCGATCGCTCACTGCATGCCTTGAGTTCCTATACGGGGCTGAAGACAACGTGGATTAGCCTGAGTTAGCCGGGGAGGCGATCGTGATGCGCGCAACTGCAACACTCGACGTCAATATAAGTACGCCCAGCGAAATACGGGCCGGGTGTGGAGCGATTAAAGACCTCCCGCAAATCGTGCGGCAGGTTGCGGCGCTTCACGCGCCTGCGACATCCAACCTAAGTGCGTTTTTGCTCACAGACGGGGGAGTAAGCGATGCGGGAATAGCGGATCGCGTTGCCAAAACCTTAACCGATGCTGGTATTTCTTCCCGGATTTACCGGGATATCCCCGCCAACCCTTCGAGCGTTGCGCTCGATAGGGCGGCGGAGGCGATTCGAGGCGAGGGTGCGAGCGTTTTGGTCGCAATTGGCGGGGGATCAGTGCTTGATTCAGCTAAGGGAGCGGGCCTGCTGGCAAGGAATTTTGGAACCGCGCTGGAATTTTGCCAAAGCCCGGCGTCGCGTGCTCCGTCTTTGCCGATTATTGCGATTCCCACCACGGCTGGGACCGGAGCGGAAACTAATGGCTTCGGTGTGATTGAGGACCCAGCCATAAAGGCGAAGTTTTATATTTCGGACGAATCGGCTATTCCCAAAGTGGCAATATTAGACCCCGAATTTACGGTTGGCGTGCCGTCCGTGGTTACAGCTGCCACCGGCTTTGATGCGTTAATTCATGGCATCGAATCGCTCACATCAATTGGCGCGAATCCCGTCTCGATGGCGTATGCCGGCCAGGCCGTTCAGTTGGTTTCGCAAGCGTTGCCTAAGGCGGTGGCAGATGGCTCGAATTTGGAGGCGCGATCCCAAATGCTGTGGGGCGCGCACCTTGCCGGGCGGGCGCTGTCGATCAGCGGTTTGGGAATTGTTCATGGTTTGGGGCACGCCATCACGGCCCTAACGGGCGCGCCGCATGGAATTGCGCTGGCCAGCGTTGCCGAAGTGGTGCTGGCAGATCAGGAACGGCGACATCCAGAACTGTATGCGTACGTGGACAGTAGTTTTAGCGCGGCAAACGGGGTGGCGAACGGCGTGTCCGTGGCGGCTGACATTTTGACGGCCGAGGCCGCGGTGGCAAATGGCGTAAACCCTGGAATGAACCAGATTTCCGGGTCGGCGCGTGTTGCTGCTCGGGTTGGTGCGCTGGTCGAGGCGATCGGCATTCGCCATTCGTTCAGCGAGCTGGCAGTTACCGCCCAGATGATTCCCGAGATCGTAGATAAAGCGCTGCGCGATCCAGTCACTTCGAATACCGCGACGATTCCCAGCCGTGCCGAGCTTATTTCTTTGCTTGAGAGGCTCGGGTGAACGCGGGAGTGCTCAATTGGAAGTAGCGCGGCTTCGCAAGTGAAATTAGTGGGTATCTCCTCTCACGAATCCGTCAAGGCTTGACAAGGCTAATTGGGTGGCGAACTATGGAAGGCAGAGAAGAGGTGACGTAATGGACTTAAAGGAAAGCTACCGTGAAAATGTCAAGGAGCAGTTGGCTTCCACCGTTGACCAGCTAGTTGACTCGGGGGAGGTAACTGATTTTTCACCCGAGGCGGCACAAAACACGGTCGCGTCTGTAGCGCGGGCAATGGTGCAAAACGCGCGACGGAACGAACGGTTTGGGACGTTTTACACTACACAGCACGTACGGGAACTCCTCGGAGGTGTAACGCGCCAGGCGGTGTCAGATCGGGTGCTGGGGCATAGGTTGTTACGCGTTACCACCGCAGACGGTGTCCAGGTTTACCCAGCGTTTCAATTCACACAAGATCCGCCAGGTGTGCGGCGTGAGTTAGTTCCGCTGCTGAAAACTCTTCTCAGCTCAGGAGTGGATAGTTGGACAGTTGTGTATTGGCTGACCGCTAAACTGCCCGAGTTTGGTAACCGGACAGCACTAGAGGTAGCAAGTGAAGGTGGCGGTACTTTGTCCCAGCTGGAAGACATGGCAAAGGAAGACGCCCAAAGGTGGATGAGCGCCGGGTATGGCCGCGTCGCGAGCTGACAGTTTGGTACAACCGCCCGCAGAAGGGCGGGACTACTCGGGGTTCCCGTCCTTCACCATCCGAGATGGACATGAATGGTTTCGAGCACATTTAGCCCGCCACTCTCCGTGGTGGTTTTCAAACAACGAGGGCAGGTTCAATTTAGAGGGGAACCGCGGGACTTTAAACACTGCGTCATCCGCGCAAGTGGCCGTACAAGAGTTTCTAGGACCAACACTTGCCCGTGACGGAGCCGTAAACCGCTCCTTACTAGCAGAACTTGTTATTTCCACACTCCCAATTCCGGGTTGCGAAGTGGCAGACTTCCTCCACCCGGCCGCGCCCAGTTACGGGATAGTTGCTGGTGACTTTTCTGGGCCATTGTCTAATGGGTACGGCACTACGAGAGTCTGGGCACAGGCGCTCGACAGAGCAGGCCACGAGGGCATTCGAGCGCGATCTCGGTTTGGTTCAGGTACGAGTCCGACATGTTTATACCTATTCGGGGACGCGGGCGTAAACGAATTAGCGACTGCGGGCGTGGTTGTAGATGCCGTGAGCGTGGCCGAGCAACTGGAAGGCGTTGTTGTTGAGGACGTAGCTACCGCGGCAGAGATCCGTATCGAAGGAGACAGCAAACAGTCCGGCGATTAACGCGGTTGCTGTTGTTCCTTCTTAATGCACCTAATACATGCCAGTCATCTATCCAGAACTGGTTATTCCAGGGTTTGCGCTGCTTCATCACTGTGCGACTCAGTCTCTGGTTCTGCTTTTCGTGTGCAGAAGGGGTTCGAGAGCTCCTGTAGCCCCTATCGGAGTTCGCCGATAATGTACATTATGTCAACTTATCAGTTTTTGAACCGGTGCAGCCCGGCTCGGTTGGCTGCGACCCCTCCCCGCGTTAGCACCTAAGGTCCACTCCCCCGCGCTATTACCTCAGACCACTTCCCCCGCTATCACTTTGACACCGCTCGGCACAGAGCCTTTAGCGTTTCGACGTACATGATCTGTCAGACGTACACGATCTATCAGACGTACATGATCTATCGGACTTAGACGATGACCTCTTAGACTTACCTGCACGATGACAAATTCGCATGGGATGAATTTCGAAGCACCCGTTCGCACCGGATTGACTGCCGGGTATTGCGCCATTTTTGCCGGCGGGATCATCGCCGCGGTTACCGGGCCGCTGAATTTGACCAAAGGCAGCTGGCTTGCTGCATACCTGGTGCTGATCGCCGGCCTGGCCCAATTACTGCTCGTCTACCAAAGTCGACTCCTGCACCTGGCCGCTCGTCCTGCCCCGTCCACGTGGATGAAATTAGGCTTCTGGGCCGCGGGAAACGTCGCAGTCATCGCCGGATCACTCATTAGTCAGCCCGTAATTGTCGACCTGGGCGGCCTTGCGCTTATTTCGGCTCTCGTCATTGCCCTAGCAGGCACCCGCGGTGCACCGCTAGCCGTTCGTGCTTGGCTTTTGCGGGCTTGCTACGTCGCGGTACTGCTTAGTATTCCCATCGGCTTGATTTTGGCCCACGTGCGCGCCACCTAGGCACGGTCAATACTTGGCTTTATCCCCCAGCTTGCGCTTCCCGGCATATCCAACCCTTGGGCATCTCACCCGATTCCAAAAACTGAACTAAGCGGCGCCGTTGCTCTTCGGTTAGATCCGCATCCGTATGCGGATAGATAATTGGCTCTTCCTTGGCGTTGTGTCGCTCTAATTCGCTTAGCATCACTTCGCACGTCTTGATGACCTGATCCTGATCTGTTGCGTGGTCGGAGATTTGCGCTTCGGCTCGATCCATAAGCCGCCAAATCGAGCCGTGCTCGCGATACATGACCATTATCGCCATCGCTAAACTCGGGTCACTAAGCGCCGGAAAGACGAACTCTTCTTCTAAATAAATGTGGCGTCGCAGCGCGGCAAATGCTTTTAGTAATGAACTTGCGCTCTCGCGCGCCCTATCCGAGCTCGTACCTGTGTTCAACTTTCCCGTATGTGTATCTGAGTTGAACTCCCCCATGCGCTCCATGAACTGCTCGATTCCAGCATCGATGTCGTGATGTTCCTTGATGAGGGCTTTGGCAATTTGATTTGAAGTCACTTATTTCCTCAACGCCTTCCACACTTCGCGCTTTACTCACCGGCGGGAGCATTCGAACTTTTGTTCGCGTTTACCGCTGCCGCTGCAAGTATCTCGAGGCTGACTATTGCTGCTGCGGCCGACCACGCCTGCGGCCGACAGGCCGCCGGGTATGGCACCGGCTGCTTGGTCTCGGACCGTGGATCACCTGAGTGCAATTCCGGTACTCGGTAGTCAAAACCCTCGGCCATATCCAACAGGTTGCTGACAACTGTCATTGCATGATCGTGCAAACCCGCCTTCGCCATTCCCTGCACGATAATTGCCGTGTCGTGCGCCCACACGCTCCCACCGTGATAGCTCAGCGGCCAATATCCGCCCGCGTCCGAAGAGAGCGTGCGCACCCCAAATCCGGAAAGCATCGATTCGCCCGTTAATAATTCCGCAATTTGTGCTTCCTCCTCCCTCGTGAGGATGCCCGTACCCAAAAGGTGGCCAATATTGCTGGTGAGTGTGTCAACAGGCCGTTTTTGCGCATCAAGGGCGATTGCCGGGTAGGTACCCTCGGGAGTGGTAACCCAGTAGTGCTGGGCGAAATTTGCTTTGAGCTCTTGCGCCCACGCGCGGAGTTCTTGACCACCGGTCTCCCCCAGCTCCCTGAGAAGTTCCGCCCCCGAAACTGCAGCTTCATAGGCATAACCCTGGACCTCACACAGCGCCAGCGGTCCCTGCGCCAACTCCCCCGTGCGCCACTGGATTGAATCAGCCGAGTCTTTCCACCCCTGATTCGCCAGCCCGTGCCCGGTTTTGTCGATGTAGTCCAAAAACCCATCGCCATCGCTGTCACCGTAGTCCGTAATCCACCTCAGGGCCGCACGCAGCGTCGGCAGCAGGTCCCGCACCTCTTTGCGTGAAATTCCTCCGGCTCGGTAGGTATCTGCCAGTAAACAAATCCACAGGGGCGTGGCATCGACCGTTCCGTAATAAATTGGCGGCAACACCATCTTCTCCCCCGGTATCGACAGGGGTGCGCTGCGCAGCTCATGCATCATTTTCCCCGGAGCTGCCGCAGTGCTTGGATCTTCCGAATCGCTTTGTAGCCGCGCCAAAACTTTCAGGGTGGTGCGCGCCTGGGGCGGATTAAGCGTCAACGCCAGGCGCGCCGCCCAAATAGAGTCCCGACCAAAAAGTGTGAAAAACCATGGTGCACCGGCGGCAAAGAATTCCTCCTCCGGCGCTACGGGAAGCGCCAAACGAAGCGCATCCAGATCGGCTAGAGCAGTATTGAGCCAGCACACAATCCGAAAATCCACAGCCGCGGCCGCCGAAATGTCCGGCAGTTCCCACCGCTGATTACTGCCCGCTCCCCTAACCACGAGTGTCGGGTCCGCTAGCGTGATTTCCCAACCAAACTCTGCCCGCCCGGCCGGCGCAATGGTGAGCGGAAAATCTAAAACCAGGCTGTTGCCGTCCCTAATAATTTCGTCGCTGTCGGCCGCCAGGGTGAACGTTGCCTCCCCCGCGGTGGCCTGGCACTGCACCGAGGAGCCGTCGATTTCGACTTTCCAACTGCGCGGAGTTACTGTTCCGGACTTAATTTCTTGCATGGGGGCGAAATCCGGAACAATGCGCACGGTGATGCGGGTTTGAATTTCGGTCTGAAGTCGGGATTCGACTACTAAAGACTCTCGAACCCAACCATCTGATACCGATATTTTTCGCCGCAGTCGCACTTTGGGGTCCGCGGTTTCGTCGTCGATGCCGCGCAGCAAACTAATGAATTCGAGGTTCGAACTATCGATACGGTTTAGCGCAATGTGCTCTAAAGGTCGGCCGTCATAGGAAAGATTAATTTCGCGAATATGACGCACATCGCCGTGGTATACGCCATGGACCGGTTTCGAACCGACCTCGCCGGTGGGCGCGGCCCAGTACTGAGTGGGGGCCCGCAACGCGAGGACATCAACGTGCAAAAGAGGCTGAAGTGGCGCGTGCGACGATGGGGCGTTTTCGCTGGTCATCCCTTGATGGCTCCTTCACTAGTGTTCATGATGTGGCGTTGGAAAATGAAGAACAGGACCGCAACGGGAATGGTCATGATGGCTGCTGATGCCAGTTTTAGTGGGTACTGCGTTCCCTGGCTGAGTTGACCAGAAGCCAGTTGCGCCACTCCCTTGGTCAAGGTCGTCAGTTCCGGTGACTGCGTCGAAACAATGAAGTGACTTAGTTCGTTCCACGATCCTTGGAAAGACAAAATCGTGATGGTAATTAGGGCTGGGCGCGCCATGGGAAGCACAATGGACCAAAACGTGCGAAACGTCCCCGCACCATCGATGCGGGCCTGTTCCTCGACCGATGCGGGGATCGATTCGAAGAAGTTTTTCATGATGAAAACTCCGGCTGCGTCAACGAGCAGGGGCAAGACCATTCCGGCGTAGGAATCGTAAATTCCCAGCTGCTTCAGCACGAGGAATTTCGGAATCAACAAAACGACTCCGGGTACGGCCATGACGGCCACCACCAGCGCGAAAACCAGGCCCCGGCCCCGAAACCGCAGGCGGGCCAGCGCGTACCCGGCCATGGACACGAATAGCACCCGCCCCAGTGTTACCAGCAGCGTGACCACAGCGGAGTTTAAAAACCAGAGCGGGAAATCGCTGCGCAAAAACAAGTGTTCGTATGCCTGCGTGGTCCAAATTTGCGGTACAAGCGAAATGGGGTCGCTAGCTGCCTCGGCATCGGTCTTAAATGACGTGGCGATCTGAACCAAAAATGGGAAGACGTAAATGACGGCCAGTGAAACGAGCAGCGCGTAGAGCAACAGCTGCCCCAGGGGTGTGGCCGAACGCGACCCTCCCCTAGTGGTGAGCGCGGGGTGAATCTTGACTGGTTCAGATTTTTTAGTCGGTTGTGACATTAGGCCCCACTCCCTTCTTCAGTGCGACTTTTCAGGCGCCGCAGCCGCTTGCGCTTTGGTACCGGGCGTTCGCGTAAGGCCCAGCGTTGGAAGAGCGTGAGCAGAATGATTATCACGAATAAGATGAAGGCAATAGCCGAACCGTGTCCCCATTTTTGGCCGGTAAATGCCGTTTGGTATGACAAAAATGCGGGCGTGAGGGTTGTCTTCCCCGGGGCTCCCTGGGTGCCGGTGTAAATCTGGTCGAATACCTGCCAGGTGCCAATGAGGCCCAGGGTGACGACTGTGAAAACTGTCGGCCGCAGCTGGGGCAAGGTGATGGACCAGAACCGTCGCCAAGCCCCGGCGCCGTCTAACATTCCGGCCTCATCTAATTCTGCCCCCACATTTTGCAGGGCAGCTAAGAAAAGCAACATAAATGTGCCGCTGGTGGTGAAAATCGCCATAAGAATCAGGGCAAACATTGCTATTGAGGGCCCCGAGCTCCATTCCCACAGCGATATGCCCAGGAAACTGCTGCTGGTTAGCGCCTCCGGTCCGCCCGAAATTCCGATCTTGTCGAGCAGTACATGAACCACCCCGCGGGGGTCGTTAAACCAGTTTGGTCCATTTACTCCAATCCACGACAGGATCTTGTTGATAACGCCGGAAGTGGAGAACAAGAAAAGCCACAACACGGTGATTGCAACCGAGCTGGTGACGGACGGAAAATAAAACGCCGTGCGGAAGACTCCCCTGCCGCGCAGCACCGAGCGATTTACTAGCAGGGCTAAGAACAGCGAAAGTGCGGTTTGGATGGGGACGACTAAGACCACATACCAGGCGTTATTGCGCATGGATATGCCGAAATTGCGCTCATCTAACCCGCCGCCGCTGGTGACATCCCTATAGTTGTCCAGCCCCACAAAATTCACTGATCCGGACAGCGGACTCCCCCGCCCCGACCAGTCCGAAAAGCTCACCCACAGCGCCATGAGCACTGGGATCAGCAGGAATAAACCCAAGATGAGGAGCATGGGAGAGGTAAAGAGCCATCCCGCCAGGCCCTCGCCGCGCTGAAGTTTAGATCCTTTCGCGCGGCGGGACTTGGTTAAAGCGGTCATTGTTATTCAGCAATCGCTTCGAGATTGCTCTGCACGCTTTGCAAAATCGCCTCCGGGTCTCCAGATGCGAGCGATTCAAGCTGGGCGTTGAAGTCGCCGATCACGTCGACGCTCCCCACGAGGGTGGGAATGAACTGCGCATAGTCGGCGCCGGCTAAGAACGCCGCCAGTTCCGGGTTGTTATCGGTCCACTCATCTGCTGCGCTTTCGATTGAAGGCATGGGCCCAAAGGCGTCCGAAAAGATTAGTTGCTGTTCGGCCGATGTCAGGTATTGCGCCAGTTCCGCCGCAGCTTGCTGGTTTGAACTATCAGCCGCCAAGCCCCAGCAGTTGGTGAACTGCAATGTGCCTTCACCACCGGGGCCGGTGGGCAATTCGACTACGGAGTAGTTCACATCGGGGAAGTCATTTTCCATCCCACCGGTGATCCAGTTGCCCTCAATTACCATCGCGGCCTGTTCCTTGCCCAGTGCCTCCCCGCCCCATCCGGCGCCGATATCAGCGGCGTAAGCAAAAGTGCCGTCTTCTAAATGGGACTGGACGTATTCGAGGGCTTGGACGTTTTCTGCACTGTCTGCTTCTGGCTGATCATCAGCCATCAGGCCGCCGCCTGCCTGAGCCATAAACACTCCGACCCGCTCGAATTCGGCGCCAAAGGCCAGACCCACGTGGTCATCCGAGGTCAAGGTTTTACTCACTTCGGTGAGGTCTTCCCACGTCTGGGGGTAATCCTCTTCGGTTAGACCCGCCTCTTGCCAAATATCGTCATTGATCACCAGCGCTAGGGTCGAAAAGTCCTTGGGAGCGCAATAGAACTCATCGTCATAGGTGAAGTTTTCAACTAGCGTGTCGTAGAAATCATCCTTATTTTCCAGCTCATCCCCATAGGGCTGCAGGGATCCGTTTTCCGCGTATCCGGCCAGGCTCTCGGGCGCGAGGTAGAAAAGATCCGGTGGCGTGCCCGCGGCAAATCCCTGTGAAAGCTGTTGCGGCAAATCGTTTGCCACCGACACAGCGGCGTCGATGCCCGAATCAGCCGACCACGCGGCCACAGCGTCTTCGACCGCGGTGGTTTCAGCCTCTCCACTGGAGCCAATCAATATTTCTAGGGCCTCATCAGACGAGGTTAGTTCTCCCTCTTCCCCACCATTGGTGCCCTGCGCACTGTCGTTGTCGTCCTCGTCATCGTCAAAACCGGATCCCCCACAGGCGGTCAACACCAGTGCTCCGGCCCCTAAGACGGCGCTAATTTTTACTAGTGAACGAATCTTGTTAACCCGCATGTGGCCTTCTCCTTTGAATAGTTCCAGCACGGTGGTAAATAGTTCGGTGGCAAATACTTCGGTGGTAAAAACTCCGAGCACGGTGGCGAATTGGCTTCGGTCAGTGACGACCGAAACACCGTCGGTCAGCGCCGACCAAAACAGCTTCGGTCAAAGACGACTTCCGCCTATCACCGCTTATTTGAACGTTCAAACTGTGTTGCGCTAAGAGTAGGTATGGGTTTTCAACTGTGTCAAGCCCTGCGGTAATCTCGAGGAGATTTCTGCCAGTTTCACACGAAAGCGAGCACGTGGCCACTAGAGCGCCGAACGTCGAGGATGTTGCGAGGCTTGCCGGGGTCTCCCGCCAAACGGTCTCCAATGTTTTAAACGCGCCGCAAAAGGTCAAGCCCGCCACTGCTAAACGGGTCCAAGCCGCGATCAAGGAGCTGGGGTATCGCCCGCACGCCTCAGCGCGCCGACTGCGCACGCGCCGCAGTGCCACGGTTGGTGTTCACCTCGATCCCTATCGGGGCGGCATTTCCGGTGTGCTCCTGGACCGATTTGTCCACGCGCTTACCGAAGCAGCTGGGGAGCGCTCGGTGCGCGTCCTCGTCCACGCGGCGCGCTCCGTTGCTGCGGAAATCGCCCAGATTCGAGAACTGACTGATAGCGGTGAGATTGATGGCGTTGTGGTATCTGGCACCCATCACGATGATCAACGAATTTCCTGGCTAGCAGAAAACGGAATTCCCTTCGCTTCTTTCGGGCGATCCTGGCCGGCAGCAACCCAGGGCGCAGAAGACTTCCGCTGGGTAGATGTCGACGGCGCGGCAGGAACCCGCCTTGCGACCGAACATGCGCTCCAAGCAGCCGGGCGTAATATTGCCTTCTTGGGGTGGCCCAGCCCCTCCGGAACGGGTGATGATCGCGCCCGGGGCTGGCAGGAAGCGATGCGGGAGGCTGGCGCAAAAGGCCCGCGCATTGCGGCTGTGGACTCTGTTGCGGCCGGGCGCCTGGCCGCTCAAGAACTACTTGCGCAGACCCCGGGCATCGATGCGGTGATTTGTGCAAGCGATTCACTGGCGATCGGTGCGCATATGGCCGCTGCCTCCGCGGGAAGACCCGAACTGCTCATCATCGGCTTTGACAACACGCCCACCGCCGAAGCCTTGGGGCTAAGTAGCATCGAACAGCACCCCGAACGGGTCGCCCGATCCGTATTAGAGCTGCTGTTTGGCCAGCGCGGTAACACGGTGGTGCCAAACCCCACTTCGCCAGCCAGCCAGCAGCGGCTGATTGCGCCCGAACTGATTCTTCGCACCCCGGTGATACTCACATCCCTCGAGCAGTGAACCGGCACGCCTTACTCATCTGAGCGAAAACCCATGCGCGCAAACATTCGCGCCGCCATGGCCCGGGTCCCGTGCGTGACCACTTGCCGGGTTGCCGGGTCTCCCCCGAGTAACGACTTCGCCAGCCCGGCCGCCTGATCGAAGTCGATATGAGCCGGCAATGGTGGAACGTTGGCATCGCAGCGCACATCAACCACCACCGGCCGATCCGCGGCAAACGCTTCGTCCCAAGCGGCATCAACCTGATCCGGCTCATCTACTCGAATGCCTTTTAAGCCCAGCAACTGCGCATAACCGGCATAGTCCATGTGTTCGACTAATTGGGCGGTATCCCAGCGCGGATCACCCGCCTCACGCATCTCCCAAGACACCTGATTCAGATCGCCATTATTAATCACCAGCACCACAAATGACGGGTTCTTCCAATCCCGCCAGTGCCCCTTTACGGTCAAAAGGCCGTTGCCGCCCATCATCTGAAAAGCCCCATCCCCGATCGTGCACACAACCGGCCGATCCGGATAGGCAAATTTCCCAGCCAGCGCATAGGGCATTGCGGCCAGCATGGACGCCAATCGTCCGGAAAGGCTGCCCATATTGTTGCGGCCCAGTTCGATATGAAATCCGTACCAGTCCGCCGTACTGCCCGCATCGGCGGTGAAAATCGCGTTTTCGGGCAGCTTCTCGTTCAGCGAGAGATAAATATAACGGGGGTTAATCGGATCCGCTTTCGTGCTGGCCACCCGTACATTTTCAGCGTCCCACTCCCGTTTCTCCTCCGCTATCTGCTCTTGCCAACCCGTGTCATGCGGCTCTAAGTAGGGCAACAACGCTCGCAGAGTGGTTTTGGCATCGCCCCAAATATTCTCTTGGGTCGGGTACCGCATCCCGAGATGCCGGGGCGAAATATCTATCTGGACCGCGCGGGCTTGCCCGGTGGCGGGTAAAAACTCCGCGTACGGGAAATTCGTGCCCACCAGCAGCAGCGTGTCGCACTTTTGCATCATGTCGTAACTGGGGCGCGAGCCCAAAAGACCGAGTTGTTGCGTGTGATAGGGCACCTCCCCGGGCACGACTTGTTTTCCGAGCAGACTCGTCGCCACGCCGGCGCCCAGCCGCTCCGCGACCTCGAGTACCTCGTCCGTAGCCCCGATAGCTCCCTGGCCCACGAGCATCGCGACCTTTTCTCCCGCATTTAGAATTTTGGCGGCTCGGGCCAGTGCCTCATCATCCGGGCGGAGGCGATCCGAGGCGTGCCCGATGCCGCTGCGTGAAACAAAGTGCTCCTGCGCCGGTTCTTCCATATCCATGGTTTGCAAGTCCACCGGCAAGATCACAACCGCCGGGCCCCGATAGGCCTTCGCCATTCGAATGGCTTTATCAAGTACGAACTGGGCATGCATCGGCGTCGTAACGGTCTGAACAAACACCGCCACATCGCTCAGCGCCTGCTCCAGATTTATCTCCTGTTGAAATTCCGTTCCCAGCGCCACCCGGGCTTGTTGACCCACAATCGCAACCACCGGAACATTATCCGAATATGCGTCATACAGCCCATTCATTAGGTGCACCGCACCCGGGCCTGAAGTTGCGATACAGACCCCCACTTCGCCGGTAAATTTTGCATGCGCGCACGCCATAAACGCCGCTTCTTCCTCGTGGGTGGGGCGGATATAGGTAAAGTCTTTCCCGTCTTTTTGTGCCCGCCCCAGGGCGCCGTCAAAGCCGCCGATGCCATCCCCCGGGTAGCCGTACCACTGGTGCAGATCCCATTCAATGAGCCGATCGATGATGAAATCGCTTACGGACTGTGCCACTGTTCTACCTTCCTTGGGGAGTACAGAAACCGCGAAAAGACCACGCAAATCCGCGGTGCTGAAATGGTTACACAGTTAATACGCCTCCGCATTTCCCGCGCGGTGCGAGACGTCGTCCAAAATTTATTGATTAGGGACGGCGCCCCTCCCCTTTTCGATGAACCGCCGGCGTGTGCCAAACTAACGCCATGACTGATCCGGCGCCGCGCAATGACTCACCCGCCGAGCGGGATGAGAACGAAGCGGAAAAGAAGCCTTTTAGCGTCGCCGACCGCTGGTGGTGGTCCGGTACTTTCCGCGCCGTAATCGGCGCCGTAATCGCCTACCTGCAGTTCGGGCCGATCTCCGAAGGAATCGCCAATTGGATGAACTGGGTCATGGTGGGCATCGGCGCCGCCGTGGCCGTGTGGGGAATTATTGACCTGGTGCGCGACTACGACGAGCACTCAAAGGGCAGCGACAACTAGCAACGCCGCTAGTTAGGTAAAGCCCCGTACCGTACCGCCGCCGAAGTCGCACCGCCGCTGCTACTGCGGAATAACCACCAAGACCAGGTCGCCGCCTTCTACCTGCTGGACCGGTGCAACTGCCATGCGCTCGACAACCCCTGCCACGGGCGTGGTGATGGCAGCCTCCATCTTCATCGCCTCGATCATTGAAACCGTATCGCCCGCCTTGACCTGATGCCCCACCTCCACCGTGGGAGTCACCGTGCCGGCAAAGGGCGCGGAAATCTGGCCGGGGCTGTTCGGGTCGGCTTTTTCTGCCGCCTTTACCACCGCTTCGACGGCCCGATCGCGCACTTCAACCGTTCGCTGCTGACCATTTAATTCGCAAATAACAGTGCGCATCCCGTGGCTATCGACCTCACCGAAGGTTGTCATTCCCACAATTAGGCGCACGCCCTTTTGTAGTTCGACTTCAGCTTCTTCGCCGGGGCGCAATCCGTACAGGAATTCCAGCGATGACAGAACCGATACGTCGCCGAACTCTTCGGTGATTCGGTCACATTCCGTTGTGGGGCCGGGGAAAAGCAGCTCGTTCAGCGCGCGGCGCCGCGTGGCCGAATCTGCCCCCAAACGCTGTTCATCCTCATTGGTCAAGGTCTCCAAATGCGGTTTTCGGGGCCGGCGCCCATCGAGCGCCCGGGTGCGGAAAGGTTCAGGCCACCCTCCGGGCGGATCACCAAGTTGCCCTTCCAAGAAACTGATGACCGAGTCGGGAATGTCAAAGTTCTGCGGATTTTCCGCAAACTCATCCGGATCAGCATCAGCCGCAACTAAATGCAGCGCGAGGTCTCCCACCACCTTTGAAGACGGGGTGACCTTCACTAAGTGGCCTAGAATTTTATCGGCCGCCGCGTACATTGCTTCGATTTGCTCGAACCGATCCCCCAGTCCGAGCGCGATGGCTTGCTGCCGCAGATTTGAAAGCTGTCCGCCGGGTATTTCGTGCTCATAAACCCGCCCCGTCGGCCCGGGGAGTCCCGATTCAAACGGCGCAAACACCTTTCGCACCGATTCCCAATACGGCTCCACATCGGCTACCGCGTGCAGATCCAGACCCGTATCTTTATCCGTGTGTTCCAACGCTGCCACCAGCGCAGACATCGATGGCTGGCTGGTGGTTCCAGCCATCGCGGCTGTCGCGGCATCGACTGCATCCACCCCCGCGTCGATCGCGGCCAGCAGCGTTGCCAGTTGTCCCCCGGCGGTGTCGTGGGTGTGCAGATGCACCGGTAGATCAAACCGTTTTCGCAGCGCGGTGACCAATTTTGCCGCTGCCGGAGCACGTAAAAGCCCGGCCATATCTTTAATAGCCAGCACGTGGGCGCCCGCCGAAACAATTTGGTCAGCTAGGTGCAGGTAGTAATCCAGTGTGTAAAGGCGTTCGTTCGGGTCCAACAGATTGCCGGTGTAGCAAAGGGCCACTTCGGCAACCGCACTTCCGGTTTCGCGCACTGCTGTGATCGCTGGTGCCATCTGGTCGACATCGTTCAGGGCATCAAAAATGCGGAAAATATCGATTCCGGTAGCAGCAGCCTCATGCACAAAAGCATCGGTCACCTGAGTCGGATAGGGCGTATATCCCACCGTGTTTCGCCCCCGCAGCAGCATTTGCAGCGCAATATTGGGCATCGCATCACGTAATTTCGCCAGCCGGTGCCAGGGATCCTCACCTAGGAACCGCAGCGCGACGTCGTAGGTCGCCCCGCCCCAGACTTCAGCGCTGAAGAGCTGCGGCATGGCTCGAGCCACGACGGGCGCCACCTGTAGCAGATCATAGGTGCGTACCCGCGTAGCCAGCAATGATTGATGCGCATCACGGAACGTGGTATCAGTAACCCGTACCCGCTCTTCGGCGCGCAGCGCCGCCGCAAACTTTTCTGGTCCCAGTTCTTGTAATTGCTGGCGCGTTCCGGGCGGCAACGTGCTGGCCGAATCAATTTTCGGTAGCCGCCGAAAGGGATGATCCAGGTCAGGGCGCTGCCCATTTGGCTGATTTACTGAAACATCCGCGATGAAGCGCAGCAGCCGAGTCCCGCGGTTTTGCCCCAGTCGCACGCGTAGCAATTCGGGCCGCTCGTCAATAAAGGACGTCGACAAGTCGCCGCGCATGAAATGTTCATCGGCCAGGACTTCTTTGAGGAAAGGGATGTTGGTGCGAATCCCGCGGATCCGGAATTCGGCAAGTGCCCGGGCGGCGCGCGTGGCGGCAACTTCAAATGTGCGGCCGCGGCAGGTGAGTTTGACCAGCATCGAATCGAAATGGCCGGTGATTTCTGCGCCCGCGTGCGCGGTGGCACCGTCTAGGCGCACTCCGGCCCCGCCCGGAGAGCGATAAACGGCAATGCGGCCGGTATCGGGCCGGAACTCATTGGCTGGGTCTTCGGTCGTGATTCGACACTGAATAGCGGTCCCGTTTACGGCGATGTCTTCTTGCTGAATTCCGATTTCTGCCAGCGTCTGTCCCGCAGCGATCCGCATTTGCGCCGAGACCAGATCAATATTCGTTACCTCTTCAGTAACGGTGTGCTCGACCTGAATGCGCGGATTCATCTCAATGAAAACGTGCTCACCGGCCCGCGGCCCAGCTGTCTCTAGTAAAAACTCGACCGTTCCCGCGTTTACGTAGCCGATCGATTCTGCGAATTTCACCGCATCGCGGGTCAGCGCGTCACGAATTTCCGGGTCAAGGTTTGGCGCTGGCGCGATCTCGACCACTTTTTGGTGGCGGCGTTGCAGCGAGCAATCACGTTCATAAAGGTGGACGGTGTGTCCCGTACTGTCGGCTAAAACCTGCACCTCAATGTGACGCGGACGCGAAACTGCCTGTTCCAAATAGGCAGTGGGATCACCGAAAGAACTCTCGGCCTCCTTCATGGCCACGTGCAGCGCGTGGGCTAAATCCTCGGGTTTTTCTACCCGGCGCATGCCGCGCCCGCCCCCGCCAGCTACCGCCTTCACAAAGAGGGGGTAGCCAATGTTTTCCGCCTCACTCATGAGCGCTTGGGCATCATCGGACGGGTTGGTAGAAAGTGGCACCGGGATGCCCGCTGCGCGGGCTGCCTGAATCGCGCGTGTCTTGTTCCCGGTCAGTTCCAGCACCGATGCCGGGGGCCCGATAAAAGTGATGTCATTTTGGGCGCAAGCCGCAGCCAGGCCGGGATTTTCGGCAAGAAATCCGTAACCCGGATAGATCGCATCCGCCCCCGATTCTTTGGCAACGCGAATGATTTCGTCAATGTCGAGATAGGCCCGCACGGGGTGGCCCTCTTCGCCAATTGCGTACGCCTCATCGGCTTTTAACCGGTGCTCGGAGTAGCGATCCTCATGGGGAAAAACCGCTACCGTCGATGCACCCAACTCGTGGGCGGCTCGAAATCCGCGTACCGCAATTTCGGCGCGATTGGCTACGAGAACCTTTGAAAACACTGGCTACCTCTCTGACAAACTGGGCCAGCAAGCACGCGTGGATGCGCCGTAAAAGGCAAACGTGTCTGCTAGCAAACCACGCTACCGGCCGGGCGGGTTGCCAAAGTCGTCAGAGGTTACTTAAGTCTTCAAAGCCTGCTTAAGTCGCTCAAGACTACGTAAATCGCGAGAGGCTACTTAAAAGTAAAGACCTGAAAAAGCGTCGTAAAGCGGCTAGCCCGTTTTTCGCGCCCGGCGCCGCTGCGAAAGCTCATCGTCACCGTCAACGAGATCGCCTTCTTGTCGCTCCGAGGGAAGTTGCGCCAGCGTCCCCTCCACCTCACGCCACACTCGACCCACGGCGATTCCGAAAACCCCCTGGCCACCCTGGACCAAATCGACCACTTCATCCGGTGAGGTGCACTCGTACACCGAGGCGCCATCGGACATCAGCGTAATTTGTGCCATGTCGTGAATTCCGCGCTGGCGTAAATGCGTGACAGCAGTGCGAATTTGCTGGAGCGAAACGCCGGTATCTAGCAGGCGCTTCACGATTTTTAAGACCAAAATGTCCCGAAAACTGTATAGGCGTTGGGATCCGGATCCGGCGGCCGATCGAACAGAGGGTTGAACCAGGCCGGTGCGGGCCCAGTAGTCCAATTGGCGATAGGTGATGCCGGCTGCGCGGCAAGCAGTTGGCCCGCGGTAGCCAATATCGGAACTTAGGTGCGGGAGGTCGTCGTCGAAAAGCATTCCCTGCGTATTGGCAGGAACGGGTGTCGCCGATGCTGACGCGTCACCGGTACTGCTCACGATGCCTCCACTCTTTGGCTTGCGGTATTTTCACTTCGAGGTGATCTTTACCCTCTTACCGCTGGATTCATTGCTAACGCTATGGGTGCGGGCCGCCCGCGTCAACGACACTCGCTAGAAGTCCTTCCCGCGTGTCGCGCACCGGCGTGTCTTACCCTCAACTTCAGGTTTAGCTAAGCCTGCATTTTAGCGACATTCAGCCACTTTTCGGCATTTTTAACCACTTCCGAAATCTTCGGGGCTAACTTCATCCAAAAACGCGCGGAACTCCTCTATCTCCGCGTCCTCCTCATGCGGCGCAGATATTGCGGCCTCATCCAGGATTTCTTCTGAACAGCGGATCGGAGATCCAGTACGCAAAGCAAGCGCAATCGCATCGGAGGGTCGAGCGCTAACCCGAGTGGCGCCGTCCATAATTAAATCCGAGAAAAAGACCCCATCGCTCATGCCGGTGACCTCAACGCCGGAAATCTGATGCTCCAGCGCTTCTAAAACATTGACGAACAGGTCGTGTGTCATGGGGCGGGGCGGCACCACGCCCTCTTGCGCGGCTGCGATGGCCATGGCTTCGAATGCGCCCACCATGATGGGCAACACTCGATCGCCTTCTTTCTCCCGCAGCAGCACAACCGGCTGTGTGGAAGGCAGTTCGATTCGAACTCCGATTACCTCAACATCGCGCATACCTCCACGGTACCCCGATTGCGCGACAAGGGAAGTGCAATCCCCCGCTGACGAAAAGCGAAAGCCCCTACTGGTCCAGGCGGGAGACCGCCTCGTGCAATAGCGCCGCGTGCAGCGCCAAACACGCCCCGGTAACCTCTTCGGTGCGCGCTTGGGCCTGGGCTATGCCCGCTGCGGTAGTGGAATTTCGCAGCGGAGCGACCAGCTGGTCCACCAAACCCGTCTCCCGGTCCGCTGCGGCCCGAAAGGCGCGCAGGTGCCGAGCTTCGAGGCCGAGTGAAAACAGGTGAGATACGGCGCGCACCACGGCGATCGCCGAAACGTTATATCGATTAGAGGGGCCAAGCTTGATTAGTCCCAAACCGGTTACTTCTTCCACCAGCTCAAGCTCCACCTCGGCTTCACGCGCCAAATCTTGCGCGCTCAGGCGACCATGCGGCGCTGTGGTGACTGCGCGCGGGCCGGGCGGCTGATTGCGCTGCTCATCAAGTTCTTCCAGCCGCTGGCGAATAACTTTTAAGGGCCAAAAGCGATCGCGCTGGCACTCGAGCACGAACTGCACCCGCTCCACGTCGGCGGTGGAGAATTGGCGATACCCCGAAGGGGTGCGCCGCGGCATCACGAGACCCTGGTCTTCTAAAAACCGCAGCTTTGAGATGGTCAGCGAGGGGGACTCCGGCTGCAGTTGTTCGAGCACTTGCCCAATGCTTAGGCGCGGGCCTTCTCCTTGGCGGGGGGTGCCGTCTTGGCGCGCGCCGGCTTGTGCACGCATAGCACCTGGCTGGTCGGGACCGGAAGCAGCGGCAGAACTGGCTGGGTTTGCCACTAGTTGCCGCTGCCTTCTGCGCCCTGATCACCGGGGTGGAAGATCATTCGAAATTTCCCGATCTGCACCTCGTCGCCAGCGGCTAAGAGCGCTGAATCGATCCGGTCCCGGTTGACATAGGTGCCGTTGAGGCTCCCCACATCCTGGACCGTGAACCGCGTGCCACTGCGCACAAATTCGGCGTGTTTACGGGAAACAGTCACGTCATCTAAAAAGATGTCCGCACTT
The DNA here is from genome assembly GCA_027322505.1 of Demequinaceae bacterium. Lineage (GTDB taxonomy): Bacteria > Actinomycetota > Actinomycetes > Actinomycetales > JAJYRW01 > JAJYRW01. The sequence continues at coordinate 42,103 of DAHVRJ010000100.1, forward strand.
TCGCGGCGGCCCACAGTTGTTTGATCACTATCCAGCAGGAAACGGGCGCCCACATTAGGGCCATGGGCCACAATCAAAAGGGCCGAGGTAGCGGGCAGGGACGCGATAACGGCCTCATCCGGAGTCAGATCGCTGGGAGCGGGTTCGGTCGGTGCAGAGTGCCCAAACTGAATCGTCGTTTCGGGTGAGCCATCATCGGGCCACTGGGATCCGAAATTTTGGTCAGTCAAGGTCGTCTCCTCGCTCGCTTTCGGTGCGCGATCTTGCAGCGCAAACACTTCGCATAATTTAGCCTAACGGGTTTTGGCCGCCGGGAGTTCCACTGGGGACAATCTACCCTGCATCGAGACGAAAAAACATGCCTAGGAAGTAGGTTGTGGAGTAGCGAAGCGGCTTTTTTCGGGCCGGTTCAGCGAGTCGATCTCGATCTCGTCGAGCGACTCCAAAACGGCTGAAGCCCCGCGCCCGCGGATCCCGGTTAAAACGCCTCCGGGCATTTCCAAGGCGGCCGAAATCGTGGAGGAATCCCCTATCGCCAGTATTTGATAGGGCGATTCCAGTTCCGTGCCGTCCAACACGATGGAGCCAGAACTATCTATGAACCAGGAAGAGGTCGCGATGCGCTGATCATTTACTTCGATGGCCTCCGCGCCCGCATTGCGCAGTTCTTGTACTACCTCAAGTATTACCAGCGCATCCAACACGTTGCCGTTATCGATAATCCGCACATGGATACCCGGGCCGGTCACCGGGACGGTTCCGGCCAAAATTGCCTGCCGGGTGACCTGGTCTTCCATCGCTTCATATGCGGTGCGGGCAGAGTCGCTGCCCGAGAGCAACTCATCGCGGGTAGCACGTAACTCTCGTTCCGTGCGCGCCAATTCAGCGGACTGGCTCGTAACTTCATCGAGCAGCCGCACCAGTTCACTTTGCCGCAAAGACCCCAGGGAGTCTCCCTGGTTTTGTTGCACCTGAACTACCAGCGCAAAACCAAGCCCGAAACACAAAATCGCCACCACGATCTGCTTGCGGTTCAGGCGCGGTCGTAATGCGCGAAAGAGCCGGGTGCGCGGTTCGGTGCCGCGGCCTTTTTGCGGTTGCGCGCCGCGGTCCTTTTGCAGTTCGGTGCCGCGGCCATCTTCATGCCTGCCGGGTGTCATAAACGCTTAACCTTTTCCCTAGGCCTTAAATACGTAGCGCCGAATTGCCGCGGCGTTAGAGAAAATGCGAATACCCAGGACCACCACAACCGCGGTCGACAGTTGCGAACCGACACCGAGCTGGTCGCCTAAGAAAACCAAAAATGCTGCCAGTACCACGTTCGATAGGAACGAGACGGTAAAGACTCGATCATCGAATGTGCCGGCCAATAATGCGCGTACACCGCCAAAAAGCGCGTCGAGCGCAGCGACTACAGCAATGGGTAGATACGGCTGAAGTTCGCTTGGGACCGAGGGTTGCATCACGATCCCCACAATGACGCCTAAAATCAGACCAAGTGCGGCGATCATTTACGACTCCCCTCCAGGTAGCGAAGATTTTGTGCTGTTGTCGTCGTCGCTCAACAGCCCCGGAATATCTTCCGGCCGTGTCTCAATATCGGCCTCCCGGACCGAATCCGACCCGCTGCTCAACTCCAGATGATCGCTCGTCTTGGTTGAGACACCGATATTGTAGGCGCTCATTAGCATCTGTAAATGCTGCCCGGCTTGGTTTGCTGCCATACCGGTTTCTAAACGATTCGGCTCGCCGATCGCCTCAACTTCATACGGTTCCTGCAGGGGTTCAAAGTCAACCAGCACCGCATCCCCGGCAGAGCGGATCGCTGACATAGCGGTAATGCGGTGCCCGTTAATTGCGATGGCTTCCGCCCCTGCCGCCCACAGCCCATTTACCACCACTTGCAAATCAAAATCCTGCACCCGGTCTTCACTGGTGAGCTCCTCCCCATCGCTGGCGGTGGCATCGCGCAGTTCAATCGTCAGGCCGGGGCCCTCAACCGCGGTTGCCCCCGTCGAAATACCCATCTGCTGGGCAGCCTCAAGCAGCCGCTGGCCCGGCAGGGAAAGGTTCTCATTTTGCAGCTGGCGTATTTCCCCTTCGAGACTGTCTACCGTTTGCTTGCGAGTGGTGTATTCATCGCTGCGGTCTTGAATATTGTTCTCCAGGAGCGTGCGGGCCTCGTCCACGTCTTCTTGCGGGGCGCGCAGCGTAATGACCGCTACCGTCACCAGCGCTGTAAGCGCCATCAACACGGCGATAGTCAAAATTTTGGACGGCGTCGATTGGCTTGGGCGCTCGCCCGAAACACTGCGTGAGGTAGCTTCGGCATAACCGGGATCCAGCGGGCGTTCCATGATCTCTTTAAGCAGCGTCATGGAGGCATCAACTGGGCGTTGCCTCCCAGTTGCTGCCCGATCCTGGTCGCGGTCTGGCTGCGGCGTCATCTTCTCGATTTAGCCAATAACGCCGTTTGTCGGTAGTAGATAGCACCGGCATACCAATAAAGTCCGATACCCCAAATGGCAAAGGCCCAACCAAACACCGCTGCTAGAACCCCAATTGTTCCCTCCCAGTTGGAGAGCAAAATGAGCGGAAACGCATAGAACAGCGCGAATGTTCCGGCCTTTCCAGCCACGTGTACGGGAAGAGCACGCAGATTATGGCGCCGCAGGGTTGGAACTGTTCCTAAAAGCAAAAGATCGCGCAGCACGATGAGGACTACCAGCCACCAAGGGACGATATCGCGCCAAGCTAGCCCCAGGAGGGTGACCAAAATGTAAAGGCGGTCGGCAGCCGGATCGAGCAGTTCACCCAGCTTTGTTTGCTGGTTCCACCGCCGAGCTAAAAACCCGTCCAGCCAGTCAGAGGCGCCGGAAATCGCCAAAATAAAAAGCGCCCAGCCATCGTTTTTTTGAGCAATTAACACCGCAAAGACTGGGACAAGGAGCAGTCGGCTGGCGGAAATTAAGTTGGGCACGGTGAGTGCCTGCGCCGCTAGCGATGGCGCTACCGCCCCCGATTCTTTCTGCACTTACAAGCTCCTGTTTCCTACCCGCTGCGGCATATTTCTCCCTGTGCTGGAAAGAAAATAGTGTTATTGCTCC
>DAHVRJ010000103.1:0-12700 GCA_027322505.1 Demequinaceae bacterium
CCACCCCAAGGCCGGCATCCCACCAGCAATTCGGAGGAACGCGGCAGCCCCGAGAGTTAAGAAACGGGAACGTTCTTGCCGTGGCAGCGCTTGTACTTCTCGCCGGATCCGCAGGGGCACTGCGCGTTGCGCGGGGTGCCCTCGAAGGTTTGACCATCGCCGACCTGCTCGTTGCGCACCGTCTTGACTTGCTGTTCAGCACCCGCTTCGCCCGGAGCAGAGTATTGGAGTTGTTCCGGCTTAGTTGGCGCACCCAATTTGGCTGCCGCGGCCGAAGTTTCCTCATCCTCTTCGTCTTCGGAGGTAGCTGCGACAACCGTTTCGAGTTCAAGGTTGAACAAGAAGCCAATCGACTCTTCTTTAATCCCCTCAGTCATGGCCTCATAAAGCTGGAAGCCCTCACGCTGGTATTCGACCAACGGATTGCGCTGAGCCATTGAGCGCAGCCCAATGCCTTCCTTCAGGTAATCCATCTCGTAAAGGTGCTCGCGCCACTTGCGGTCCAAAACTGAAAGCACCACGCGGCGCTCCAGTTCGCGCATGCGCTCTTCGCCAATTTGGTCTTCGCGTTCTTGATATTGCACGCGCGCATCAGCGAGCAGTTCTTCATACAGGAAATCGCGCGATAGCGCAGTTTGCCCGCCGACCTCTTCAATTACCTCATCGATCGTGATGCTGACGGGGAAGACCGTGGTCAATTCATTCCACAGGTATTCCAGATCCCATTCTTCGGGACGCGCTTCAACCGCAACTGCATCTACGTGCACCGCGATTACGTCTTCAAGGAAATGCTGAACCTGCGAAGCGAGATCTTCGCCCTCCAAAACGCGGCGGCGCTCATCGTAAATAACCGTGCGCTGGCGCGAGAGGACGTCGTCATATTCCAAAACATTCTTCCGGATTTCAAAGTTCCGGGCCTCAACCTGAGTCTGCGCCGATTGAATAGCGCGGGTAACCATCTTCGACTCCAACGGAGTGTCATCCGGCACACCGGTGCGACTCATGAGCGACTCGGCAACGGCCGAGTTAAACAGCCGCATCAAATCATCTGTCAGCGACAGATAGAAGCGAGATTCGCCGGGGTCACCTTGACGTCCAGAACGACCGCGCAACTGGTTATCAATGCGACGTGATTCATGGCGTTCGGTTCCGATGACGTATAGGCCGCCGGCTTCTTTCACGGCCTCGTGCTCCGCCTGAACCGCCTCTTGCGCCTCTTCCAGCGCCTTGGGCCATGCGGCCTCATACTCTTCGGGATTCTCCGCCGGATCAAGCCCGGCCTTTGCCATGCTTTCGACCGCCAGGAACTCAGCGTTACCGCCCAGCATGATGTCAGTACCGCGACCGGCCATATTCGTGGCAACCGTTACGGCGCCCTTCCGGCCCGCCATTGCCACAATCGAAGCTTCCCGTTCGTGGTGCTTGGCGTTCAACACTTCATGCGGAACACCGCGCTTGCGCAGCATCTTAGAGAGCAGCTCGCTCTTTTCAACGCTCGTCGTACCGACCAGAACCGGTTGCCCGGTGGCATGGCGTTCGACAATGTCATCGGCGATGGCGTTGAACTTAGCTTCCTCGTGCTTAAAGACCAGGTCCGACTGATCAATCCGGATCATCGGCTCATTCGTGGCGATGGGCACAACGCCAATCTTGTACGTCGAGTAGAACTCCGCCGCTTCAGTTTCGGCGGTACCGGTCATGCCCGAAATCTTTTCGTAAAGCCGGAAGTAGTTTTGCAGCGTGATCGTGGCGTATGTCTGGTTCTCCGCCTTAATCGGCACGCCCTCTTTCGCCTCAATGGCCTGGTGCATGCCTTCGTTATACCGGCGGCCCGGCAAAATGCGGCCGGTGTGCTCGTCAACAATGAGCACTTCACCGCTCATAACGACATAGTCTTTATCCCGCTTGAAAAGTTCCTTCGCGCGCAGCGCGTTGTTCAAGAAACCAATTAACGGCGTATTTAACGACTCATAAAGATTGTCAATGCCCAGGTAGTCTTCAACCTTGGCAATACCCGGCTCAAGCACACCAACATTGCGCTTCTTCTCATCAACCTCGTAGTCGTCTTCGACCTTCAGGCGCTGGACTAGCCGCGCGAATTCGACGTACCACTTATTGGCATCTCCCCCGGCCGCGCCCGAAATAATTAGCGGCGTGCGCGCCTCATCAATAAGAATTGAGTCCACCTCGTCAATGATGACGAAGTGGTGTTCGCGCTGCACCAGATCGTCCATGGACGAGGCCATATTGTCGCGCAAGTAGTCGAAACCGAATTCGTTATTGGTGCCGTACGTAATGTCAGCGGCGTATTGCTCCCGCCGCTGTGCCGGCGTCATGCCGGAAGTAATGCATCCAGTTTCCAAACCAAGGAACCGAAACACTCGGCCCATGAGTTCACTTTGATAGCTGGCGAGGTAGTCGTTAACGGTGACAATGTGTACGCCTTTGCCGGTGAGCGCATTGAGGTAGGCAGGCAAGGTCGCAACCAGTGTTTTACCTTCACCGGTGCGCATCTCGGCAATGTTGCCTTGATGGAGGGCCGCACCACCCATGAGCTGGACGTCAAAGTGCCGTAGTCCTAGCGTGCGCTGAGAAGCCTCGCGCACTGCAGCAAACGCTTCCGGGAGCAGGTCATCTAACTTTTCACCCGCAGCTAGACGCTCTTTAAACCTGTCGGTTTCTTCGCGCAGTTCCTCATCGGTCAGATCGGTGAAACCGTCTTCTAGGGCATTAACTTGCGCGGCGATAGCTTCAAGACGTCTACGTACGCGGCCCTCACCAGCGCGCAGAAGCCTCTCGAAAAATCTAGCCACCTAAAACTCCTACCAGCGTTGAACCCTCATGTTCGACACAAGGTGGACCTATCCTGGTCCACCGGCCATCGTATGCCAGACCGTCTACTTACGGATAAGTCGCGCCACAATTGGAGCAGGAACATCACTCGCTAAGCAAGACAATTGCCCTATGAGCAAAATCCACTTACGCCAATAATACGCAACAACACGGCAGCGAGCCGACTTTTCAAGCTCAGACGCGCTCGGCGGCTAGGCCCTTTTCGCGCAGCGGCTAGCTCATCTTCAGGTGCGCAGCCGTGCGGGGCTAGCCGCTTTCTAGCTAACCCCGCACGAGAGTTTTCACTGTATTTGCGTGCCGCCGCCACGAGCGTCAGTACACGGCGCTCCGCGCGTATATGTGCGGCGTCGCCTCGGCCGAGTCAGATAAACCAGCCACACCAGGCTTCGCGCGTGTGGGTGCTTCGTCCTCAGCTTCCCAAGCCGATGGTGCAGGTTCGACCGTACTCCGCGCGTTTATGCGCCGCGTGGTGAACTCCCGCAGCCGGCAGCAATTACCTACTTCGTTGCTAGGCGAATAACGCCGTAGGTCCAGCCGCGGCGCCGGTAGGCCGCCGATGGTTGGCCGCTTTCCGCATCGATAAAAAGGTAAAAGTCATGACCGACCAGTTCCATTTGATACAGCGCTTCGTCGATGGTCATGGGCTTTGCACTGTGCACCTTTTCCCGAATCACAACGGGAGATGCGCCCAGTTGAATCTCCACCGCGTCACCGTCTACTTCCGGGCGGGGCAGCTCGGGTGCTTCGTCTTCCGAGTAACCATTGACGTACCCATTAGCCTCAGCGGGCGCCCCGCCGGATACCTCACCGGCTGCGGCCTGCGATTCTTCGGGCTCAAAGGTGGTCAACGGAATTTCAGGCTGAGATTCCGGAACCAGTTTCATGGGCCGCTTACGTCGGTCTTTGGCGCGATCTCGCATTCGGCGTAGCCGCTCCAGCAGGCGCTCCTGGACCAGATCCAATGCGCCGTAGCGGTCACTGGCGGCCGCTTCGGCGCGCACGACCGGCCCTTTTCCTCGGACGGTAACTTCTACTCGCTCCGCATGATCTGCTTGCCGCGGATTGCGCTCATATGTGACTACAACGTCGATCCGCTGTATGTCTTGCGCAAACTTTTCGACTTTGGCGAGCTTGTCCTCAACATGCCGGCGAAAACGATCCTTGATTTCGGTGTGACGACCGACGACGACAATTTCCACGAAGACCTCCGAGGAGTCAGTGCGCCGGATTCCCGGCGCAGAAGTGGTAAGTAATTCTTTCAATCTGGGTTATCCGCCTCTGTGCGACCCTGCCTTGGCCCACCTCCTACTGCCGGGTACCTCTACATAGAACGTTAGTCCACCAGAAGGAGTTTTGGCAGATCAAAACGTCCCTGATCTTTTATGGTTCGCATGTTAGTGCGCAGTGATCACGCCGCGGGATTGCGCAGCGGCGTGACGGCGATCACTGCTGCCCCAATGACCACCCCGCCAGCGCGAGTAAGTTCGCGCACCGCTTCGCGCATGGTCGCCCCCGTAGTGGCTACGTCATCTACCACCAGCAGTGGTTTGCCGCTTAATTCTGTGGCGCGCGAGCGCAGGCGCATTGTCCCGCTGCGATTTTGGAGCCGCGCTGCCCGCCCCAGCCCCACCTGATCCCGCGTCCAGCGGTGATGCCGCAAAACCGGTGCTACTTCACAGCGCACTGCGTGGGGGCGTAAAAATTGTGCCATCCGCTCCGCCAAATACGTGGGCAATTCCACCTCCCGCCGCCCCAACCATGCGGGCGTGCGCGGCGGCACCGGCACTATTCCCAATCGCGGATGCCCACGAGCTAGCGCCTCGCGCACCGCTGGACCTAAGCGTTCCGCCAACCGCAGCGCCGCCCCCGAAATTAGATTAAGGACGTCGCCCCTCCCCCGATCCTTTATGCCGACAATTGCCTGGCGTACCGCTGCGTCATATGTTGCAGCCGCCCACAGCGGCAATCTCGATTGGCTGCCAAAAGCGGGCACTTGGTCCTCGGCGCGCATGGCACCTACTTGCCACTGCAACCAGCAGTTATCGCACAGGTCAACGCCATACTCCCCGCAGCCGGCGCAGGTCAGCGGCAGCACCAGATCGCCAAGTTCGCGGCTCAGTGCCCGAAGCCGGGCCATAACTTTCATGAGGGCAGCATGTCGAAGAACGTGCCGGTACTGGGCACGCGCGTTAGAAACGGGGACTTCCCCAGGTGGCCGGGTAGAAGTGGATAAGTGCGGTGATTGAACCGGTCGCGATAACTAACTCGGGCGGTCAGCTGGCCGGGTTGGATAAGTGGCCGCGGCTCATCCGGGGAAGTGGGGATCACGCACGTCTTCCGCGATGGGGGACCAAGTTTGGCCATCACGCTGGTAGATGCGGCCGCTTGTGGCACCCAGATACAGATTCCGCTCCCCCTTACCTGCCGCCAGCCAGTGGGCGTCTTCTACGGAGGGTAAGGAAGTAACCCGGCCGCCGATTTCCACCAGGTAGGGCGCCAGGTCGGCTCCGGGGGAACTTTCAGCCAGCGTTGCGACTAGCAAGTCATCTACCCACACCGCCCTGGTGGGATTCTTAAACGTTCCGCCCAGCGGGAGCGGATCAGCCAGTGATTGCGGCACACCGTCCTCATCCCTAATAATCGCGGCAATATCTAAAGAACTACCGCTGCTATCGCGGGAAATAACGAGAATACGGGCACCATCGCGAGCAACGCGCGCTTCAACGATTTCTCTACCGGCAAGCCAATCGGCGGCCACGCTTTGATAGTCACCGTCGACGTTGATGGCAACTAGCTGTTCATCGGCATCGGAGCCCACCCACAGCCATTCCAGGCGATCCCACGAGATTGATGACACGTCTTCTTGCGCCAGGAGCGTCACCGGATCGGAGTCGGCACGCAGCCCTAAAACGGCGTCGTTGGTGGCCACGGCAACTAGGTCTGATTCCCCCAGCGGAACCGCAAAGTCGTGCACGGTTTCGTCCGGTAATTCCAGGCCTTCGCGCGGCGTAAATAGCCCATCAGCGAATTCCATGAGCGCCGGATCACCCTCATCATCTACCCCCAGTGCCATCAAAGTTCCCGGCGCGACCGGTTCCCGGTCGATATCGGGCAGCGGGCTGGGCATTTCGAGGGGAATTGCGCCACTGTGTAACTCGACAGCCTGCACGTTGGCCAAGCGCGTCAAAGTGTGTTCCATCTCTACCGCGAGCACGCCGCGCTCCTCCATCGTCGCGTTCAAAACCTGATCCGTTAGACCAACGATCGCGACGCCGTCCTCAATTTTTACCGCCTCGGAACTTAAGTGAACTTGCGTGGGCGCGATCTTGAAGACCGCATCTCGCAGCCACGGGGAGGGGCCAGCCAGCACGGTCGCGGCGGCGGAGGCGGCCTGATTGCGCTCGGGGAACCAGCGCAGCTCCGAAATTAAACGCCGCTGGTCAGCGCTGGCGAAATAGATGGGCGTGGCGCGATAGAGAAAATCAAAATTCGCCGCGGACATGAGCGTGACATTGGGAACTTCGGCAATGCGCCACTCTTCGTCGGCATTTTTTTCCAACGTGAAGTTGAATTCTTCTTCAACCCCCTCAGCGGCTTGGGAGTAGCGCCCGTCGCTATCCAGTGTGGCGGTAATGCCCATCACCAGATGAACCGAATTATCGTCTTCGATCTCGAATTCCAGCGATCCACTTGTGGGGTGGACAACGACCCGCTCATTGGGTGTCCAGGTGCGCCTGGCGTCGGGCAACAGGTATTCGCGGGCCACTGAAAAGTCATCTTCCGGACCAGCCGAAACCGCGCGCAGGAACCCCTGAACGATTTCAGTTTGGTCCGCTCCGGCAGTGGGCCCGGTTGCCAGTAGGTAACCGCTGCGCGGCACAGAAACTTCATCAATTCCGCGTTCTACGGGGCCCGTAGTGGGGATTTGCGCGCAGGCCGCGAAGAGCAAACCGGCCGCCGCAGTTGCCGCAACGACACCAATGCGCGGTGCGGGACGCCGTCCAAAATTAAATCTATTCATCATCGCCCACCTCTAACCATCCCTCAGCCAGCCGCGGAACCGCCGCCGGGTCGGTGATTTCGGGGACGCCATCGTCTTCTTTTTCGATTTCAGGTGTCAACGGCAAGGGTGAGACTTCAAAACTGCGACCGGCGCGGCGCGGCAGGGTCAGCCGGAAGCTAGATCCCTCCCCTACCCGCCCCCAGGCGTGGAGCCAGCCGCCGTGCAGGTTCGCATCTTCACTCGAGATTGACAGCCCCAACCCGGTTCCCCCGGTGGTGCGGGCGCGGGCGGGATCGGCGCGCCAGAAACGATCAAATACGTGGGCGGCTTCTTCAGCTGTCATCCCCACGCCGTGATCTTGTACTACCACCGCAACCGCGTTTTCATCCGCTGCGAGAAACACATCAATGGGCTGGTCCTCGGCGTGCTCAATCGCGTTGGAGATGAGGTTTCGCAAGATGCGCTCAACGCGGCGCACGTCAATATCGGCCCTAATTGGCTCCTGCGGTTTGTCGATGCGCAGATGGGTGCCTTTCGATTCGGCCAGCGGCTCCATCAGGTCGGTCACGCGCTGCAAAAGCACCGTGACGTCCGCGTTTTCCGCATCAAGTTCGGCCGCGCCCGCATCAAAACGACTAATCTCCAGCAGGTCGGCCAACAGTGCCTCAAACCGATCAAGCTGGGTGGATAGGAGTTCGGCCGAGCGCGCGAGCGCGGGTGGGAAGCTGTCACGCGAGGCGTACATGACCTCAGCTGCCATGCGAATGGTGGTAAGCGGGGTGCGCAATTCGTGTGACACATCAGAAACAAAGCGGCGCTGGAGGCGGGATAGCTCTTCCAGCTGCGTGATTTGTTCCTGCAGGCTCATGGCCATCTCGTTGAAGGAGCGCGCCAACTGGGTCAGCTCATGTGCCCCTTTTTCCGTCATGCGCTCGGTCAGTTGCCCCGCGGCCAGGCGCGCGGCAATCGCGGAGGCATTTTGAACTGGTCGCACGACCTGGCGCGCGGAGAACCACGCGATGATCATCAGCGCGCCAATGAGGACCACGCCGCCGGCCAACAAGACCCGCTGCACCAAATCGAGGGTGTTCTGCTCGTTTTCTAGGCTTTCGACGATGTATAACTCGTACGCTCCGGCGATGGGGATATTCAATTGCGAGCCCACGATCATGCCCGGAACCGGGTCGCCGGAGGCTCCATTACGTGGTGGTACCTGGATGGATTGCCAAAATTGTCCGCTTTCAGTTGAGACGTCTTCGCGCAGCTCGTCGGTGATCAGGTCGGTGCGACCGGGCCGGGATGTGTAGTCAATGATCGGGACGCCGGCCGTGGCCTTCGGGTTACGCAGCAGCATCACGTCGCGGTCGGCGCCGCCCGAAATGCGCAGGCCGCGCATTAAGTCCCAGACCAGCTGCTGGGTTTCAGCCGCGGTGGTGGCGGTAGCGGAATCTAGGCTAGTTTGCATACTTTCGAAGCCGCGGGCGGTTTCTTCCAAAATTTGATCGCGTCGATCCGAAAACAGGCCATCGCGCACCGCGGACGACAGGTAGCCACCCACGAGCATCATGGCAATCACACTGAGTAAAAACGTGATGGCCACAACCCGCAATTGCAAGGAGCCGCCCAGGCGCGGCGGCCAGCGCCGAGCCAGTGCTTGGGTCAGCGTGATCGCCGCGGGCAAAGTAGGCGCGGCGGGGGTGCTGGGCGCGTCGGGCGAACTGGCCGCGGCGGGGGTGTTGAGCGCGTCGGGCGAGCTGGCCGCGGCGGGGGTGCTGCGCGCATCAGGCGAGCTGGCCGGATCGGGGGCGGTTACCTCGTCGGCCGCGTTAGGCGCGTCGGGCGCGTTATTCCTCGCGTCGGGCGCGTTATTCCTACTGGGCACCAGAACCCGCGCGATATCCAACCCCGCGCACGGTCAAGATAATCTCCGGATTTTCCGGATCCCGCTCAATTTTTGCGCGCAGGCGCTGGACATGAACGTTTACTAACCGAGTGTCAGCGGAGTGACGGTACCCCCAGACATTTGCTAATAAAAGCTCGCGCGAAAACACCTGCCACGGTTTACGGGCCAGCGCTACGAGTAAATCGAACTCCAGGGGCGTGAGCGAAATTTGCTCTCCGTTGCGGACCACCGAGTGGCCGGCGACGTCAATTGAAAGATCGCCGATTTCCAGGCGCTCCGGCTCCGGTTCGGCTCGCGAGCGCAGCCGAGCTCGAACGCGGGCTACGAGTTCTTTGGGCTTGAACGGTTTGGGCACGTAGTCATCCGCGCCCGACTCCAAGCCCTGCACGACGTCGACGGTGTCGCTCTTGGCGGTGAGCATCACGATGGGCACCCCGCTCTCGGCCCGGATCTCGCGGCACACCTCGATGCCGTCTTTGCCAGGCAGCATCAAATCGAGCAGCACCAGATCGGGAGATGACTCCCGAAACGCCGCTAACGCGCGATCTCCCCGCTCACAAAACACCGGCTCCAAACCCTCGGCGCGTAAAACGATGCCGATCATTTCTGCCAACGCAGTATCGTCATCTATGACGAGCACACGACCTTTCATATCCTTATCGTGACACGATGGGGACCTTAACTGGTACTTTCGCGCCCGGTTCGGGTGAAAAACAACGTAGGAGTTTGTACATGGCATCGGAAGATCCACGTCAAAGTTGGGCCGCTCCGGGTGGTTCCGAAGCAGGGTCAGACGCGGATACTCCCGCCGGTGGGCAGCCCGGAGACGCGGCCGGAGCGCCCGGGGGCGGGCAATGGGGCCAACCAGCCGGCGGGCAATGGGGGCAACCCGCCCAGCCGGGCCAGCCGGGACCCACTCCGCCCGGAACCGGCGGCGGGTGGGATCCGCAAACCGGCCAGAGCTATCAAACCGCGGGCACCGCGCACTTCCAGCCCATGCAGTCTCACCGCCCGGGCATTATTCCGTTGCGCGCGCTGCGACTGGGCGAAATTTTGGACGGCGCCTTCAAGGCTTTGCGTCATAACCCCAAGATTATGTTCGGGGTAACTTTGCCGGTGGCGGGGTTGTTGGCTTTGTTGCAGGCGTTTGTCATGTACCAGCTCGTGGAACAGATGGAATATGACTACCTAGGTGCCGACCTGAGCGTTGATGATTCGGTCCTGGTTTTAAGTTTCCTAGCCTTAGCGATCAACATGCTGGCAGTCCCCCTCGTCACCGGGATCTTGACGGTCTCTGTGAGTCGTTCCGCGATGGGTAAGAAACTCACTTTGGGCGAGACGATGCAACTAATCAAGGGGCGCAAGGCCGCTTTACTTGGCATGTCTTTGCTGGTATTTCTAATTTCCACTCTCCCGGTGGCGCTCCCCTTCTTGGGAGGCTTTTTAGCATTCGACGTCCACCCCGGCGTTTTTGTTCTTGTGCTGTTTCTCACAGCGGTCGCGGCTTTTTGCGGCATCGTGTACCTAACAACCCGGCTGCTGTTCGTCACCCAGGTCGTGGTGCTCGAGCGCCAGCCGGTATTCCAGGCGATCAAACGCGGTTGGCTACTTACCCGCGGAAGTTTTTGGCGCCTGTTAGGCATTTACATCCTCGCTTCGCTCATTGGCAGCGTGGTGGCCTCAATTATTGCCACTCCGCTGTCAGTCATATCCGGGGTGCTGGCGGTGGTTTCCCTTACCGGTTCTGCCGCACTTTTAGGGGCCTCCACCGTCGTGAGCCTGATGATTACGATCCCGTTTTCAGCTTCGGTGGCGTCAATCCTCTACATTGACGTGCGTATGCGCAAAGAAGGTTTGGACATCGAACTGGCTCGAGCAGCGGGTGAGAGCGCGTGATTTTTTGGGCTGCGCCACCCGTCTTGCCCGAGGAAGAAGAAGCGCGGCGCTGGGCGGAAGAAGAACTTTCCAAGGGCATCTATCACGGTGACCGCGAAAGCCTGTTCGAGAAAATCCTAAACGCCATCGCGGAGTTCTTCTCGCGCGCCGAATCCAGTTCCAATGTGCCGACCGGTTCGGTGGCCATAGTCATTGTCGTAGCGCTGATGGCGGTATTGGCCCTCTCATTCGTCATTTACGGCCCGCTGCGGCGCGCACGCAAGGTAAAGTCTGCCTCCCATGAAGTCTTAGTTGATGACACCCGCTCGGCTGCCGAACTGCGGGCGGCAGCCGCCGCCCATGAACGGGCAGGTCAGTGGTCACTGGCAGTTCTAGAGCGCTTTCGGGCCTTGACAAGATCACTGATTGAAAGAGCAATTTTGCCCGATCGCCCCGGACAAACCGCATTCGAAGTGACGCGTGATGCCGGCCCGAAATTGCCTGATGCCGCCACCGATATTCAAAACGCCGCACAACTCTTTGATCGAGTTTGTTACGGCGAAGAACCCGCCACGCAAGCCGAAGCGAACTGGCTGCGCGAAATTGACGAACGCGTAACTATAACCCGGCCGGTTACGACGGCGGTGATGTCGTGAGTAATCCCACGATCACTACCCACCGCCCGCAAAAAACCGTCATTGGTGATGGAACCACGGGCCGCTCGCGCTTTCAGGCGCGGCTGCGCCGCTGGCGCGCGCTGATCATTATTTTAATTTCCATCCTGGTAATTGGCGCAATTACCATCCTGATTCGCCCGGCCGGAAATTCCATCCCCCTGCACCCCGATAACGCGGAAGAAAATGGCGGGATGGCTCTCGCCACCATTTTGCAAGAGCAGGGCGTGTCAGTGGACGTAACCAGCTCCGTTTCCGAAGCGGCGCAGCGGGCGGATTCCAACACCACCGTGCTGGCCTACGACGCCCATTTTGTTGGCTCTTACATCTACGACGACGTCATAGATGCCGGCGCAAATTTAGTGCTAGTCGACCCGGATTACAGCACGCTGGGCCACCTGACGTCCGGGCTGAAGCGGGCGCAGCATGAAAGCGGCCACGATTCCCGGCAACTGGTTCCGGCCGACTGTCCGGACCCGCACGCGCAAGCCGCCGGTTCTATCCAGGCCGGTAGTTCCGGTTTTAGTCGCGATAGTGATTCTCCAGCTGACGTGTGTTTCGTGACCGACGAAGTGGGTCCCTATGCCAGTGCAGCCGGGGGCCAGATCCGGTTATTCGCCGAGGCGGGGCCGCTAACGAATAAGGAATTGGCCACGGCCGGCAATGCTGCTTTGACGCTGCGCGCGCTGGGGGAAAAAGAGCGCGTTATTTGGGTCATTCCCTCCCTGACCCAGGCCGGGGTAGAAACGGAAGAAACCTCCATGATGGATTTCCTTCCCCCCTGGTTTGACACCGTCATCGTGTTGGGTGTGGCCGTAACGGTTTTCTTGGCCCTGTGGCGCGGCCGGCGCATGGGTCGATTGGTTACCGAACCTTTACCGGTAGAGGTGCGAGCGGCAGAAACCACCATCGGTTTAGGACGCATGTACCGCCGCTCCAATGAGATTGACCATGCCGCCCGTGCCTTGCGCGCCGGAACCGCGCTGCGCTGCGCGCAGCGGCTGGGCGTCTCGCCTACGGCTTCGGGAACCGCGGTAGCCTCGGCAATTGCCCACGCAATTAATCGCCCCTTTGAAGAAGTCGCCGGACTCCTCCTTGGCCCGGAACCCCGCACGGAAAACCAATTGATCAACCTGGCTCAGATGCTCGACCACCTGGAAAGTGAGGTACACGCATCGTGACCGAAGATTCCCACCACCCCGCCAACGCGCCTGCCCCGGACCCCGGAACGCTGGCTCCCGATCACGCCGTCACCCCGGAAAGTGAGGTGCGCTCGGCGCTGCTGGCGCTGCGCAGTGAAGTCGCAAAAGCCGTAGTGGGCCAAGACGCTGCTGTGACCGGTCTGGTTATCGCGCTTTTATGCCGCGGCCACGTGCTGCTAGAGGGCGTCCC
>DAHVRJ010000117.1:0-16024 GCA_027322505.1 Demequinaceae bacterium
CGCCGGCTACCATGCCTCGCGACTACTGGTGGGTTTTAACTAGCCCCGGCGCTAGTTCGGGCTGTACAGCCCGAACTAGCGCCGGGGCTAGTTAAAACCCACCAGTAGTCGCGAGGCATGGTAGCCGGCGTCCATCGCGGCTCGGGACCACCAGCCCCGCGCCGAAGTGACGTACCCCACGAGGGAGCGGCGCAACTCCCGGTGGAGCTGGGGGTCGATGTGTTTAATCTTGTCCCAAACCGCGCACTTCTTATCCAGCGCGGGGCGACTTCCCTCCCGGGCCAAGAGCACGGACGTCACCGCCGTCACCAGTAGGGCATACCGGGTCATGTAGCGCCGCAAGCTGGCGGGTAGCGCTCCGGAGTTTCGCATTGTGCTCAGGTGCTTGATCATCAGCAGGTTGATATTTATCTGCTGGTCAATGCGCCCAATCATGACTTTTTCGTTAACGGACTGGTCTTCCCGCCCGATGAAGTACCGGTACAGATCCACGTTTAGGTAGCTCATCTTGCGCACCCACGGCAGGGGCACGAACGCAAAATAATTGTCAACGTAAAAACTGTTTTCCGGCACGTGCATATCGATGGAGCGCAGCAGCTGGGTGCGGTAGGTCATTGAGTGCATGAGCAGGTACTGCCAGGTCCAAAATTTCCGCACGTCCGACCACTCAAAGATCGTGTCTTCCGGCAGGGCTCGGGTGTAGCCGACGGAGCGCTTTATTCGTTTGCCCTGTTTTTCATATACGAAGTTAGTGATGAGTAAATCAATATATTCTTCGCGCTCTTCCAGCTGTTGCAAATGCCGCAGGACTGCTTGGCCGGCATCTCGGTCCAGCCAGTCATCGCTATCTACGACCTTAAAATAGGTTCCGGTGGCGACCTGCAGGCCAGCGTTGATGCCCGAGCCGTGGCCCCCGTTTTCCTTATGCACCACTTGCACCAGATCGGGATGCTGGCGCGCGTAGTCATCGGCGATTTGGGCAGTGCGGTCCGACGACCCGTCGTTGACGATCACGATCTCGATGTTGGAATCCGCAATCGCCAGCAGCGAGTCGACGCACCGGCCCATGTACTCTTCGGAGTTATAACTGGGAACTACAAAGGTCATGATGGGCGACACTGTCTGCCTCCCTATTTTACTTTCCACATCCTTTAGGCGGTTGCTTCAGCACTGTCAGCAGTATCGGTGGAGTCGGCAACTTCATCCTCTTCCGGAACGCGGCGGAAGATTATCTTGAATATCGGGAAGAATATCCAGAAGGAAATCGCACTGTTGATAATCATCGTGATGACATCTGCAATCGTGCCACCAGTGGAACCTAAGCCCCAAGTTTCCATCAGCAGGTTGTAAATCGGCGCCTTGTAGAAGCCCTGCGCCGCCGCCGCGGCAAAGGTGATGCCCACGTAGGCGATGAAGTACCACATCGCAGCGACCTTCATCGACGTATTCGATTTGAACGTGACGTTGCGCTGGGCGAAGAAGTTGATTACCTGCGCGATAGCGATCGTGATCTGCACCGCCAGGAAGTACGCCAAACCGCCGCCACCCTCGGGTAACTGGCCCGAGGCGTAGTCAAACATGAAGTATGCGGATTCGCCATCAGCCGCCGTGCCCACGGGGAAGACCTGGAAGTTAATGTCTACCAGGCTCGTGTTGTTGAAAATGTTGCGGAAGAGCGGCATTAACGCCAACTGCAGCACGGTTACACCATTGCTGAGCAGAAAAAACATCAGAAACTGGGCGATCCCGGGACGTTTCTCCTCGAACTCATTCCACTTATTTTTTATTGCCCTGAACAAGATTATTTACCTTTTACTGAAGTAGTTGTGGCACCGCTGGCCAGCTGATCAAACTGCTTACCGAGCGCCTTTTGACGCTTCCGATTCGAGAAGAATCTTTTAATTACCTGCCCCAAACCGCGGAAGAACTTCCCGTTGACGAGGGTCAAGATTCCGTCGACCATGCGCCGGTCGGCAAGCCCGCCGCTCATCTTGGCGATGGCTCGAAATGGCATTCCGAACTGAAAGAGGAGGTCCAAGTCGGGTACGCCTTTTTCCTCCGCTTTGCGCAAGCCGCGCTGCAGATGAAAGCGATAAATTCCGCGCCCGACCGCGCTGCGGGCGTACTTTAAATCAGATAGCGGCGAATTGACGCCCAGCGTGGTGACGCGGGCACCCAGGTCGGGAACCTCGTCGTCCAAAAGCACGGCAAAGTCGGCATCGGTAACGTTTCGAATCTGACCGGTGGCGTAGGCATTGATTTTGGACGACGCCGCTTCGGTTGCGACGTTTTCGCCGGCTACTGCAAGGCTCGTCTCAAGCACCAGTTCGCGCACGTTGCGGCCGATGGCGATGCCGTACTCGCCGGCGACCGTGACCCAGCGCTCGTCCGTTGCATCGAAGTGGCGGAATGTGTAGTCGTCGAATGGGATCTGGACGCGCTGTTGTTCCCCGGGGGCCAGGTGGACCTTGGTGAAGCCTTTGAGTTCGATGACGGGCGCCGGCCCTAATTTGGCCACATCGGCCGCCGGCTTGACGTAAAGTTGGGGCACATCGGATCCGGCGATGGCACCGGAGTTTTTCACGTCGAAGCTGACGCCATCGCTCGTTACTTCGAGGTTGGAGTAGGTAAATTCGGTGTAACTTAAACCAAACCCGAAGGGGAAAAGCACCGGCACTTGGGCCGATTCATAGTAGCGGTAGCCAACATAGGGGCCTTCGCGATACAGCGAGTGTCGCTCGGTGACGGGGAAATTGCCGGCGGTGGGCGTGTCATCCAGCGAAAGCGGATAGGTCTCAGTAAGACGCCCGGAGGGGTTGATCTGGCCCGTGAGAGCGCTGACCATTGCCGGCGCTCCGGCTTGCCCACCCAGGTAGCCGTGGATTACTGCCGCGCACTGGTCGAGCCAGGGCATTTCGACGGCGGATCCGGCAGCAAGGACCACCACAATGCGCGGGTTAACCTGCTGAATTTCTTCCAGCAGCGCGATCTGGTTCGCGGGGATTCGAATGTGGTCGCGGTCCTTGCCCTCGCTCTCGGCGATCTCATCTAGGCCGAGGTACAGCAGCACCACGTCACCTTGCCGCGCCGCTTCTTTGGCTGCGGCGACGAGTTCGGGGTTGGAGGGCTTTCCATGTTCGAACCCGGGGGCTTTTGCCACGACGTTCAATTCTGAATCGGCCAGCGCCTCAAGCGGGTTGACCAGCTTGGTGGGGTTGACGAGCGAGGAGCCCGCGCCCTGGTAGCGGTAGTTGAAGGCGAACTGTCCTATGACCGCGACCTTGGTTTGCGGCTGCAGCGGTAAAATGTCGTCCTCGTTTTTCAGCAGCACAATGGTCTGCTCCGCTGCCGTGCGCGCTAACTCGTTGTGGCGGGTGAAGACGTCCGCTTCGGGCTTTTTGGGGTCGAGACGAAGTGCCAGTTCGACCATTTCTTGCACGCGCGCGTCTAAAGCGGCTTCGTCGAGGTCGGCTGCAGCCATGATTTGTTCGACGGAATCGAAACCGGGGGAGGGCATTTCGATGCTGCCCCCGGCGCTAATAGCCCGAACCGCATCGTTACTGCCACCCCAGTCTGTGACTACCGCGCCATCGAATTGCCATTCATCGCGCAAAATTTGCTGCAGAAGGAATGGATTTTCATGCGCGTAGGTGCCGTTGACCTGGTTATAGCTGCTCATTATGGTGCGCGGGTGCGCCTCTTTAACGGCGATTTCAAAAGCCGTGAGGTAGATCTCGCGCAGCGTTTTTTGGTCAATAACCGAGTTACTGGTCATCCGGCGGGTTTCTTGGCTGTTGACCGCAAAGTGTTTGGGGCACGCGGCGATGCCCGCGCTTTGGATCCCCTTGATATAGGCGCTACCGAAGACGCCGGTCAGGTAGGGGTCTTCCGAGAAGTATTCAAAGTTGCGGCCGCACAGGGGGCTGCGCTTGATGTTCATGCCCGGGCCCAGCAGCACATCTACACCGATATGGGCAGCCTCTTGCCCCAGTGCGGTCCCGACTCTTTCTGCAAGTGAAAGGTCCCAGCTATTGGCGATGGTCGCTGAAGTGGGGAAACAGGTGGCCGGCTCCGAAGCATTGATCCCGAGGTGGTCGGAAGAGCCCACTTGCTTGCGAATGCCGTGGGGGCCATCCGACATGAAAATGGCCGGTACGCCCAGCCGCTCAATGGCCCGCGTTTGCCACACATTTTTACCGCTCAGGAGTGCTGCTTTCTCGAGTTTAGTCAGAGAAGCGACTATCTCCGATGCCTTTTTTGAATGCGCCACAGCCTGCTCCTTAGCGAAAAAGACAGATAAGAAAACTGACAGGGACCGGCCTGGTGAGCCAGCGTGGGGGTTGCTACCAGGCCGGTCCGAAGGGGGACGAAATTTTTAAAGAGGTTTACTCTTCGTCAGCGGCTTCCGTCATGTTGCCGTCCTGGTCCATCTCCCACTGCTGGCCGGTTTCGGCGGAAGTGGCGGTGACATGGAAGTTGCCGTCTTCAACCTGAATGGTTGACATGTACTCTTCGACAGCATCCGAGGGGTAGTAGGGCATTACCCACATGCCGTACTTCTGGGTGGGCTTGTCGACATCAGAAGCGAGCATGATCTGGGTCATGTCCGGTTCTTCTTCCAACTGTCCGAGAACGATGTCGACGCCCTCTGTCATGTCGTCGATGAACTCTTGGCTCTCTTCAGCGTCGGTCTCGGCGCCGTCACCAGCGTCCTGCGACTGGTTCTGGTCGGAGCCGGTGTTCTCGTCCGCATCGCCGCAGGCGGTGAGCCCGAAAATAGCGGCGGCCGAGAATACAATTGCTAGACCCTTGCGGCCTAATTTCGTATTCATACTTTCCTCTCGACAGGTAGTGGGGCGAGGGACCGCGCTATCGCACGGCCCCTCGCATGAGCACTAACCGATGGGGGTCGCTCCGCAACCCAGTCCGTAGCCGAACTCATAGCTGTTTCCAGCCGAGTCAACATAAGGTTCTAGGTCACCGGCAGCGTCTTCATGGTTGGCCTCGACCGTGTCCATGTCCTTAGGCAGGGTGATGGGCAGGCGGCCGTTGGAATCGGCGATACCGAGTGCGACCTCGATCATGGCCGCGTCACTGACACCGAATCCGGTGAGAATCGCGTCAGAATCGGCCTCAAACTCCGCGGGGATCACGGCACCGTTGCTGATGGAAACCAGCGAGATAACCGGGATGTCCTCGCCGGATGCTTCAACAGCGTCTACTGCCCGCTCAAAAGCATCCAGTACGGATTCGTTCGAGATCTTGGAGGTATTGCCGAAGTAGGAACGGTTTTCCTTCGAGCCATCTTCCAGGATGTCCCCTCCGATGGATTCCTTGCGCACGTTGTCGCCGTCAGCCGTGTACGGGCGGTATTGCAGTGAAAGCGGGTACCACTCGTCGGTCTCGCCAACGCGGCCGGTATTGGTGAAGTTTCCACCGTTATCGGGATTGTCCATTCCAACTAGGACAAGATCGACATCGGACAGGTCGGGGGCGGTGTAGCTCTCAACCTCATCGTCATCGTTCATTTCTGCTTCATCGGTAACGACTTCGCCGAAGTACTCTTCAGCCGTTTCGATGTCAAGGGTCGGGCCCTCTTCATAGTCGGGTTCGCCCCAGGAGCTCTCGTGGCCAATGTCGTAACTACGCGGGATATAAACCTTCATGTCTTTGTACGGAGTCGGGTCCGCCTCGCACATGATGGTGTCGTCATCGTTCTTTAGAACCACAACGGAATCCAGCTGGGCTTCGAAACCGGTCTTAACGAAGTCATCGTTCCCGATGAGCTCTTCGGACACTTCGAGATCCTGGTAGGGATCTTCGTACAGGCCCACGTTGAAGATGTTGGTCAAAACGCGGCTACCGGTTTCGTTCCAGCGCTCTTCTGCTTCTACGTCAACCTCGCCAGCCTCATAGGCTTCATTCCACAGTTCAAATGCCGCGCGCACCGGTTCGATGTCATTGTTACCACCGAACTGGTCAACGCCAGCCTTGATGATTTCGAAGTGACGCTCTTCTACCGTGAGGTCTTCAGCACCCCAGGCCATTCCATCAGTCACGCCCCAGTCGGTGACGATGACGCCGTCGTAGTCGTTGTCTTCCCGCAAGATGTTGATGCGTTCTTCGTCATAGGCGGTTCCCATGGCGTTTCCGAACATGGGTTCACCGTCGCCATCCAGGATGATGGAGTACGAGGTCATAAGACCGCCCGAATCGATGGCCGCCTCAAAGGGAGCAAGCTGGCCTTCAACATTTCCACCGGGGAAGACAGCGTACTTACCGGATTCAGTGTGTGCCTCGCGGCCACCTTCACCAGCGCCATCGCCCGGGAAGTGCTTGATAACAGTTGTAATGGAGTCTGCGCCCCAGCCCAGATCATTGCCCTCGTCGTCAAAGGTCTTTTGGAACCCATCGACATAGGCCTTGGCCATATCTGCCGCCATATCGGAGTCTTCACCCAGCGTGCCGGTGATGCGGGGCCAGCGCGGCTCAGTTGCCAGGTCGATCTGCGGGCTCAGCGCGTTTGCCAGGCCCATGGCGCGGTATTCCGCAGCTGCGATCTTGCCGAACTCGCCAACGCGATCGGCGTCGAAGGTTGCGGCGAGCCCCAGAAGTGCGGGCCACTGGGACACGCCCCCGGAAGCGCCGGCATAACTATCTTTGGCGTCAGAGCGCGGGTCGGAGCTGAAATTGACCGGGATGTAGGGCGTGTCATCCGCAGCGAGTGTCTCGACGTAGGCCTGCATGGCGTTCGTCCAGGTCACAACGGGTTCAACGTCGTTACCGCCGGCATACAGTACGTTGCGAAGGAAGGAATCTTCCAGATATTCCTTTTGTGCATCGGTCAACCCGTCCCCCGGTGCGCTTTCGTGCCCGGAGAAGAGCATGAGACCAGAGATTTGATCCGCAGCCAGTTGGGGCGCCAAGTCATCGGCGCGCTCCTCGGCTGATAGGCGCCAGTCTTCCCAGGGATCCAACTCGCCATTACCGTTCATGTCTTTGAACGCGTAGGTGACGCCGTCTTCTTCTTCCTCAAGGAGCTCGAAGCCCGATTCCTTGGCGAAAGAAAGCGTCTTACCGTCGTTGGGGTTTTCGACGATCGTAAATTCTGTCTCGCCATCGCTAACATCGCGCGTGGTGTAGGTGCTGTCGTCGCCTGACTCGCCGCCGGAGCCATCATCTTGTGATCCACTCGAGCAGGCTGCCAGCGTTAATGCGAGCACACCCGTGAGTGCGATTCCACCCTTTACAGGTGATTTCCTCATTGACATCCCCTTTATCCCATCAGCCCGCCTTTATGGCCGATCTGAAGAGCTTAGAAGGTTGATTATTTTTGGTGGTTACGCATCAATCCACACTGCGACTTATAAGGTGCTTCTTAGTGGCGACCAGGCCGCTGTTGCACCCCGTTGTTGCTCTGCTTTTTAATGCGTTATACCCACACTAAGAGGAGATTTAACGACCTTGGTACTTCGTGGCATGATCTGCTCTTTTTAGCGCACAATCTGCCGAAAGTAACCAATCTGTAACTTAGGCCGTACCTGTAAAAAGAGGAGCGATCTTGTTTTTGAACATCGACAGCGCCGAGCCAATTGCCATGTGCATATCCAAATACTGGTAAGTGCCGAGTCTGCCGCCGAAAAATACGCTGTTTTCTTGCGCAGCCAGCGCGCGATATTTCGCTAGCTTTTCCCGGTCACCGGGCGTGTTGATTGGATAATACGGCTCATCGTCTTTTTCGGCGATCCGCGAGTATTCGCGCATGATGACGGTTTTGTCTTTGGGGTACTCCGTGCGCTCGGGGTGAAAATGGCGGAACTCGTGAATCCGGGTGTAGGGAACGTCCAGATCGGCGTAATTCATGACGCTCGTGCCCTGAAAGTCGCCCACCGGGTGCACCTCTTTTTCGAAGTCGAGGGTGCGCCAGCCCAATTCGCCAGCTGCGTAGTCGAAGTATCGGTCCAGCGGCCCGGTGTAGACCACGGGTACGGCACCGCGAACCTGATTCTGATTGAAGGCATGGCCGGTGTCGAAAAAATCCGTGTTCAGTTGCACGTCAATGAGCGGATGATCGGCCATCCGTTCGAGCCAGGCGCTATAGCCATCTACCGGCAATCCCTCGAAGCGGTCGCTGAAGTAGCGGTTGTTGTAGTTGTAGCGCACCGGCAAGCGGGAGATTACCTCCGCAGGAAGGTCCGTTGTGGGGGTCTGCCACTGTTTCGTCGTGTAGTCACGAATGAACGCTTCATAAAGGGGGCGGCCAATTAGAGAAATGCCGCGCTCCTCCAAATTCTGGGCTTTATCGCGCTCAAATTCGGCAGCTTGGTTAGCAATTAGTTGCCGCGCTTCACCCGGGCTATAGGCCGCGCGGAAGAA
The DNA here is from genome assembly GCA_027322505.1 of Demequinaceae bacterium. Lineage (GTDB taxonomy): Bacteria > Actinomycetota > Actinomycetes > Actinomycetales > JAJYRW01 > JAJYRW01. The sequence continues at coordinate 8,377 of DAHVRJ010000117.1, forward strand.
CTGATTAATCGTACCCAGGTTAATAGGTAGGGGATAGACCTCGCCACGGTAATTGGAATACACCCGGTGCTGGTAGTCCGTAAAACTGGTGAATTGGTTTACGTACTGCCAAATTGCCTCATTCGAAGTGTGGAAAAGATGCGCGCCATATTTATGGACCTCAATGCCGGTTTCTGCGTCCCGCTCCGAATAGGCGTTACCGCCTAAATGATCGCGCCGCTCGATTACCGTAACGCGTTTTTGTAATTGACTGGCAACCCGCTCGGCGATTGTCAAGCCAAAAAATCCGGAACCAACAACCAGAAGGTCCATTCCACTTTCCTATGACTATGAAGCAAGGCCTGGCAAAAACGCTTTGCGCTCCTGCCAGGCCTTGCAACTTCTTCTACGCGGTAGTTACGCCTGCTTATGCTTTCTTACCCGGCGCACCACGTATACGCCACCTGCCAAGATCAGCAGACCCAGCACGATGCTGGCACCAATCTGGATGTAGCGCCATGTGGGCGGGGTGTAGTCAACCGTTGCACCCGGTGCGAATCCGTTCATCGCATTGGAGTTCGCGACCGTGTACAAGATGTTGTGGGTTGCCTTGCGCATATTGTGCTGCGCGTATGCGGATTCAGTGTCTTGGAATGACTTCGAAGGCGCGAACGTCAGCGTCAGGTCGGTTCCCGCAGCGATGGACTGGTTCGGGGGCATGTAGCGGTAGAGGTTGAAGTCCGAGATAACGAACCCTTCAAAGCCCCACTCGCCGCGCAACACCGTGTCCATCAATGGCACCGAGCCACCCGCCCAAGTAGCACCGACCCGGTTGAACGAGCTCATCACTGCGGTCGAGCCCACAGTGGTTTCCTCAATCGTGCCCGATTCATCAGCGATGTAGGGAACCGGCATTTCGATTTCCTTTACCGCCATTTCGAACGGTTTGAGGTAGATCTCGCGGATCGCTTGCTCATTTGCCCAGGTCGCAATCCCGTTATTCACGCGGTTTGTTTCCTGGTCGTTCAGGGCGTAGTGCTTCAAAGTGGTGTACAGGCCCTTTTGTGCTGCACCGTTTGACGCCGCCAGGGTCATCGCACCCGACAGGTAGGCATCTTCGGAGTAGTACTCGAAGTTCCGGCCCGCAAATGGGGAGCGGTGCAGGTTCAGCGCCGGGGCGTACCAGCCGCTTACCTCCTTATGAAGCGACTCATTGCCGAGCATCTCACCCATGGCGTAGGCCATATCCACATTCCAGGTCTGCGCCAGCAGTGCCTCGGAGGGGTAGGCCACGCCGTTGATGGAGGCGTTGATGAAGGAGGAGAACCCAGCTGGGCCGTCCAGATCCGTGGTCATTGGCTTGGCAATCGAAACTAAACCATCGGTCTGATAGGCACCGTTGAGGAGCATCTCTTCCATCTCATCGATGGTCAACGCATCCAGTAGCTCGTCCCAATCCTCATCGTCATAAGCCTTACCGCGCAGGTTCACCAGCGTCAGGTCGGTTGACTCACCTGTTGCGGGGGCTTCCACGTCAGATTCTTCTGCCGCCTTTTCGGCGTCATAGGGGGCGAAGCCCTCCTTGATGGCGTCATTGGCCTGGAGCAAATCCTCACCCGGGGCGGTGGGGAACGTGCCGGCAAAGTCAGCCCGCGACATGTTCAGAATCTTGCCCTCTTCGGGAGTGTCACTGAACATTGCTGAAACATCATCGAACTGGTTGGTGACCTCGGTCTCGTCGCTCGAGCGCTTATTTTCGCCCGAGTAGACCACGTCCGAGTCAACGGTGTACGTCAGGGGCTCGACGCCGTCCGCAATCGTGTGCGAATCGGTACGCAAGCTGAGCTCGTAATCGCCGGCCTCGAGAACGTATGCGCGGTTGTCGCGGTAGTCGTAAGAGGCCATGTCCTCGACGTCAATTGTGATCGAGACGGTGTCGGAGGCACCCGGTTCAATCACGTCGGTCTTGGCGAATCCGCCCAGCACTACCTCGGCCTTTTCGATGCCGCCGGGAGTGTAGGGCGCGGTGTAGAACAGTTCGACAACGTCCTTACCGGGCTCATCGCCGGTGTTGATAACTTCCACTTCCACCGTGATCGAGCCGTCAACTTCACCCATTTCCGAGTTGATCACTTCCCACTCGAAGTCGGTGTAGCTCAAGCCATAGCCGAAGGGGTATATCACAGCTTCGTCATAGTCGATGAAGTCTTCCGCGTGCGCGGTTTCGTAGTAGCGGTAACCGATGTAGATGCCCTCCTGATAGTTCACAAAGGGAGCATCCTCGGTGATCGTGGCGTTGGAGGTGGCGTCTTCAAGGGCTGAGGACGGGTAGGAAACGTCCAGGTTGTTGTAGACGAAATCGCCGAAGTTTACGAAGGTCGGGTCAGCCGTGAAATCGGCTGCCCACAGGTCCGCGGTGCGGCCCGAGGGGTTAATTTCACCGGCGAGCACTTCACCAACGGCGTCAAAGCCGGTGGCACCGGGGGAGCCGACCAAAAGCACCGAGTCGATGTCGGGGTTGTTTTGGATTGGGCCCATTTCCATGGAGGTGGAGGCGTTAACGACGACCACGACATTGTCGAAGTTGTCGGTTGCTAACTGGAGAAGGTCCTTCTCGTCCTTGTTGAGTTCGAGTTGGTGCTGACCCTCTTCGTAGTTATCGTCCCAACCCTCCATGTCCTGCGTTAAGTCGCCGCCTTCACCGCCGGGCCGGCCGATGTAGACCAGGGCGGCATCGGAGTAGTCCGAAAAGGACGAGGCCACGGAGTCGTAGTCGGAAACGGGCATTTCACCGATGTAATAGGTCGAATCATCGGGCAGGTCCATTTCGATGAAACCGCGCTCGTTTTCGGCAGCGAATTCATCCAGTGTGTCGTAGACCTCTTCGTTGACCTCAAACCCGGCGTTTTCCAGCCCTTCACGGGCCGTGACAGCGGTTGAAGTATCTACCGAGCCGGAGCCGGAACCGCCGTATACGGGGTCTGCGGCGGCGCGGCCGAGCATCGTTACTTTCGCACCCGAGGCCAGCGGCAACGCATCATTTTCGTGCTTGGCCAAAACGATGCCCTCGCCGGTAATCTCGGCAACCAAATCGCGCGCGGCGGCGTCAACGTCTTCGATCGAGTCATAATCCGACTTGTAGTAATCGGTGTCCCAGCTATCGGCTTGCGGGTCATTTATGACCTCATAGGTGCCGGTTCCCAACTGCGAAGATACCCACTTTGAACCAATGTTCAAACCGATATTCGCCACGATGAGAAGCAGCGTGAAAAAGCCCAAGATAGGCAGCCAGATCCCTAAAAACTTCTTATTGGACATGGCCTTCTTCGGGTCACGTGCCTTTACGGTATCCGCACTCAAGGCGAGCACTCCTTAAAACCTACGGGTCTCAGCAGAGACCAGTTCATCTACCGAATCGGTAGTGTGACCGCTTTGTTGACCACTGCGCCAACGACTTTGTCTGCTACCGGTTTTTAGTACCGTAAGCCGCTGTTCGCCGCGCCAAGGCCCGGTTTTACACGTTCAGTCGAAAACCGCGCACGAAATGCGCTTTTTTGCCCTCACATGTCAGACATCCGTCGACATTCGCGCGAAAAAACTCTACAGTGCGTTACAACCACACACCCTTAAAACCCGCGCGCTGGAGCGCAGGTTTACCGCTTGCGCAATGACGCGCAGGAGACGGAGGCGCCCCATGAGTCACGTCGCAGATACCCCGCCCGATGTCGAAGAACTCGGGTACGACCACGAAGAGTATATGCTCGAGCCCGTTCCAAAATCGGCGCGCAGAAAAACCATCGGAATTGCCGCAATTTGGGTCGGCTTCGGATTTGTAGTCACCGGCCTAATCGTCGGCGGTCAATTAGCCGGCCAGGGCGAGGCCCCGGGCATGACGATGGGCGGAGCGGTCACCACCATCGCAATCGGTGAGCTAGTGCTATTTGCCCTAACGATCCTGCTGGGTATTCCGGCAATGAAAACCGGTTTCAACCTGGCGCTGCTTTCCAAGGTGTCCTATGGGGACAAGGGCTTTATTTTGCCCATGCTGTTTATGGCGCTGCTGACTTTGGGTTGGTTCGCCTCAATCCTGGGAATGATTGGTGAAATCTGGGGCGTGCTCTTGGGTAATCCGACCGGCATCACCGTCGTGGACCCAGCGTTCTTCGGGCGAGGCGGCATCGACCCGGTCTCGCTCGAGGTGGTGCTAAGTTGCATCGCCTTCGGGGCGCTATTTACCTGGACGGCCTACCGCGGCATTTCCGCGATTGAAAAAGTGGCCCTGCCGATCGCCCCGCTGCTGTTAGTGGTCGCGCTTTACTCCGGATTCGGGATGGTTTCCGACAGTGGCGGTTGGGACGTCGTTACCGCCGAAGCGGCAACGCGCACCGGCTTGCCCATGGGCACCGGCATCACGATTGTGGTCGGCGCATGGATTGCTGGGGCCGTCATGGGCGCAGACATCATGCGCTTCGCCAAACACACCAAGGCGGTGGTAATTGGCGCCGCAGCAGCATTCATTTTGACTAACCCGCTGCTAAACGTGGTCGGCTATGTCGGCTCGATCGCCACCGGCGACTCCAACTTTGTGAACTGGATGTACACGAAGGGCATTTTCTTAACGATCGTTGGAGTCATAGTTTGGACGACGTCGCTTTGGACCACCGAAAACTCCGAGCTTTATTCCAACTCGCTTTATGTTGGGCCCGTGCTGCGCGGATTTAATTTCAATGTTCGGCGGGCGACGCTCGTACTCGTTGTCGGCGTGGTGGGCACAGTTTTGGGATCACTGGGCTTCTACCAGCTGTTCTTTAACGACTTCATTACCGTCTTGGGCGCGGCTTTCGTGCCGCTAGTGGCCCCCATCATCGCGGACTATTTCTTGCTGCGGCGCGGGGCATTTACTCCCGATAGCCATGCAAAACAGCCCGCGTTGCGCTGGAACGCGATCATTTCGTTCGTGGTTGGGGGCACGGCTGGGCTGTTGTTCCAGTACGTGTGGCCCCTGCCCAACGATTTCTCTTCCAGCCTGGCGGCGCTGGTCATCGCGTTCATCGTGCATATCGTGCTGCACCTGTTGTTTGGTAACCGTGTAACGGAGAGGCTAGAACTAGCAACGGAGACCAAGGAGGCGTAATTCAATGGCGAAAGACATCAAGGTTTGCATCGGAGTTCACGTTGATGCGGTGGGCGGTTGGCTCGGGTCCTATGGCGGCGAGGATTCGCCCAATGACATCCAGCGCGGCATGTTCGCCGGAGAAGTTGGTATGCCACGGCTGCGCCGACTGTTAGAGGGCCGAGGGCTGCCTGCGACGTGGTTTGTGCCCGGGCACTCGATCGAGACGTTTCCAAAGGAAATTGACGACGTCGTGGCTGGTGGGTTCGAAATCGGCTGTCATGGCTACAGCCATGAAAATCCGGTCGCGATGAGTCCGCAGCAGGAAGCGGATGTTTTGGGCAAGAGCATCGAACTCGTCAACAAGGTGACGGGGAGTAACCCGCGCGGATATGTGGCGCCGTGGTGGGAAATGAGCGAGCACACCGCTCAGCTGCTGATCGACAATGGTTTTCGCTACGACAACTCGCAGTCCTATGACGACTTCACGCCGTTCTATGCGCGCGTGGGCGATGAATGGACAAAAATTGATTATTCTCAGCCCGCGGAATCGTGGATGAAACCGCTCGTGCGCGGGCACGAAGTTGATCTCGTTGAAATCGCCGCCAACTGGTATGTCGATGATCTACCGCCCATGATGTTCATCAAAGCCAACGCCAACTCGCACGGATTTGTGGCCCCGCAGGTAATTGAACAACTTTGGAAAGACCAGTTCGATTGGGTCTATCGCGAAATGGACTACGCCGTTTTTCCGTTTACGATTCATCCCGATGTCTCGGGCCGCCCGCAGGTGCTTCTAATGCTCGAGCGCATCTTCGACTACATCGACGGCCATGCCGGCGTGGAGTGGCTAACTTTCGAAGATGTCGCGGAGGATTTCCGGCGGCGCCAGCCATTTGGAGGGTAGGTACCGCCAGCTGATGCGCGTAGGTAGTGCCGGTCATTGAAGCGTAGGTCCGGTGTATTGACTAGCGCGCACCCTCCTCTCGCCTGCAGGTCTGATCGTTGCCCGACCATGCCTACGGCGCCCTTGCCCGCCGGATTGGCGGAGTTCTGACCTTGGATTGGCGGAGTTCTGACGGAACCCCCTAATTTTTTGAGTGATAATCACGGCTTTAAGTCACTTCAGTAACATCAGTCACATTGCGTCACCTTTTTCTGAAGGGGTTGCGTCAGAAGCCCGCCAAATCAAGCCCCGCTATATCAGCCCCGCCAAATCAAGCCCACACATGCGCAAAACACGCGCGGCCCGAGGCGCGACGCGTTGCTAAACCCGCTCAGCATGACAACTACGCCAGCCGCAATCACGAGAGGTTGATGTCGCTGACCGCTTTGTCTGGCCGCCAACTCCGCCACGCCGGATGGCGCAGCACGCCCCCGCTCGTAATCTCCGTAAACCGGACCTCGCCCACCCGGATCGGGCGCACCCAATTCGCGCGGCGCGCCACTTCGGCTGGCACGTCCGGCACCGGAGCGGTTTTGCGTGCCAGCGCCTTTAATTCCCTGGGGATCTCCTCTCGGTCTTTTTCACGAAATCCCGTTCCAACGCGACCCGCATAGCGCAGCTCCCCGGTATCATTTGGAATGGCAATCAAGAGCGACGCCAGGCCCGGCCCCTTCTCACTTGGGCGCCACCCAATAATCGCCACTTCTTGATGTAACTCGTGCTTAATCTTGCGCCACGCATCTGAGCGCTGACCAGCGCATATAGGTGGAATCGGTGCGTTTTGCGACCACTCCCTCGAGCCCGAGTTCCTTACTTGCCGCGAAAGCAGCCGCGCGGTCGGACCCATGCGCCGGCGGGATCAAAATCGCTTCGCCCTCAGTCAGTAATTCCTCTAAACGCGAGCGCCGGTCCACATAGGCCTCATCCATCAAGGATCCGCTCGCCGTACCTAAGACGTCGAAAATCAAGTAGTACACCGGGGTGCGCGCCCGCTCGGCTTTGACCTTGGAGGCAGTTGTGAGTTTCATCCGCCGCTGCAGAACCCCAAAATCGGGAACACCCTCGGCGTTAAACGCCACAATCTCGCCATCGAAAATCGTGCCCGCCGGTGCGAGCTTGGCCAACTCCGCAAGTTCCGGATAGGTAGCGGTGACATCATTGCCATTTCGACTCATAACGCGCACGCCGCCATCGGTTACCTGCGTGATCGCGCGCACGCCATCCCACTTCATTTCATAACACCACTGCCCCGCCCCCGGCTCACCCCGCATCGCCAGCATCGGTCGCGGCAATCCCACGTTCTTACCGCCACGGCTAGTCCGGCCAGATGCCGCAGCCCGTTCCGTCTTGGTTTTGATTCCGGACGCCGCCTTGGTCTCAACGGGGCGCGACTCTGGCTGGTCCTTCATGAGGTGGAGGAGCCAGTTGTCGGCGTCCTTGGCATTTGGTTTACCGGTGTGAATCAACGCATACCCATATTGACATTTCGTGAGATTCTTGTCGGGTAGCTCGGGATCTGATTTCTGGCAGGATAGGTCCGGTCACTCGCAGGTCAGTTTCACGAACAGGTTCCCAGTCTGTATCAGCCCCACCCGCTTCTCCGATCGGGG
>DAHVRJ010000121.1:0-2275 GCA_027322505.1 Demequinaceae bacterium
GCGTTGCGCATAAGCAGTCCCTGAGCGCTGCTCGAAGCAGGCCAGATCCGGGATGATCACCGCGCAGCCCAAGCGCGCGAGTTCTAACCCGTAGGCCATTTCGGGATCACCTGCCTGGCCCGCGGGTTCACTCTTGCCGAACGAAAACTCGTTGTTGTGCTGATGAACAGCCACCACAGGCACAAACTTCTCGCCCTTTGTTGGGCGCAAATAAATCGCGGGGATTACTCTTCCGTCGCCCGCCTTAAGCTCCAGGTCCGCGCGCCAAACCGCGCGATCCGGGCCGCCGTGAGCCGCATGCGGGGCGCCACCAATCTCATCCGCGTCGGCACCAATCTGATCCGCGCCACCACCAGTAGCGTCGTCGCCTGCTCGATTGGCTGGGCTATCAAGCACGCGCGCGCTGGCCAAATCCTCCAGCGCCGCGGTAGTGATCCCCAGCAGGCGACGGACTTTCGCGCGTTGGTCAACATCGCGCGCGAAATTCGAAGTTGCACCCGGTTTCGGGTTAGCGTTTCTCATATGGATCGAAACCTTACGTTCCCAGTTGTCCCCGCACCGACAAAAATTGCAGACGGTAAAGGCTCACCCCTGATACTAGATGCAGAAGTTTCGGTCACCTCCAATTCTCCTGCAGCCCAAGATGCGGCTGAATACCTTGCACAAGCGCTTGCTGAAGTCGGCATTGCCGCCACTTCACTTACCCCGGAATCCGCCCCTGTTGGAACCCAAATTCACCTGCGGCTCACCAGCGCTGATTTTGAACTAAATGCGGACGGGCTACCGGGTATTGCAGCCGAAAGTTATGAACTTTCCATCACCGATACCGGCGCCCAAATTAGCGCCAGCGCCCCAGCCGGCCTCCAGCACGGAGCCACCACTGTTGCCCAACTGCTAACCCAGGCCGAAGATGCCTGGCAGTTACCGGCAACGGAAATCACCGACGCCCCGCGCTACGCCTGGCGCGGCTTTAGCCTGGATATCGCCCGCAGCTTCACTCCGCTAGAAGAGATCAAAGAGATCATCGACGTCCTCGTCGACTTAAAGTGCAACGTCTTACATCTCCACCTTTGTGATGATCAGGGGTGGCGCCTGCAAATCCGCTCCCACCCCGAACTGACCACCATTTCGGGTGAAACGGCTGTGGAAGGTGGGCGCGCCGGATTCCTCACGCAAGAGGATTACACCGCTCTGATCGACTACGCCGCCGCCCACAATGTTTTGATCGTCCCCGAGATTGACGTTCCGGGCCACACCCACGCCCTCCTGCACGCACTGCCCCTGGCCGATGTGGGACGGCAAGCCCCCGACCCGTATACCGGCATTGAAGTCGGTTTTTCGGAACTGCGCCTCGATGACCCGACGGCGGTTTCCATCCTGACTGACATCCTGGCTGAGATCGCTGAGCTCACGCCTGGTCCGTGGCTGCACGTCGGCGGCGATGAGCCCCTCGTTATCCCCGGGGAGCGCTATGCGACCTCAGTTGCCACGGCGGAAAAACTCGTGCGCGAGGTGGGTAAAAAGGCCATCGGCTGGAATGAGTCTGTCCGCGGTGTCCAAAACACTAAGACTGTCATCCAGCACTGGGATCACCGCACCGAGCTTGCGGCGCTCGCCAACGCCGCCCGCCAGGGCCACCGCGTCATCATGTCCCCGGCTGCGCACGTGTACCTCGATATGAAATACACGGCAGATTACCCGCACGGGCAGGACTGGGCTGGTCTGATCGAGGTCGCTAATTCCTATGAATGGGACCCGGCAACGAATGTGCCGAATTTGGATGCAAACCAGATTTTGGGCATCGAGGCCGCCGTGTGGACGGAGAAGATCCACACGCGCGAAGCCATGTTCGAGATGCTGCTGCCCCGGCTGGCGTCGATAGCCGAGATCGCGTGGAGCCCGCGGCCCGAACAGGAGCGCGAACTTGGCGAAATCGCGCCCCGGCTGGCGGCGCAAGCAGCGCGCTGGGAGCGCAAGGGTTGGCCCTTCTACCGCTCACCGCAAGTGGACTGGTCGGCGGCAGAATAAACCCCAAAAACTAAATCACGCGCAACATGAAAGCGGGCGGGTAATGCGATCCTAATTTTCGCATTACCCGCCCGCTTTACTTTGGACTAGGCAGCTTTATTTTCGGCTATATAGACCGTTGCTACTCGTCGTCTACCGGTGTCAGGTCCGAGCACGCCAGCGTCTTCAAGCCGGCATCGTCCTCGTCCACGGTTATCGTTCCGTCTCCGCGAATAATCCCCTCGGAGATGATGTCGGACGGCGTCGG
>DAHVRJ010000123.1:0-33885 GCA_027322505.1 Demequinaceae bacterium
TTGCTGCCGCAATAGCTGACCTGCTGCGCACCGCTATCACCGATGGTGAAATTGCGCTCGATCCCGCCACCGTTCCCGAAGCGGTCCACTTAGAACGACCCCGCCAACGTGAACACGGCGACTGGGCGACCAATATTGCGATGCAGCTGGGTAAAAAGGCCGGAATGGCGCCGCGCGACTTCGCGGAAATCATTGCTGGTCGTCTTAAGGATGTCCGCGGCGTAAAATCCGTCGACGTTGCCGGGCCCGGGTTTTTAAACATCCGGTTAGACGCCCAAGCAGCCGGGGAACTGGCTCGCTCGATTATCGAGGCCGGCGCAGATTACGGCCGCACGGACGTCAACGCTGATCAAAAGGTTAACCTCGAGTTCGTCTCGGCCAATCCCACCGGCCCCATTCACATGGGAGGAACCCGCTGGGCGGCAGTGGGCGACTCCCTAGCCCGCATCTTGGAAGCCACCGGGGCAAACGTCACCCGCGAGTATTATTTCAACGACCACGGCGCCCAAATCGACCGCTTCGTTTCCTCCGTCCTAGCCCGGATGCGCGGCGAAGACGTACCCGAGGACGGCTATGGCGGGGCCTACATTGACGAGATCGCCGCAGCGACCAGAACCAAGCTGGGGGACGCCGTCCTCAATCAGCCCGAAAATGAAATTCGCGAACAGGTCCGTCAGCACGCGGTGGGCTTGATGTTTGAAGAAATTAAGTCTTCGCTGGCCGATTTTGGCGTCGAATTTGACGTGTATTTCCACGAGGAATCACTGCACGCCGAAGGGGCAGTCGAGCGATCAATTGCGCGGCTGCGCGAACTGGGCCACGTCTATGACGAGGGGGGCGCCGTCTGGCTGCGCAGCACGGAATTTGGCGACGATAAAGACCGCGTCATCATTAAATCGGACGGCGATGCGGCCTATATGGCCGGCGACATTGCCTACTACCTCAATAAGCGCGAGCGCGGGTTTAACCGCAACATCATCATGCTCGGCGCCGACCACCACGGCTACGTGGGCCGACTGATGGCCATGTGCGCGGCATTTGGCGACACTCCCGAGGTCAATTTAGAAGTCCTCATCGGCCAGATGGTGAATTTAATTAAGGACGGCGCCGCGTTGCGCATGTCTAAACGCGCCGGAACCGTAGTGACTTTAGAAGACCTGGTCGACTTGGTGGGGGTGGATGCGGCCCGGTATGCGCTCGCGCGCTCCTCCGCAGACACCGCGCTGGACATCGACCTTGATCTTTTCGCGTCGGCGACGAATGAAAACCCCGTTTTCTACGTGCAATACGCACACGCCCGCACCGTTAACGTGGGCCGAAACGCCGCCGAGCACGGGGTAGCGCGCGCCGACGGGTTTGATCCCGGCTTGCTGGATCACGAAACCGAGTCGGTGTTGTTGGGGGCGCTAAGTGAGTTCCCGCGCATCATTGCCCAGGCCGCCGAGCTGCGCGAACCCCACCGGATTGCCCGCTATCTTGAGGCCATGGCGGGTCAGTATCACCGCTGGTATGACGCCTGCCGGATCGCGCCGCTGGGTGATGCTCCGGTGGAAGATGTCCACCGCACGCGCCTGTGGCTCAACGACGCGACGCGTACCGTCTTAGCGAACGGGCTGGGACTGCTGGGCGTGAGCGCGCCGGAGCGGATGTAATGACCGTCGGAACCGAGGCTGCCACTCAGCCCGAGCCAGATCGCTACCCACAGCTGTGGCCCGCCGGTTTTCGCCGCGGACGCTCTTGTGGGGTATTAAAAGTCAGCGGCGTGCGCGTAACCGATATTGCGAACGAGTACGGCACGCCGGCTTTTGTGCTGGATGAGGAAGATTTTCGGGCGCGGGCCCGGGAGTTTAAAGAGTCCTTTGATGCCGCGTTTGCGGATTTGTGTGGGGGAGTGGACGTTTATTACGCGTCCAAAGCGTTCTTATCGCTAGCAATCGCCCGCTGGGTTACCCAAGAGGGGCTGCGCCTAGACGTTGCTACCGGCGGTGAGCTGGCCGTGGCGCTCAAGGCGGAAGTGCCGGGGGCGAACATCGGGTTGCACGGCAACAACAAGTCGCAAGCCGAATTGAAGCGCGCCATCGATGCCGGCGTGGGGCGCATCGTAATTGACTCACATGACGAAATTGAACGCATTGCCGCGCTGGCGCGCGATCGCGGCGTGACCGTGCCGGTGATGGTGCGCGTAACCCCCGGGATTGCCGCCTCGACGCACGAGTTCGTTGCCACCGCGCATGAGGATCAAAAATTTGGATTATCGATCGCATCCGGCGCGGCCGCGGCAGCGATAGAGACCATCATTGCCCGACCTGAGCTGCGGCTGTTGGGCCTGCATTCCCACATCGGCTCCCAGATTTTTGACCTGGCCGGTTTTGAAGTGGCCACCCGGCGCGTCCTTGGTCTGCACGCTTCCGTGGCCGCCCGATGGGGCATTGCCATGCCCGAACTCGACCTGGGGGGCGGGTTCGGTGTTTCCTATGTGCCCGGGGATGACCCACTGCCCATAGCGGAACTGGCTACCGGACTGGCTGAGGCGGTGGCAAAGGAGTGCGCGGATCTGGGCGTGGAGGTACCCCGTATCTCAATTGAACCCGGCCGGGCAATCGTGGGGCCGGCCATGTTCACCCTTTATGAGGTCGGCACGGTAAAGCCGGTGCAAACCGATGAGGGGATTGTGCGCACCTACATCTCTGTCGATGGCGGAATGAGTGACAACATTCGTCCCGCTCTATATGACGCGCAGTATTCGGTGGCGCTGGCATCTAGGAGCAGCACGGCGCGGTTAGTGCCCGTGCGGGTGGTGGGCAAACACTGCGAGACCGGGGACGTCGTGGTGCACAACGCGCATTTGCCAGCCGATGTCGCGCCGGGGGATTTGCTCGCCGTGCCCGTCACCGGCGCATACGGATGGGCGATGGCCTCGAACTATAACTACGTGCCCCGCCCGCCGGTTTTGGCTGTGCGCGGCGGCGAAGTGCGCGTGTTGATTCGCCGGGAGACCGAAGCGGACCTATTCGCCCTTGACCAGGGATAGCATTTGGCCCCGGTCCTATTTCTAGGAGCGGGGCCAAATAGCAGCTATTACTTAGTTAGTTACTTAGTGGCGCGGGCCTTGCGGCGTACCCCAAGAGCGGCCACTCCCAGGAGCAGGAACGCGGCGCCGGCCGCGGCCAACTCCAAGTCCCCACCGGTGCGGGGAAGGGAATCGGTTCCGCTATCGAGCGAGTCGCAGGGAACTTCTGGCCCCAGCGTCACTGTCAAGCTCAGTGCATCAAGTGCGCTGCCGGCTTCGTAAAACTCGGCAAACGCTGGCACACCCGCAGAAGTGAGCGTCGCGGGCACCGAATTGAACGTAATCGTGTCGCCAGAAACTGATTTCTTGCCCGAAACATTCAAGTTCGCCAAATGCACGCCGCCCGCGTCAACGGTTACCTTGCCCGCCGGATTAGTGGAGCGCACATCGGCATACAGACGCGCCTGGCTGTCGTTGTCGATCACAACGCGCGGGTTCGAAATCCGCATGTTCAAGGCACCATCGTGTCCGGAGAACGTGACCGTGCCACCAAACGATAGTTCGCCTGTTCCGGCATCCGGGTCGAAGTTCGCAGTGCGCCCCGGCCAGTTGAAGCTACCGCTTACGCCATTGGCCCGCTCGATGGAGCCATTGGCGATGGGGCCGGTTACATAGTCTGTGAAGGACTTCTTCACTCCCCAGCTAAGGGAGGCGCCCTGGATGCTGCGGCACATCGCAACATCTTCAGTTTGGGTTTGGCGATTCTTGCCTACTAGGTTCACGTTTGGAGTGCTCCCCTTGCTGGGCTGCCCGCCGCCGGTGCCGCCGTTGCCCTTGGGTTTTTGACCGCTGACCACGTCATCGCCGCAGTCGCCGGCGCCGCCCAGCGTTAATGTGGCGGTTACGGGAGCGACTTCTTCGCCGGGCTCATAGAAGCCCTGCATCGCATCCGAGCCTTGATCGGTTAGGACGGCGCTCGCTTTATTAACTGCGAAACTCGTCGCGGTTGTCTTGGCGTTCTTCAGGTCGACGATCGCGAACGGAACCTTTTTGTCTAGTTTCCCGTTGGTCGTTACATCTAACAAGATGGTGGCCTGCTTTTTATTGATGTGGAACTCGGGGTTCCCAAGCTTCACATCTAGTTGACCGCCGTGGCCCTTGAAGCGCACTGACCCGGTGAACTTCACCACGCCTGTATCGTCATCGGAATCGAAATTTCCGCTGCCGTACTTAAACGCGTAGCCCGATGAGGTTTCGCGTACGCCGCTAGTAGAAATGGATCCGTTGGCGATATTGCCCGTTATGTAGTCCACAAACCCATCGTGGATTCCCCACGTGAAGTCACCGTCGGTCACCGCAAGGCACTTATCTTCCGGCTCCGGAGCGGGATCATCATCCTCATCGCCCGGCGGATCTTCTGACTGCGATTCAGGCGTGTAGTTAACCGGCTGTGCTAATTCGAAATCGGCATTATCTACACCGCCCGCGGGATAAATGTAGACACCGTAGACGCCGTCAGCCGGACCGTCTTCGAGGTCTTCTGCTTCGAGTGTCGCTTCAAATTCACCCGTGTCGGTTAACGGAACCCATTGGTCACGAATCGCGCCTTGATACATGTCAGGGACTTCGTCCAGTACGTCTTCATGCAGCACCCAGCCCTGGTCTCCCACTTCCCGAGCGCTGCTGGCAGCTCCTTCCGAGGGTTTCCAATCTGGTGAGAACTTGCCAAATACGACGTAGTATCCCTGCGGTAGGTGGTTCGGAATTGGTACTCCGCGTCCCCCCACATTCGCCTCAGGATCAAAATCGGTGCCCTGAACCGTAATGGTGTCACCGGCGACAACGTCATCGTTTCCTAATTCATTGCCATCTGCATCGAGAAGGGCGAGTTGAGGTTCCCACACCGCAGCGTCATCGTCGTCCTCTTGACCATCGTCATTTTCGGAGCCGTCGTCGCCGTCATCGCCCTCGTCTTCGCCATCTTCGGGCTCTTCGCCGTCGTCTTAGCCGTCGCCGGGTTCGTCGCCGTCGTCTTCGCCGGGCTCCTCGCCCTCGTCCTCCCCGTCGCCGGGGGAATCACCAACTTCGGCAAAGTTTATGGGGGTGTAGGTGTCTTGGCTGCGGTCCGAGGATCCGTGGGCGGCCCAGGTGTAGACACCGCATTCGCTCGCGGTGCAGTCGACTTCATTTCCGTCAGAATCGATCACGGGGGAGTCGAGGGTGAGTTCTTGGCTAAATGAGCCGTCATCGTCTATGGATCCGACCCATTCGGCTCCAGTGAACAGCGCAGCGTTTAAGTGCCAACCGTCAATATCCGTGACGCCGGCGGGGGCAACTGCCACGTAGACACCGTTGCCTTCAGTACTGAAGTCGGCTCCAACTACCTCTAACGTGTTGGCGTTCTCGGGGTCGAGGTCTGAGTCGGGTGAAACTGAAACTGTTGGGGAGTCCGCCGCCAGCGCGGGTATGGCGCTTGCCAGCGGCGCAACAATCATGGCGCCGGCCGCAAGCGCAGCAGTAAATGGTCTTCGCAAACTCATTCAATTCCTCTTCTGGAACTTAGACAAGATCATTCCTAGAATAAGGCGAGCCTTGCCTAATCTTTGCGACACTGTGTCAGCCCCGGGACTAGACCCTGCCCAACCTGGGCAAATATGCGCCCGTATTCTGAGATAATCATTCACTTGATCGGCTTTCGGGCGGGGCGATCGAGAAAGTAATGCACAAGCTATGAGGAGGCTCTTGGGTGGCCACACCGAAGCATGAAAGCGCAACTGCCACCCCGGCATCGACTAGACCCACTGCAATTCGCGTGGCGCTCTTGGGGTGTGGGGTCGTTGGAACTGAAGTTGTCCGGCTCTTAACGACACAGCGCGAAGACCTAACCGCGCGCATGGGTGCCGCCCCAGAATTGGTGGGGATTGCCGTCCAAAATTTGGATACGGAACGCGACCCCATAATTGACCGTTCCCTGTTGACAACCGATGCCCACGAGCTTGTCACCCGCGCCGACATTGTCGTGGAAGTCATGGGCGGGCTGGACACAGCCGGTCCGCTGCTCCACCGCGCCATCGAGCACGGGGCCGCAGTCGTAACGGCCAATAAGGAACTCTTGGCAAAGCAGGGCGCCGACCTGCACAACGCTGCCGATACGGCCGGGGTGGATCTGTACTTCGAAGCCGCCGTGGCCGGGGCCATCCCCATCATTCGCCCCGTGCGCGAATCGCTAGCTGGCGACCGCATCGATCGGATTTTGGGAATCGTCAACGGAACCACCAATTACGTGCTCGATCAGATGACCAAGACCGGCGCGAACTTCAACGACGTCGTCGCCGAGGCTCAAAAGCTTGGCTATGCCGAGGCCGATCCCAGCGCCGATATCGATGGGCACGACGCCGCGGCAAAGGCCGCAATTCTCGCCTCGCTGGCCTTCCACACCCACGTGAGCGCCGACGATGTCAGTTGTGAGGGCATTACCGGTATCACGGCGGAAGATGTGAAGTGGTCTCAAGAGACCGGTCACGTCATCAAACTCCTAGCAATCGCCGAGCGCATCGCCAATAACGGAACCGAGGCGGTCAGCGTGCGCGTGCATCCCGCGCTGGTGCCTAACGCCCACCCGTTAGCCAATGTGGACGGCGCCTTCAATGCCGTGTTTATTGAGTCGCAGGCCGCGGGCCCGCTCATGTTCTACGGCCAGGGTGCCGGCGGAGCTCCCACCGCCTCGGCAGTTGTCGGGGACCTGGTTTCTGCAGGGCGCCACCGCGTGCTGGGCGGCACCGGACCGCAGCGTTCGAGCTACGCCGATATCCCCATCTTGCCCAGCGGGGAGGTGCGCACCCACTTTCAGTTACGGCTGCGCGTCGCCGATGAGCCGGGCGTTTTGGCAAAAGTTTCCCAGCGGCTGGCAGAACAGGCCGTCTCAATCGAAACCGTGCGCCAAATCCCCGATGAGTCGGGCGAAGAAGTCCCCGGCGCAGTTGATAAGCCCACCGCTGAACTGGTTGTCACCACGCACCAGGCCAGTGAGGCCGCGCTCGCCGCGACGGTTGAGTCACTCGAAGAGCTCGATGTCGTAATTAAGATTATTTCAATCCTGCGGGTTGAAGGAGCATAAAGTAATGGCCCATCAGTGGCGCGGAGTCATCAACGAATACCGCCAGTGGCTGCCCTTTAGCGAAACCGACCCCGTAATCACTTTGCATGAGGGCGGGACTCCGTTAGTAGCGGCCGAAAAACTCTCCGAACGCGTGGGCGCGCAGGTTTATTTAAAAGTCGAGGGCGCAAACCCGACCGGCTCTTTTAAAGACCGCGGAATGAGCGCGGCCGTTTCGCGCGCGGTTGCAAATGGCACGCAAATGGTGGTGTGCGCCTCGACGGGAAACACCTCGGCCTCGGCCGCCGCTTATGCCGCCAAGGCGGGGATTTCTTCAGCAGTGATTTTGCCCGCGGGGAAAATCGCCGCCGGCAAACTCGCGCAAGCTATCGTCCACGGTGCCAAACTCGTGGCCATTGATGGTTCATTTGATGACTGCTTGGTCATCGCCCGCGAAATGGAAAAAAATTACCCCGTCGAACTGGTTAACTCCGTAAATCCCGTGCGGTTGCAGGGGCAAAAGACCGCCGCCTTTGAGATCGTCGACGCGCTGGGGGATGCGTCCGACATTCATTGTTTGCCGGTGGGCAATGCCGGGAACATTTCTGCCTATTGGATGGGCTATCGCGAATACGCCCAGCACGGCCCGGCCACGCGTCGCCCCAAAATGTGGGGATTCCAAGCTGCTGGGGCCGCTCCGCTTGTGCGCGGGGCAGTGGTAACCGAGCCCGAAACTGTTGCCACCGCTATTCGCATCGGAAATCCGGCCTCCTGGGAACTGGCCGAAGCCGCCCGCGATGAATCGGGTGGTCGGATCGAGTCGGTTACCGATGTGCAGATCCTGCAGGCACAAAAGCTTTTGTCAGCAACTGAGGGCGTGTTCGTTGAACCGGCCTCGGCCGCATCGGTGGCGGGCCTGTTGCAGGTCGCCGCAGCCGGTGGCGTACCCGCAGACGCCGTAATTACCTGCACCGTCACCGGCAACGGACTAAAAGACACCGAAACGGCGCTGCAGTCATTTACTCTTTCTGAAAATGTTGTCGCACCGAACCTGGATGCCGTCGCCGCCGAGCTAGATTTATGAGACTGGCAGCTGATCGGGCACGCGTGACCGTCCCGGCTACGAGCGCCAACCTGGGGCCCGGGTTCGATGCTCTTGGTATCGCCCTGGCCGTGCGGGATGAAATCACGGTCCGCGCGGTGGCCGGTGCGGTAAATGTCACGATTACTGGTCACGGCGCGGGCGCGGTTCCCACCGACGCCAATCATCTGGTTGCTCGGGCGACACTGCGCGCTTTAGAACACGTCGGCGCTCCGCTTACCGGCCTGGAACTGCACTGCCATAACCGGATTCCCCACGGGCGCGGCCTGGGCTCATCTGCCGCCGCGGTCGTCGCCGGAATTATGGCGGCGCGCGGGCTAATTTCGGAGCCCGAAGCGCTAAACGACGCGGTTGCTTTGCAGCTCGCGACCGAAATGGAAGGTCATCCCGATAACGCGGCACCCGCCCTTTTGGGTGGCTTTACGATCGCGTGGATTAGGGACGGCGCCACTCCCCGCGCCGTAAAAGTCCCGGTTGCCGCTGAGGTTGCCCCAGCATTGCTGGTGCCAGCGCAGCAGTGTGCAACGTCAGCGGCGCGCGGGGCGCTACCAGCCCAAATTCCCCACGCCGATGGGGCCTTTAATGCCGGACGCGCAGCACTGTTAACGCACGCGCTCTGTGCCGACCCAGACCTGCTTTTTGAAGCAACGGAAGATCGACTGCATCAAAATTATCGCGCCCAGGTGATGGCGCCCACTGCTGATTTGCTCTCCCGGCTGCGGTCGGAAGGCGTGGCCGCGGTGATCTCTGGCGCGGGGCCATCCGTGCTGGTCTTACACGCGCCTGCCGGTGTGGACGTTGGCGCTATAGCGGGTACGAAGTGGCAATATGCGCCGGTGCAAATAGATGAGTCTGGAGCCACAGTTTCGCGATAAGCGAGCCCTTATCGGAATTTCAGTAATCTAGTGCTACGATAGGGGCCGTATCGGAAATCGATCCTCATCGTAGCCGCAGTCGCGGTGAAAACATGAGTGTTCTAAACATCATCTTCTTATCGCTTTGGCGTGCAAGAAGGTATACCGATACGTATACGTCACCTTTCGTATTTACAACTGTGACAAATTCTCACGCCGGCAATTAGCCGGTCCATCAAACAACGCGACTGTAATTGAAGGTCGCTGACGAGGGAAGGGTCCTTCGTGCCAGACACTAATCAAGCCACGAAGTCCAGCGCTCCGGCGCCATCACGAGGTAGCAACTCCCTATCCGCAATGCGCGTGGCTGAGTTGCAAAAAATGGCCTCGCAACTGGGGGTTAAAGGCATTAGCAAGTTGCGCAAGAATGACCTCATAGAGGCAATTCGAAATGCGCAGGGCGGTGCAAAGCAGGCAGCTCCTGCCCGCACCGGTTCCGCCCCAAATAAGGGCGCTGCGTCAGCCGCACAAAAATCTGCACCCGCGGCGCAGGAAACCGCTCCCAAGAGCGAATCAGCGCCCACCGGGGAAAAGCAGCAGCCCAGCCGGGCCGCTGGCGGACCGCGCAGCCAAAAAAGCGAAGAAGAATCGGAGCGGGCCGCTCGTGCTGCCCGCGCTGCCGCTGCCATAGCCGCGGAAGTTTCTCGCGATGGCGGTGCGCCCAAGAGCGATGCCCGCGATACCGACGGTGATGACCGGGGGCGCGGCGACCGCGATCGCCATGACAACCGCCCGGGTCGCGACTCGCGCCGACAGGGCGAAGGCGGCCAACGTCAAGGGGGCCAGCGGCAAAACCAGCGCGACGATGATCGCCGCGGGGGAGGGCGCCGGCGCAATCGTTATCGCGATCGGGATCGCAATAAGCGCCGCAACCGCGACCATGAAGAAGAAATTGAAATAACTGAAGACGACGTCTTAGTTCCAGTCGCCGGAATCTTGGACGTCCGCGAAAACTACGCTTTCGTGCGCACTACCGGCTACCTGCCCGGACCCGAGGACGTTTACGTACCCATGGGCCAAATCAAGCGCTACGGCTTGCGTAAAGGTGATGCCATCACCGGTGCCGTCCGGCAGGGACGCGAGGGTGAAAACACCGGCCGCCAGCGCGGGAAATACAACGCGCTTGTTCGGCTGGACACCATCAACGGCCTCGCGCCGGAAGAATCTGCCAAGCGCACCGACTTTGGAAAGCTCACACCGCTTTACCCGCAAGAGCGCCTGCGTCTTGAGACCGAGCCCAACGCAATGACGACCCGGGTCATCGACCTGGTCGCCCCCATCGGTAAGGGCCAGCGCGGACTCATAGTCTCCCCGCCAAAGGCTGGTAAGACTTTGATTTTGCAGGCGGTGGCCAACGCCATCACCGAGAACAACCCCGAAGTCCACCTGATGGTGGTTTTGGTAGATGAGCGCCCCGAAGAAGTTACCGACATGCAGCGCACGGTGCGCGGTGAAGTAATCGCTTCAACCTTCGACCGCCCCGCAGATGATCACACGACAGTTGCGGAGTTGGCCATCGAGCGCGCTAAGCGCCTTGTGGAACTGGGCAAAGACGTCGTTGTACTCCTGGACTCCATCACTCGTTTGGGCCGGGCCTACAACATCTCCGCCCCGGCATCGGGCCGGATCCTTTCCGGTGGCGTTGACTCATCGGCGCTGTATCCCCCGAAGCGGTTCTTCGGTGCCGCGCGCAACATTGAGCACGGCGGTTCATTGACCATTTTGGCCACGGCACTGGTTGAGACCGGTTCCAAGGCTGATGAGGTCATCTTCGAAGAATTCAAGGGAACGGGCAATATGGAGCTCAAACTCTCCCGTTCACTGGCTGATAAGCGCATTTTCCCGGCCGTTGATGTGGATGCTTCCGGCACGCGCCGCGAAGAAATTCTCATGGCGCCAGATGAGCTTAAGGTCACGTGGCAGTTGCGCCGCGTGCTCGCAGCACTGGACCAGCAGCAAGCGATCGAACTGGTATTGGGCAAGCTGCGCGATACCAAGTCAAATGTGGAGTTCCTGATGGAGGTCCAGCGCACCTCCGCGCCCGGACCAGGCGGTCCCGACGAGACGTAACTAGATAACTTGTGCCGGCTGGCCGGGGAGAGGTTCTCGACCGGGGCCGGGCGGCTTGAAACATGAAAATGGGCTGGGCGCTTAATTGCGGCCCAGCCCATTTTCATTACCGGTAACTACATTCTGTGCCCGTAGCTATTTTTATTGTCGGTACCTAGCTTCCCAGTGTGACCTGCGAGGTATCTTCTGCGCTTTCATCGCTTTCTTGGGTCCTATTGCGTTTGCGTTGCCACAAGAACCATCCGCCCAAAGCAAGCGCGGCGAGTGCGATTATCACCACGACGTCCGGAATGGAACCAAACCAATCGAAAACTGCGTTTTGCAGTCCCGCACCCGTTTGGGCCGAAACGACTTCTAAACTCTCGAAGCCCCTGGTCAAAATAAAGCCGACGCCCAGCGCTAATAACACCAAACCAGTAATCAGCGAGACGCTGTGTAATTGCAGGGGGCCAACTTGGAAGTGGCGTCCGCGCAGCTTATTGATGCGTTCAGTTCCGATCTTTTCCCAGGCCAAAGCCAGTATCACCAGCGGAATTGTCATCCCCAGGCCGTAGATAGCAAGCAAAATTCCCCCATCAACCGGCGAAGGACTAAAAGCAGCGACCGTCAACACGGCACCCAAAATCGGCCCAGTGCATACCCCGGCCACGCCTGAGACCATGCCGAGCACGTACGTGGTGACTACACTTTGTTTTTTCGGGCCGCTGCTGGAACTCTTCCGGCGAAAAAGACGAGAAATATCAAAACCCGATCCCAGCACGGCCGCAACCCCCATGGCGACGATTACCCAGCCCGCTCCCGTAATTAGGGCACTGCGGTGTTGGGAAAGTAAGGTGCCTAGACCGGCAATGCCTACCCCCAGCGGGATCAGCGTGGTTAATAATCCGAGATAAAAAATACCCGTGCGAGCTAGCAGTTTTCCCGGAGATGAGAAAGCGTAAGCAAAAAATGCGGGCAGCAAGAGTGCCGCGCACGGACTCAACAGCGCCAGCACCCCGCCTACTAGAGCAACTAGATAGCCAACTTCCATTAATTATTTCTCCTGCATCTAATTTTCCTGCACTTCACCAAGACGCTTCTCAATTGCGCTTTCGAACGTGTCCAAAGGCTGGGCGCCCATCACCGGCAAACCCTCGACAAGGAAAGCCGGAGTACCGGTAAAACCGATGCTCCAAGCCTCATCCCGATCGGCCTCAACAGCCGCCTCGGTATCGGCATCGGCAATATCAGCTAAGAACTGTTCGCGGTCCATTCCCAAATCGACGGCAATATCTGCCATCGCTTCGGCGCCATAAGAGTCGTCGGTGGCTGCTGCTTGCCACTCCTCGTCATAAAGAACATCAGAAAATTCCCAGAATTTACCCTGGTTTGCTGCGGCCCGGCCCGCCAGGGCGGCGTCTTGAGATCCATTGCCTAAGACGGCCATATCGCGCCATTCAATCCGTAAATCGCCAGAATCCACGTACTTTTCGACCAGCACGGGCATGGTGGTCCGGGCCCATTCACCGCAAAACGGACACTGGAAATCGGAATACACGATCATCACCAGCGGTGCATCCACATCGCCCATTGCCAGTGGATCGTCGGCCTCGCGGTGGGAGAACGTCGATAGTTCGGCCACCATTTCATCAATTTCCTCATCCGAGGGCTCGGGTTGCGTGGGTTGGAAATCTTCTTCCGGTTCGGAGGTGTTATCCGTACTGGTTGGCGTGGGCGTCGCAGTGGGGGCTGAATTTTCATCATCCCCGCCTGTGAGGCTAAAGACGATGAGCCCAACCGCCACGACGGCGATGAGTATGGGCACCAATAGTGAGCGGCGCTTTGCGCTCTTGGTGGGGGAATTGGATCTTTTGTCAGTCTTGGCAGAGTTCAAGGTACGTCTTTCAAACTTGGAAGGGGCCAAGTGGAGCAACACCTATTACTATCATCGATAGTAGATGATGAAATGCCGCACTCCAAGTGGCGCTTGTAAAGAGGTTCGATCGAAGTGTACTTCTACATGGCGTTTTCGCCGTCGTGATGCCCAACTCTGTGGCTGCACGAGAAATTCCCTGAAACCGCTAGAGTTACTAGATTGCAGCCGCACTTCGATATTGAGGGACTGTTGATCACCCTAAGGAGTTAGATCATGGCGAAAACCGCAACATCGACCACGCGCGAATCCGCCACCACCACATCGACCACGCGGGAATCCACCACCACATCGACCACGCGCGAATCCGCCACCACTGCGACGTCGGTGTCTTTGGGGCCTTTGGAAGATCGCGTCATGCGCGCGCTGTGGAGCACCCAGGCCGAATTATCGGCGCGGGAAGTGCGCGACCATCTTGCCGAGCAAGGTGACGAATTGGCCTATACAACGGTGGCCACGGTTTTGAGCAATGTTTACGCCAAAGCGCTGGTAGACCGGCGGCGGCAGGGCCGGGTATGGCAGTACTGGGCCACAGGAACCTGTTCGGACTTGGCCGCCGCGCAAATGCATCGCGGGCTCGAAGTGAGTCGGCATCGCGAACGCACCTGGAACTGCTTTATTTCCAGCTTGGATTCGGAAGACCTTAAGTTGTTGCGCAACGCGCTGCAGCGCTACCCGAATCGCCCAGAGATATAGTCCTCGGTCGCTTTTTCACCGGGCGTCGAAAAAATCGTGGCCGTTTCGTCCATTTCAATCAGGCGTCCGGGCGCGCCAGTTCCTGAGATATTGAAAAATGCGGTGCGATCAGAAACCCGTGCGGCCTGTTGCATGTTGTGGGTGACTATCACGATTGTGTAGTCGTCCTTCAGCGTGGTGATGAGGTCTTCGATTGCGAGCGTGGAAATCGGGTCCAGCGCTGAACAGGGCTCGTCCATTAATAAGACTTCCGGGCGCATCGCAATTGCCCGCGCAATGCAAAGACGCTGTTGCTGCCCGCCCGACAGGGAAGCTCCGGGGCGGTCGAGACGATCTTTGACCTCGTTCCACAGGTTGGCCTTCGTAAGCGCCTCTTCTACCAGGTCCGCAGCTTCGTTGCGCGAAATCCGCCCGTTATTTAGGCGAATCCCGGCTAGCACGTTCTCGGCAATGCCCATGGAAGGAAACGGGTTGGGCCGCTGGAAAACCATCCCGATGGTGCGTCGGACCGCTACCGGGTCGACGTTCCTGCCATACAGGTCGATGCCATCTAACTTGATGTTCCCGCGCACCGAAGCGCCCGGCACTACCTCATGCATGCGGTTGATCGTTCGCAACAGTGTGGATTTACCGCACCCTGAGGGCCCAATAAAAGCGGTAACCGATTGCGGATTGATCGTCATAGAAACGTCGGATACGGCCTTGAAATCGCCATAAAAAATATCTAGATCGGAAATCTCAATTTGTTTCGCCATTTTTAGCGGTCCCCTTTCGGTGCAAAATATCTCGTGAGCAGGCGCGCCCCCAGATTCAGGATCATCACCAGCAAAATTAGGGTCAGCGCCGCGGCCCAGGCGCGGTCATAGTTGATTTCGGCAATGCAATCGACGGCATCGGCCGCGCAGGGGACCAGCCCCTGGGTGTATTGGCCATAGATATATACCGGCAGCGTCATCATGCGACCGTCAAAAACATTGAAATTAAGTGAGTCAATGACGCCAACTGTGATGAGCAGCGGTGCGGTTTCGCCCACAATTCGGGCAATAGCGAGGGTGATTCCGGTACCCAGCCCGCCAATTGCGGTGCGCAGCACCACCTTGATGATCGTCAGCCATTTGGGAACACCCAGTGCGTAGGAGGCTTCGCGTAAATCGTTGGGGACGAGCCGCAGCATCTCCTCGCAGGAGCGCACAACAATTGGGATCATTAACACCGACAGGGCCACCGAACCCACCACACCGGAGCGAACGCCGGGGCCAAAAATGACGGCGAACAGCGAGTAGGCAAACAGGCCCGCCACGATGGACGGGATCCCGGTCATGACATCAACGAAGAACGTAACGGCTTGTGCCAGCCGGCTGCCGCGCCCATATTCAACGAGATAAATGGCAACCAGGAGGCCAATTGGTACCGAGATGGCCGTGGCTAGTGCCGTAATTAACAGAGTGCCGATGATGGCGTGGTAGATGCCGCCGGCATCCATTCCGCCATAAACACCGCGCATGGTCACCGATAAGAAGTACGGGCTCAAGCGTTCAAAGCCGTTGCTTAAAACGGTCCATGAGACGGATATCAGCGGAATGAGGGCGAGCCCAAAAGCACCATAGATCAGCACCTGAAACAGCCGATTGGTAAAGCGCCGGCGCCGGGACGTGGTGCTTAGCGGTGAATAAATTTGTGACATTAGCTCTGGCCCGCTTTCGTGCTTCGAGAAACTACCCAGCGCGCCACCATGTTGACTATGAGAGTGATGAGGAACAGCGCTAAACCGGTGGCAATGAGCGCGCTCATGCCCAGCTCATTGGTTTCGGGGAACTGAGCTGCAATATTGGCCGAAATTGTTTGGTGCTGGCCCGCCTGCAGCAACTGAAACGAGTAGGTCAGGCCGGGGCTTAGGATCATCAGCACCGCCATTGTTTCGCCCAGGGCTCGGCCCAGGCCCAACATCGCCGCGCCCGTAACACCGCCGCGCCCGTGGGGAAGAACCACGAGCCGGATCATTTCCCATCGCGTCGCCCCCAGCGCCAGTGCGGCTTCCTGATTTAGACGCGGGGTTTGCAAAAATACTTCGCGGGCAACGGAGGTGATGATGGGCAAAATCATCACTGCCAGCACAATCCCTACCGAAAGGATCGTGCGTGGGGGAGTGGCAGCCGGGCCGGCGAACAGCGGAATGAATCCCAGGTGGTCGCCCAAGAAATCCCATGCCGGTTGTAACCGGGGTAAAAGCCATAACGCGCCCCATAATCCGTAGACAACCGAGGGGATCGCCGCGAGTAAATCAATCAGGTACGACAGCGTTCCTTGCAGACGCCGGGGCGTGAAATGGCTTAAAAACAGCGCCACCCCCACCGATACGGGCACGGAAATAATTAGGGCAATTAGCGCGGCCAGGACGGTTCCAAAAGCGAGCGGCCCAATTAACTCGGCGAGCGAGTCGCCGTCCGGAAACCAGCCAACTTCAGAGCCCAGTACGCTCGATCCCGCACGCAGGGCGGGCAGCGCTTGGATAATGAGAAACGCCGCGACCGCGGCCAGAACGACTAAGATTGTCGCTCCAGCCGCGGTTGCGGTTAGGCGGAAAAGTCGATCGGCAAGCCTGCCGGTGGACTTTGACGCGGGAACATCAGTCATGGAAGTTCGATTGCCTCAATACCCGCTGTGATCTCACTTCGCAGCTCATCAGAAATTGGTGCCGAACCGGCGGCGGTGGCCGCCTGCTGCTGCCCTTCTTCTGATGCTTGATAGCGCAGGAACTCTTGGACCATTTGCCCCTCGGCCTGATCTTCATATTCCAGGCAGGCCACCGAGTAAGAAATCAGTACAAGGGGATAAGCGCCGGGCGCCTCGGTCGTGCGATCTAGGTCAATTACGATGTCGTGCTCCTCCCGCTCTTCTTGGCGGGGGGATGCATCAACAACCGCGGCGGCCGCTTCGGCCGAGTAGGTGATGAACTCATCGCCGACCTGAATTTGAGCAATACCTAAGTCACCGGCTTTAGAGGCGTCGGCGTAACCGATCGTGCCGTTGCCACCCTGGACGGTTTGCACCACGCCAGAGGTACCCTGGGCTGACTGACTACCGGTCAGGGGCCAAGTATCGCTGGGTTCATGGGGCCAGGCCTCGGGCGCGGCCGCTGCTAAATAGTCCGTGAAGTTTTCCGTGGTGCCCGAGCCATCGGAGCGGTTTACCGGCGTTATGCGCATATCGGGTAAGTCGACGTCTGGATTATCGGCTTGGAGCGCGGGATCGTCCCACTGCGTGATATCGCCGTTGAAGATTGCCGCGAGATTGTCCGGCGTTAACTTCAGTTCCGGCACGCCCTCTAAGTTGTAAACCACCGCAATGGGCGAGATGTAAAGCGGAGCTTGCAGCACACCCGCCCCATGGCACCGGTCTGTGGCGCGCTCAAGTTCATCACCGGAAAGGGGAGAGTCGGTGCCGGCAAACGCTAGACCGCCCTCCAGGAACTGGGTGCGACCGCCGGAGGAGCCCACCGGATCATAGGTGATGGTGGTGTCGGGGTAGTGAGCTTGGAAACCGGCGCGCCAGGCGTCCATGGCCGATTCCTGGGAACTGGCCCCGGCCCCGGTTAGCGTGCCGGACAGATCGGCGGTGAAGTTTTGGCTATCACTGGCACTGGCTGATCCCGAAGCATCCGAACTGTTTTCTGGTAAATCTTGCCCGGATAGCGGGTCAGATGAGCCGCATGCACTTAAACCCACCGCAACAACTGCGGCGGCAACAATCGCGTAGTGCTTTCGCATGGTGTTTTAGCAAATCTTCCTACGAGGTTCATCCCGTGGTTTTCCACGGACAATCTTGAAGGTAGAAGGCGTAAGTGACCGAAGTTAGAGGCGAAAGTGAACGCCGGGTAAACAGTGCAAGAAATTACTCATCTTCGAGCCGATAACCCAGGCCGCGCACCGTGGTTATCACCGTGGGCACAGCCGGATCGACCTCGATTTTTGACCGCAGCCGCTTGATGTGCACGTCCAGCGTTTTTGTGTCTCCGACATAGTCGGCGCCCCAAACGCGGTCTATTAGTTGGCCGCGCGTTAAAACGCGGCCCGCATTGCGCAATAAAACCTCGAGCAGTTCGAATTCGCGTAGGGGAAATGACACGGGCTGGCCGCCAACTTCGACGCGGTGGCGATCGGTATCCATCACGATGCGCCCGGCTTGGAGCACCGACTCTTCCAGCGGTTCCTCGTTGTCTGTGTGGTGGCGGCGCAGCACTGCGCGGATGCGGGCAATGAGTTCGCGGGAGGAATAGGGTTTGGTCACGTAGTCATCCGCACCAAACTCCAGCCCCAAGACCTTGTCAATTTCGGTGTCTTTAGCGGTGACCATGATGATGGGAACGCTTGAATCGCGGCGGATCTCCCGGCACACGTCCGTACCCGACATGCCCGGCAGCATTAAATCTAAAAGCACCAGATCTGCGCCGGAACGTCGGAACTTATCGAGGCCCTCATCGCCGCTAATAGCGGTGGTGATCTCATAGCCCTCGCGTTTGAGTTGATAGGTCAAAGGAGCGCGATAGGACTCCTCGTCCTCGACAACTAAAATCCGTGTCACTCGTCTTCCTCATTCGCCTGCGGCAGGCGCAGCGTAAACGTGGATCCGTGGCCCGGTTTCGACCACACCTGGACGTCGCCGCCGTGCTCGGCAGCGACGTGTTTGACAATACTCAATCCCAGCCCGCTTCCGCCCGTGTCGCGGGAGCGAGCGGGATCAATCCGGAAAAATCTTTCAAAAATTCGCGGCTGCAACCTCGGATCGATCCCCGCGCCGTGGTCGATAACCGCTATTTCTACCCGGCCTTTACGCGGACGCGCTCCAATAGCCACGTGCGACCCATCGGGGGAGTAGTTCACAGCGTTATCCAGCAAATTTCGCACCGCCATCACTAAAACGTCGTGATTACCGCGCACCCGGGTCTGCGTTTCAGGAGCCATTGCCAGCGTGATGTCTCGCGCGGCGGCGGCGGTAGTACTTTGTTCCACCGCATCGGCGATTAGGGCATCGACAGAAACGAGGCGGGGATGATTGACCGCAGCGGCCGCTTCGGCCCGTGACAGTTCCATGACCTCGTGAATAAGCGAATCTAATCGACTGGCTTCGCGGCGGATTCGACCCGAGAATTCCCGGACCGCTTCCGAGTCGTCCGCGGCATCTCCAATGGTCTCGGCCAATAGCGAGATCGCGCCCACCGGCGTTTTTAATTCATGCGAAATATTTGCCACAAAGTCACGGCGTACCGAGTCCAATTGCCGGGCGCCCGTGCGATCTTCGGCGATCAGCATTACGCGCCGCTGCGTAAGTGGAATGGCCCGCACCTCCAAGACCATCGTGGAAAATCCGTTGTCGGAGCGCAGCGAGCTGCGCGGGACCTCGATGGTTATGCGCTGCACCGTTTGTTCAGTTTGCGCTAAATGGCACAATTTACGCACCGCGGGCAAGGTGAACCGGCCCTGATGCAGCAGAGACATTTGGCCGGCGGCGTTATTGGCGAAAAGCACGTTGAAATCTTTGCCAATCAGCACCCCGCCACCGGAGGCCGCTTGCAGTATCGCCACCAAATCTGACATATCCGCACCCGGGTCAGTGACGTCATCCAAAATCATGTTTTGCCTGCGGGGGCGAAGCAGCAGGGTGATTCCCGTGACCAGCGTCACAATTGCGCCAATCCACAAAAGTGTCAGCCACAGGTTCATAGCCTTAAGATTACGGCACACAGGTTAATGCCCGGGGGCGAGTTTGCCGTCTACCCGTCATCTGTTGTTAACCATGGGGTGTCTGATCGTTCACGGGACTCTGCCAAATTTAATAGCGTCTCGTTCAATTTCTTGGAAGGACTGCACATGCGCAAAGTCTTCGTAGCCGAACTAGAAGGAATCGGCGAAGACCTTGTTTCAATGAGCCAAGCGGTGGAATCTGCCATGCGCGATGCTGCAACGGCCCTATTGGAATGCGATGTAACTTTGGCCGAAGCGGTAATTGCCGCTGATGACGTGATCGACGACATGGAGCGGCAATTAGATGAACGCTGCGTGCTGGTTTTAGCCCAACAAGCTCCCGTTGCCGGCGACTTACGCGTCGTTGTTTCGGCGCTGCGCATGAGTTCGCGGCTGGAGCGCATGGGAGATTTGGCCGGTCACATCGCGGCTCTGGCGCGCCGGGCCTACCCCGATTCGGCGATTCCGGAATCGGCGCGCGAAGCCTTTTCACAAATGACCTCCGATGCCCAGCGCGTGGCCCGGCGCATCACCCGACTCCTGGAGTCGCGCGATGTGGAATTAGCAGCCGAAATTGAAGCCGATGATGACCGGCTCGATCAGGTGCACCGCGCCACATTTTCCACCATGTTTTCTCCAAGTTGGGACGGCGACACGAACCAGACCGTGAACGTCACCCTGGGCGGGCGCTACTTAGAGCGGTTCGGGGATCAGGCGGTTTCAATTGCGCGGCGGATGCGGTTTTTGGTCACCGGTGACGTCGCCGGCGGCGAGTGAGACCTAGCGCGCGTCACAGATCAAGAGGCATGTCCTGGAGGGAATACCGAGGTGTGCCAATACGTTAAACGTGTGGCAGAATAAACCGCTGGCCCCGCTTCACGCCCGAGCGATAAGCGCATGGCGACCCGGAGTCACATCGTAAGGAGCACCCCTTGAAGAGCGACATTCACCCGGAATACGTGGAAACCACGGTGACCTGCACCTGTGGCAACACCTTTAAGACTCGCAGCACCAAGAAAGACGGCGAAATTCGCGCCGACGTCTGCAGTGCTTGCCACCCCTTCTACACCGGCAAGCAGAAGATCTTGGACACCGGTGGACGAGTAGCCCGCTTCCAGAAGCGGTACGGCAAAAAGGCCGACAACTAGCTTTATATTCCAGCGCCGTACGTCTCCTTTAAAATGAGGGAGGCGTCCGGCGCTGATGTTTTGTGCCAGTCGTTGCCTGATTATCAGCCTGATTATTTTTAGATTAAAAAGGAGAGCCATGTCTGCACCCACTCGATTCGGTAGTGCCGTGGCCCTCAAGGCAGAGCACGAAGACCTGGAGCAGCAACTTGCTAATCCGGACGTTCATGCCGACCAAGACCTCGCTCGCCGGCTGGGTAAGCGCTATGCCGAGCTCACTCCCATCGTCAAAGCCTATGACGAGTGGCTAGCTGCCACCGAAGATGTGGAGACCGCCAAAGAGATGGCCGCCGAGGATCCGGATTCCGCCGAAGAAATCCTGAGCGAAGTTCCAGACATGGAACAGCTGGTCGAAGAGACGGCTGAGAAATTACGCCACTTACTTTTGCCGCGCGATCCCGATGATGGCCGGGACGTCATCTTAGAGGTCAAGGCCGGAGAGGGTGGGGACGAATCCGCGCTCTTCGCCGGTGATCTGCTGCGGATGTACCTGCGTTTTGCCGAGGTGCAGGGCTGGCGCACCGAAATACTTGATAATGCCGAATCGGACTTGGGCGGGACCAAATCCGCAACCGTTGCGGTAAAACGGCGCGGAACCGGGCCCGCCGAAGAGGGCATCTGGGCCCACCTGAAATACGAAGGTGGCGTCCACCGGGTACAGCGCGTGCCCGTAACCGAGTCCCAGGGCCGAATTCACACCTCAGCCGCCGGCGTCTTAGTGCTTCCCGAGCCGGAAGAAACCGGTGAGATTGAGATTGATCCCAATGAGATTCGCATCGATGTCTACCGCTCCTCCGGGCCGGGGGGACAATCCGTGAACACCACCGACTCGGCCGTGCGTATTACCCACCTGCCCACCGGGATAGTTGCCTCGTGCCAAAACGAGAAATCCCAGATTCAAAACCGGGAAGCAGCGATGCGGATCTTGCGGGCCCGCCTCCTGGCGCAAGCGCAGGAAGAAGCCGATGCGGAAGCCGAAGCAGCCCGCCGCTCGCAGGTTCGCACAGTTGACCGCTCGGAGCGGATCCGCACCTATAACTTCCCGGAGAACCGAATCACCGACCACCGCACGGGGTATAAGGCCTATAACTTGGACGCCGTCTTAGACGGCGCGCTAGAACCGGTTGTGCGATCCGCAATTGACGCGGACGCCGCGGCGAAACTCGCGGCAGCTGGAGATGACTGAGCCGACGTCACTCAAAACGGCCATTGAGTGGGCCCGCGCGGAATTGACGACCGCCGGAATCAGCAGCCCCCGGGCCGAGGCCGAAATACTGGCGGCGCACCTGCTTAAAGTTCCGCGCGGAGAACTAGCCGCCGCGCTGATTAGCGGCCACGGCCTGAAACTAAATTACGACGCTTATCGCGAGTTGGTGCGCGAGCGCGCCCAGCGCGTACCCCTGCAACACCTCACCGGCACTGCGCCGTTCCGCCACCTGGAGTTGGCAGTCGGCCCCGGCGTTTTTATCCCCCGGCCCGAGACCGAAACCGTGGCGCAGATCGCAATTGATGCCATAAACACTGTTCTATCCGGCAGCGGCGAAGCGCTTAAGGTTCGCGGCGCCTTGCAATCACGTGAGCCGGTCATCGCAGTGGACCTGTGCACCGGATCAGGAGCAATCGCGCTCGCACTGGTGACCGAAACCCGCGCCGCAGCGGTATACGGGGTAGAACTGTCGGAGCTGGCGTTTGCCTGGGCCCAGCACAATCACAATTTGCTAGGTGAGCGGTACGGCCGAAAAACCGCTGCCCGCTTACACCTGCGCCACGCTGATGCGACCGACCCCGCCACGCTCGCCGAATTGGACGGTCAGGTCGACGTAGTTGTTACAAATCCGCCCTATATTCCGCCCGATAGCGTGCCGGTAGATACGGAAGTGCGTGAGCACGATCCCCAAATCGCGCTCTACGGCAGGGGAACGGATGGGCTGGAGGTTCCCGGCGCCGTCCTAAATCGAGCCCAAGGGCTGTTGCGCCCAGGTGGGGTGGTCATCATGGAGCACGCTGAAGTCCAAGCCGCTGCGCTGCGGCGCCTGGCTGCGGCGGGGGGATGTTGGGAAGAAATCCAAACGCTGCCCGATCTAGCCGGGCGGGCGCGAATGCTGTATGCCAAGTACGTCGGCTCGGACGGCAAGGTGGAAGAGTAGACGCTGTGAATTTATTCGACTGCACCGATCCGCAAACCTGGGGCCCCGCCCTCGACGAGGCCGTTAACGCGATTGGACGCGGCGCGCTCATTGTTTTGCCCACCGACACCGTTTACGGCATCGGTACGGATGCCTTTTCGACCGCCGGAGTTGCAGCGCTATTGGCAGCCAAGGGCCGCAGTCGCCAATCACCCCCGCCCGTACTGGTGCCCGACCATCGCACCCTGGCTGCCCTGACCGTGGAAACGCCGGCGGCGGTTCAGACCCTGGCAGAGAAATTTTGGCCCGGAGCGCTCACAATCATCTGCCAAGCCCAACCGGCCTTGACTTGGGATCTGGGCGAGACGCACGGCACGGTAGCGGTGCGGATGCCAAACCACCCGGCCGCGCTGGCGCTGCTGCGGCGCACCGGCCCGCTTGCCGTATCCAGCGCCAACATCACCGGCGCTAAGCCGGCCCGCACGGCCGCGGCGGCCCAGGCGCAATTGGGTGAATCGGTAGCCGTGTACTTGGACGCGGGCGATGCGCCCGGGGGAGTGCCCTCCACGATTATCGACGCGACTAGTCCGGAACTGACCGTGCTGCGCGCGGGCGCACTTACCCTGGAAGAGTTGCAAGAAGTCGTCCCTGAAATCAAGCCCAAACCGGAACCGCCTGCATGAGGGTTTATCTCTTCGTATTAGTCGTCTCGGCGCTGGTGACCTATCTGGTCACGCCCGCGGTGCGCGTGCTGGCGCAGCGGGTGGGGGCCATGACTCCGGTGCGAGAGCGCGACGTCCACACCACGCCAACGCCGCGGCTGGGCGGATTGGCGATGTACGGCGGATTTGCCCTCGCCATTATTTTGGCCAGCCAAACTCCGTTCTTGCAGCCCGTTTTTGCCGACTCAAGCGCGGTATGGGGCATTGTCGTTGCAGCTGGTCTGGTGTGCCTTTTGGGCATTGCTGACGATATTTGGGAGCTCGATGCGCTGACCAAGTTTGTGGGGCAGGTGCTGGCCGCGGGCTATCTGGCCTGGAAAGGGGTCCAGCTCACGACTCTTCCCGTGGGCGGGGTGACCGTGGTTTCGGCGCGCTTGTCACTAGTTTTCACCGTGCTCGCGGTGGTGACGGCAATCAACGCGGTCAACTTTGTGGACGGTTTAGACGGGCTGGCGGCCGGTATCGCAATGATTGGTGGTTCGGCGTTTTTTATCTACTCCTACCTGCTCACGCGCGATGCCTCGCCCGGTGATTTCTCTTCCCTGGCCTCGCTGGTGGTCGCGGCCCTAGTTGGTTGTTGTCTGGGATTCTTACCGCACAACTTTCATCCCGCGCGGATTTTTATGGGCGATTCGGGTGCGATGTTTTTAGGGCTCACGCTCGCCGCGTCCACGGTGACCGTCACGGGCCAAGTGAACCCGAACGTCGTATCGCGGGCCGAACTATTTCCGGCGTTTGTGCCGATCTTGGTTCCCATCGCGGTGCTGTTGGTCCCTTTGGCAGATTTACTGATTTCGGTGGTGCGCCGGGTGAGCAAGGGGCGCTCGCCGTTTCACGCCGACCGGATGCACCTGCATCATCGACTTTTAGAACTCGGGCACAGCCATCGCGGCGCGGTGGTGATCATGTATTTATGGACGGCCGTGTGGGCCTTTGGCGCCGCGCTGTTAGTTTTGATGCCACCCAGTCAAGCAATTTGGATCTGGGTGCTTGCATTCATTCTGGCGCTATTACTTACGCTAGGACCACTACGTTCACTGTTGCGACGCCCCGCGCGGACTAAAGCTCCGGCAAAAGAAAAGACGAAAACATGAGTGACAAATCTCCGGTGGCACCCACCGGATTTGAGCCGCTACCCGATGAGGCGGGGGCAGCGATGCGGGTGATCTTGCGTCAGGCCCTGCGCTGGGCGGTGGCGCTGACGGTTGTCGTTGCGGTCGTGGGGTCACTAGTGGGTTGGTTCGTTGCCGAGATGCCCGGGGTGTGGGGAGCTCTCATGGGAGCCGGGCTCACCCTGGTGTTTTGCGGTGCGACTATTGTTGCGATGATGATGACCACGCATTCAAATCCCACCACTATGACCGCGGTGGTCGTGGGCACGTGGTTTGTGAAGGTAGTTATTGTTTTAGGGCTGGTAATTGCCGTGCGCGATGCCACGTTCTATGACAAGCCCGTCTTCGTGGGCACAGTCGTTATTGCCGTCATCGGCACGCTGGTTCTCGATATGCGGGCAGTTTCTAGTGGACGCATGCCATACACGGGCAGGTGGAGTTAAATCTTAAAACAATATGCGTTAGGCTCGCCCTCGGATCTGCCAACCAGCCAAACTGAGTTGCATGTCGATATTTCGTCGCAGCAACTTGGTGCGGTGCTGACTTCCAGGAGAACGCCCTGTCAACCGTAGCGACGACAATGCTGTTCGCCGCCGCTGGATCAGACGGTGGTTTCGAAGCCCCGGGTATCGGTGAATTCTTTCCCGCGCCCATCCTTTTTGAAGGAACGATCTTCGAGTTCAACCGCATCCAGCTCGTGCGCATTGTTGCGACCTTAGTTTTAGCGGTACTTTTCTGGCTCGCGAGTCGGAATGTGCGGCTGGTACCCACGCGGGCCCAGTCCGTCGCAGAGATGGCGCTTGATTTTGTGCGCGTCAACATTGCTGAAGAGGTAATTGGCAAGAAGCGCGCCCGGCCATATGTGCCGATCTTGACGTTCATGTTTTTCGCGATTTTGGCCATGAATCTCACCGGAATCATTCCGGGCCTAAACATTGCCGGAACGTCAGTAATCGGCGTCCCGCTCCTGCTGGCGATCGTCTCGCTTTTCGCGTTCATTATCGCGGGGGTAAAGGCCCAGGGCGGATGGGGCTTTACCAAAAACGCCCTCTTTCCCCCGGGTGTGCCCTGGCCGCTGTACTTCATTTTGACGCCGATTGAAATTCTGTCGACGTTCATCTTGCGCCCGGCCACGCTCACCATTCGTCTTTTGGCCAACATGGTCGCCGGCCACCTGCTGTTGGTGACATTCTTCGCCATGACGCACTTTTTGTTCTTTGAAGCAGCGACGGCAATAAAGGGAGTGGGGGTGCTCGCGTTCGGCGCGGCATTTGCCTTCACACTCTTTGAAATTTTTGTCGCCGCGCTTCAGGCATATATCTTCACACTGTTATCTGCCGTGTATCTCAGTCTCTCCATTGGGGACACGGCATAAAGAAAACTTCGCTTCGCCGCCCGGCGTTGTGAAAAACCCACCGCACGTCGACCGGAAGTAAGTTCCGGCCGAATTTGGAAGGAACTGACAAGTGGACACCAGTACAATTCTTGCCGCCGTTGATGGCAACATTGCAACCGTTGGATACGGCCTCGCAACGCTTGGCCCGGCCATCGGTATTGGTTACCTCGTGGCCAAGACGCAGGAAGCAACTGCGCGCCAGCCAGAGGTTGCTGGCCCGCTGCGCATCAACATGTTTATCGGTATGGCCCTGGTTGAAGCTCTCGGTCTGATCGGCCTGGTTGCGGGTCTGCTGTTCTAATGATTGGCACCCTGACACTCGCTGAGGAGCTGGAGGTCTCCGGTAGAGACCTCTTGCTGCCGGCTACCTACGACCTGATTTGGGCGGCGGTCTGTTTAGCCATCATCGCCTGGGTCTTGTTGAAGAAGGCACTGCCGGCTTTTACCAAGGTCCTCGATGAGCGCTCTGCCAAAATTGAAGCGGGCCTGGCGTATGCCGAAACTGCTGAAGAGCAGGCGCGTGAAGCCGAAGAGGAGCGTCGCGCCATCGTGGACGCGGCTCGCAGCGACGCCGCCACTACGCGTGATGCTGCCCGGTCTGAGGCAGCGGAAATTGTTGCTGAAGCTCGCGAGAATGCGAAAGCGGAAGCAACACGCATTGTGGAAAATGGTCAGCGTCAGTTAGAAGCTGAACGCCAGGCCGCCGCAGTTTCGCTGCGTGCCGAAGTGGGCGCCTTAGCTACGGAGTTAGCTTCGAAGATCGTGGGCGAAGCCCTAGCTGACGAGGCGCGCCAATCGCGCGTAGTAGACCGGTTCCTTGACAATCTTGAGAACCAAGCTGTGGGCACAACGAAGGAGAACTGATGCACGGTACGAGCCTTGCGTCGGCTAGAGCAGTTTTGGCGGAGGCAGAACCCGTCTTAGCTGCTGCTGGTAAAGACGCCGAGACGATTGGTGAGCAGCTGCTCGACATTGTCTCGATTTTAGACGGCTCGGGCCCGCTGCGGCGGGCGCTTACCGACCCTGCCCGCGCGGGCGCCGACAAGGCCGGGCTCGTGAAGCAGCTTTTCGCCAAAAGCGATGAGCGCACCGTCAACATCATGGAGCGGTTAGCTGCTGAACGCTGGTCGAAAGAAAATGACTTGGCTGACGCCGTAGAGTTCATCGGCGTTGAAGCGATGCTCATCGCGGCCGAAAATGCCAGCGAAATGCAGACCGTTGCAGATCAGCTCTTCCAGTTTGATCGCGAAGTCCACCGCCATAGGGACCTGCGCATTGCGTTGGCCGATAACGACCTTCCAGCATCCCAGCGCACCGCCGTTATTGAGAAGCTGATTGGCAATGCACACCCGATCGCTCGCGAACTGGCGAAGCGGGCAGTGGCTCACCCCCGGGGTCGCAGCCTGACCGCGTCCTTGCTTCTGGTGGGCGATTTGGCTGCCGCGCGGCGCGATCGACGCGTAGCCACGGTCACGTCGGCCACCCCGCTATCGGAGCCCCAGCACGACCGGATCAAGGGCCTGCTAAAGCAGATCTACGGCGTTGAGGTCCAGTTGAATGTCGCCGTGGAGCCCGAAGTTCTAGGCGGAATTCGCATTAGAATTGGCGATGAAATCTTCGACGCCACCGTATTAACCCGCCTGAGTGAAGCTCGTCGTAGTTTCGCTAGTTAGATTTACAAGACCATTTCTTACCGCCGGGAAGTTCGGCGATAACGAGGAGAGCAGGAACCGCAGATGTCTGATCTGAGCATCAGCCCGGAGGAGATCCGTGAGGCGCTGGACGAGTACGTCCGCTCATACTCCCCGGCCGACACCGCAAGCGAGGAGATCGGTCGGGTAACACTCGCCGGTGACGGCATCGCCCAGGTAGAGGGACTGCCCGGGGCCATGGCTAATGAGTTGCTGCGCTTTGAAGACGGCACGCTTGGCCTCGCACAAGACTTAGATGTGCGACACATCGGTGTAGTTGTTCTGGGTGAATTCACCGGGATTGAAGAGGGGCAGGAAGTCCGCCGCACCGGAGAGGTACTTTCCGTGCCGGTTGGTGACGCTTTCCTCGGCCGGGTCATTGACCCGCTGGGCGAACCGGTAGATGGCCTAGGTGAAATTAAAGCCACTGGTCGGCGTGCCCTGGAGCTGCAGGCCCCCTCGGTAATGGCCCGAAAGTCGGTTGATGAACCGCTGCAAACTGGTTTGAAAGCAATTGACTCGATGGTTCCCATCGGTCGCGGGCAGCGCCAACTGATTATTGGGGACCGACAGACGGGTAAAACCGCGCTGGCGATCGACACGATCATTAACCAGCGGGCAAACTGGGAAAGTGGCGACCCGGACAAGCAGGTGCGCTGCATCTATGTCGCTATTGGGCAAAAGGGCTCCACCATTGCCGGTGTGCAGGCCGCCCTTGAAGAAGCCGGCGCGCTGGAATACACCACCATCGTGGCTGCCCCCGCTTCCGATCCGGCTGGGTTTAAGTACCTCGCGCCCTACACCGGTTCGGCCATTGGCCAGCAGTGGATGTACGACGGCAAGCACGTCCTAATCATTTTTGATGACCTCTCCAAACAGGCCGAGGCTTACCGTGCGGTTTCACTGCTGCTGCGCCGCCCGCCGGGCCGCGAAGCCTACCCCGGTGACGTGTTCTACCTGCACTCGCGCTTATTGGAGCGGTGTGCGAAGTTGAACGATGAAATGGGCGGCGGCTCAATGACGGGCCTGCCGATCATTGAAACGAAGGCCAACGACGTATCGGCTTATATTCCGACCAACGTTATTTCAATTACCGATGGTCAGATCTTCTTGCAATCCGACTTGTTCAACGCCGACCAGCGACCGGCAGTTGACGTTGGTATCTCCGTATCGCGCGTTGGTGGTGATGCGCAGGTTAAAGCGATGAAGAACGTCTCCGGTACGTTGAAGCTCGACCTGGCGCAATACCGATCGCTGGAAGCGTTCGCAATGTTTGCCTCCGACCTGGATGCGGCCTCGCGGGCGCAGCTAACACGCGGTGCCCGTTTGATGGAACTACTCAAGCAGGGCCAGTACGAGCCCTATCCGGTCGAAGACCAGGTGGTTTCTATTTGGGCCGGTACCAAGGGGCACTTGGATGATGTGCCAGTTGAAGACGTATTGCGCTTCGAAAGTGAACTACTTGACCACGTGCGGCGCAACACCGACGTGCTGACGACCATTCGCGATACCGGCCAGCTTTCCGAAGATACGGAAGCGGCTTTGAGTGAGGCGATTGCGGCCTTCCGGGAGAGCTTCTTATTGAAGGATGGCTCCCCGCTGGTGTACACCGAAGACGACGAGGACGAAGCTGCCCCCGTGGAACAAGAGCAGATCGTCCGGCAGAAGCGGGGCTAGAGTATGTCGGCATCTCAGCGCGTATATAGGCAAAGAATTAGCTCCACCAAATCGCTGCAGCAAATGTTTTCAGCGATGGAGCTCATTGCCGCATCGCGCATTGGAAAGGCGCGGGATAGAGCAGAAGCAGCCCGACCCTACGTCGAGGCGCTGACCCGGGCGGTATCGGCAGTTGCCACCCACTCTGATGCGGAGCACCCACTGGTGCAGCCCCGCACCGAGACTAATCGCGCGGCCCTATTGCTACTCACCTCCGACCGCGGAATGGCCGGTGCCTACTCCGCAAACGTAATCCGCGAGGCGGAGCGTTTAACGGAGCGCTTGGAGGGCGAGGGCAAGGAAGTGGTGCGCTATGTGGTGGGGCAGCGGGGTGTGAGCTACTTCCGCTTCCGCGGCACTCCCATGCAGCGTTACTGGGTCGGAAATACCGACGCCCCACAAGCCGTTACGGCCAAAGAGATCGCCGATGAGTTGCTCAACGCCTTTAATGTTTCGGCAGAAGAGGGCGGCGTTGACCAGTTACACATTGTGGATACGCGGTTCATCAACATGGTCACCCAGGAACCGCGTGTCGTGCGCATGTTGCCGCTGGAGATCGTTGAAGGTGTAGCGGAGCCGGGCGATGATCCGTTGCCGCTTTATGACTTTGAACCTTCCGCCCAAGAGGTACTCGATGCGGTATTGCCGCGCTACGTCGAATCTCGCATCTGGAACGCGCTTTTGCAGGCGGCAGCCTCCGAACTGGCCGCACGCCAGCGTGCGATGCACACGGCAACTGAGAACGCTGAGGACCTCATTCGCGAATACACGCGGTTGGCGAATGCTGCCCGTCAGAGCGAAATCACCCAAGAAATCTCTGAGATCGTCTCGGGTGCCGACGCCTTGGCAGCCAGTTAATGCTGGATAAACTAGAGAAATTTAACCTGTCCCACGAGACAACCCGAAGAGAGAGACATGACGACCACCGCCACTGAAGCCGTATCTGGCCTGCAGGACGCCCCGGCCCAGGGCCGCGTCGCGCGGGTAATCGGCCCCGTTGTGGATGTCGAATTTCCGGCGGATGCCGTCCCCGACATTTATAACGCGCTTACTGTTGAAATCGACATGGGGCATCAGGGGGATGAGAAGTTCACCCTGACCATGGAGGTCAACCTGCACTTGGGCGATAACCTCGTGCGCGCGGTTGCCCTAAAGCCCACTGACGGCCTTATTCGTGGCGCGTCCGTTACTGATACCGGTGCGCCCATTTCTGTTCCCGTCGGCGATGTGACCAAGGGCCGGGTCTTCAACGTCACGGGGGACTGCTTGAACCTGCCGGAGGGGGAGACCCTTCAGGTAGATGAGCGCTGGCCCATCCACCGCAAGCCCCCCAACTTCGACCAGCTTGAGTCCAAGACCGAGATGTTCGAGACCGGGATCAAGGTTATTGACCTGCTCACCCCGTATGTGCAGGGTGGAAAAATTGGTCTCTTCGGTGGCGCCGGTGTTGGGAAGACCGTACTGATTCAAGAAATGATCTACCGCGTTGCGGAAGACCATGACGGTGTTTCAGTATTCGCCGGTGTTGGGGAGCGCACCCGTGAGGGCAACGACCTCATCGCGGAAATGACCGAGTCGGGCGTTATTGACAAGACCGCCCTTGTTTTCGGGCAAATGGATGAGCCACCGGGCACGCGGCTGCGTGTTGCGCTGTCGGCCTTGACCATGGCCGAGTACTTCCGTGACGTCCAAAATCAGGACGTGTTGCTCTTTATTGACAACATTTTCCGCTTCACGCAGGCCGGATCTGAAGTTTCCACGCTGCTGGGTCGCATGCCCTCGGCGGTTGGTTACCAACCGAACCTCGCCGATGAGATGGGGCTGCTGCAAGAGCGCATTACCTCAACGCGCGGTCACTCGATTACGTCCCTGCAGGCAATTTACGTTCCCGCGGACGACTACACCGACCCCGCGCCGGCCACGACATTCGCGCACCTGGACGCCACGACCGAGCTCTCGCGTGACATTGCCTCGCGCGGTCTGTACCCGGCCGTTGATCCGCTGGCTTCGACCTCGCGCATTTTGGACCGCCGCTACGTCGGTGATAAGCACTACGAGGTGGCAACGCATGTGAAGTCGATTCTGCAGCGGAACAAGGAACTGCAGGACATCATTGCGATTTTGGGTGTTGATGAATTGTCCGAGGACGACAAAGTGGTAGTAAACCGCGCCCGTCGTATCGAGCAGTTCCTGTCGCAGAACACCTACATGGCCGAGAAGTTCACCGGTGTTGCCGGCTCAACGGTTCCCGTTTCCGAAACCATTGAGGCTTTCGACGCGATCGCCGAAGGCAAGTACGACGAAGTTCCCGAGCAGGCGTTCTTCAATATTGGTGGCATCGAAGACCTCGAGCGCAACCACGCCCGCTTGCAGAAGGAACTGGGTCTGTAAGTACCGGTTGATTTATTTGGCTCCGTGCTGGCCGCCGATCAGTGGATCCTGGTCATGGGCCGGCCGGCACGGAGTACTAATCTTGAAATAGATACGCAGGAGCATAGGAGCGTTCGTGGCTGAGTTGCAGGTTGACGTGGTTGCGGCTGACCAGACCATTTGGTCCGGCTCGGCGCGCTCCGTTGTAGTGCCCGCCGTCGGCGGGGAGCTGGGGGTCTTAGTAGGCCACGAGCCGCTGATGGCGGTATTAGGCACTGGACAGGTGCGAGTTACTCCATCTGCCGAAAAAGAAGCACTGGTTTCCCAACAAATCGTTGGTGGGTTCGTTTCCGTCGATGAAGACAACGTGACGATCGTTATTGACACAGTTGTCGATACTGAGGCTTGATAAATGGAGACTCTGTGGCCGGTCCTTTCGGTCGTTTGTCTCCTAGTAGTAGTGGGAGCGATCGCGTTTGTTGCTCGAATTCGTTCCCTTTCAGCACGCGTGGGTTCTTTTTCCTGCGCGTTACGTCGTGCAGCACGACCCGCGATCTGGAAGCAAGGAATCGCGCATTACTGCGTAGACCGGATTGATTGGTATCGGACGGCGTCAATTTCCTTCCGCCCCAAGCACAGTTGGTCTCGGGACGACATTGATTTAGTTGCCCGGGAGCCCATTACCGAATCCGACGGCTTGCGGGTACGGGAGTTTTCCCAACTGGTTACCTGCCGATGCGCGGAGCAAGAATTTGAACTGGCGATGAGCAATGATGCGTATTCTGGCCTTCGATCTTGGGTAGAATCCGCACCGCCGGGACGGCATGGACGCGTGGTCTGAGGGCCACGCTTTTTTGATGCTGCTTAAAACTTCGCGGCTGCTGGGGGCTGCGCTTTCGGGCTGTGTAGCCAGTGTCGCCCTGTGCGGGCAAAAAGCACCACACAGGCGCGATAATCCAGAACTTCAACTTAGTGTGTAGTGGATATTGCGCTATTCGGCTAAAAGGCTCCACGAATGTGCGGGAGCGGCATTGCGCGGCCAGTGGCACGACCCGATTGCACGGCGGTCGACCGCACGCCCGATGGGCCTGCCGATGACGCGGCTGATGCCGGGGCCGATGCGGGCGCCGCTATAAAGCCGCCAACTATCTGGGCCGGCCGACCCAGTTACCGGCGATTACCGCGCTTTTTGGGCGGTTCCAAGCGGCCGCCGGCAGGCTGCCACAGGATGTCTCCGTGCGCGCCATTGGCATAGCGAGCCGTGATGAACAGCAGGTCGGATAACCGATTTAGATACTTGGCTGTCAGTGGGTTCACGCCGCCATCTGGATCATCCCCAAATTCGGCCAGTGCGACCCAGGCGGCGCGCTCCGCGCGCCGCACCACCGTCGAAGCTACATGAAGTTGCGCTGCCACCGCACTTCCGCCGGGCAGAATGAACGACTCCAGCTTTGGCAAGTTTTCCCCGAAGTGGTCACAGTAGGTCTCCAACTCGGTGATCCACTCTTCTTGCACTCGAAGTTCGGGGCCGCTCGGCGCCGGATTTAGCGGTACCGAAAGATCGGCGCCCACGTCGAAGAGATCATTTTGTACCCGCTCAAGCACATCGGCGAGCGCGACACTGGGGGCTGCCGCTGCAGCGTCAGTATTTTCGCGGGCCGGTTCCGCCTCGGAACTTCCCGCATCTTGGCGCAAGAAAGCAACCGCCAGTCCGATAGCAGCATTCGCCTCATGGGTATCGGCGTAAGCAACGAGACGCGCATCGGTCTTCGGCACGCGCTCGAAATTTCCTAAAGCAGTAGAACCATCATCGCCGGTGCGGGTATAAATCCGAGTAAGTCGAACCATTACCCCAGGCTAGGGCTTGTCCCGTTCACATGTACCCAGCGACCCGCGCGGGCCACCGCCAATGGCGCCAACTGGTCATCAGTGACTAGAACGTCGGCACGTAATCCCGCGTGCAATGCCCCAACGTCCTCTTCGAGCCCAAGTGCCCGCGCCGGTGTTACTGACGCAGCTCGCAC